>DASRZI010000479.1:0-23008 GCA_035686605.1 Candidatus Zixiibacteriota bacterium
GCTACAGTGTTGTTATTTAGATAGAAATCACCACCAAGGTGCGGCAGCCAGTTCGTGAGCGCCTGGATATCTACCAGAAAGCGCGACGGCCACTCGACTATAAACAAGGCCGCAAGTGATAGCACGCCACCGGCTAGCGCCAGCCCTGAAGCAAACAACCGAGACCGGCTTCGGTCTGCTGTGAGCCAGATGTAAACCAGCCCGTAACCAGCGGCGCCCGCGAGCACGGCCGTTAATCGGCGTCCGCTGTAGTCCGGAATCGGGGACAGGATGTAGGCGACTAGACTGAGCAATATATAGAAGGACAGAAATCCGCCGATAAGTCCAGGCAGCTTAACTCCATGCCTCCTGGCGTTTAGCACGACGACCAAAAGGAGGTACAGAGCCGCCAACATGATCGTCCAACGCTTTGTCTCAGTTATCAGAAGTAACGGCCAAATTATCGCCCATACAACCAGGACGATCGTGAGAGTAGATATGGAGACGGTGCGGAGCTTAAGCACAGACTACTTCTTCTCCTTCCATTTGATAGTTCAGGGCAGTCCACATTCCAACCAACATCCAAAACAGTAATCCCGTGGGGTTAAACAATAGAAAGTAATCGAGGAGCCCATGAAGAAGATAAGCAATAAGCGCGACAGCGATGGCGACTGTCCAAATTCCCCCGGTTCGAATCCGTCTTATCATATCGATGACCAGAACTCCCAACCAGATCAAAAACGGAAGTGCGCCCAGGAGGCCAAGTGATACCACCATCTCTATATACCAGTTGTTGGTATGGATCGACTGGTCATATAACTCATGTCCAAGCTCTTCCCCATATCGGAGCCGGAAGTTATCAAGACCAATTCCCAGGATTGGTCTTTCCTGCCAGAGATCCAAGGCTGCTCGCCATAGAACGGACCGGCCTGGTATCGGAGCGGGTATCTGCCATTCTTCCACTAGCTCTCCTGATTCGACCAGGCCTTGCTCAGCCTCCGACAGCGATCCATCACCACTTACGCTAACTTCCGTACTCGTCTCGTTTCCAGTTTTCGCGCCGAACCAGGTCACGTTCTCCTGGACCAAATCCCAGATCAATGTGAACTCTCCAGCTACTGCCGGTGCGCGGAGCAGCACATCCATCGTTTCGGTTTCACCTGGATCAATTGTGCGAGCCAATGCCCATCTTGGCTGCTTTGCGAACTGGTTTTCGCTCTCGGGATGAACCCAGCGAGCAGACAAATAGATTGGAGAAATGCCGCTGCTTGTCCAGGAAAGGACGCCTTCGTTTTTCACCGTAATCGTCACTAGTTCTTCTTGATTCGCTTCCAGATTGAGGATTGCCGGTGCTTGCATCTCGATTTGATACCAGGCGATATCTCCCTCGCTCGTCAAGCGCAGGCGCCATGCAGGGTCCGTCAAGACATTGACGACCACTATTAGCAATGCTCCCAAGCCCAGGAAAATCAAAACATTTGCGCCGTCAAAGGAACGGCGATTTCGGATCCAGATAGATCCAAAAATGGCCATGAGGCTGAATAAGACGACCAGGGCAATGGCGCTTCGACTATATGAAAACAGGGCCGTCTGGACGAGGATCATCGCGCCAAGGAACAGGCCTATCGTGAGACCGGTACGCTTCCTGCGCCAGGCTAATACCACCAGTGCAGCTAACAACGGCAATGTCGCTTCGATGAACATGGCCGCTTGATTTGAATAATCGAAGGTTCCGCTCAGGCGCAAGATACCTCCAGCGACAGTGGGCGCTTCCCGAAAGTAACTTAGCCACGCAATTTCGTCACCCTGAGCTATTTCGGCTAACCCGATTATCGAAGCGACCAACGCACCTCCGGCGAGGGCAGCGGCGACATAAGCCAGATCACGCTTGGAACGGACGATGATGATCGTCGCCAGCGTCAGGGCAATACCGCTGAGCGTCCTCAGTGTTGCTAAAAGTGAATTCTCGCGATAGACCGGCGCGGCAAGGGTCGAGATGAGTAGGGCTGCGAGAAAAAACGCACCTAACAATTGCCAGGTTCTTGGTATGCGAAGAGCGGGTTGTCCATCGATCGCCCATCGAACGAGGGCCAGTAACAGAACGATTCCAAGACATATCTCGACATTGGTCACGTCCAAGGGGCCGATCTGAATCCAGGGAGCGTCAATCTCCATGGGAAGTATGAATGCCAGGAGCATCAACGCCAAGAGGCTGATGCTCCTGATATATGCGCTCGAAGTTTTGGTGATCCCGCTGTTATTACTCATAGCTGGTTGTGATGCGGCGATATTTTTAAGCGAAGCACGGAACTCCACTGCCACTTTTTAGGGGTCACATGTTGTATCAGTCCGGAGGTTGATCTGCTCAATAGCGAAGCTCAGCCAGCGCCTGTCACCACCACCGATCGAGCCAGGCTGGAAGTTGCCAGCCTCGAGAGAGAGGGTTAATCCATTCCCACCTTCAAGCAGAGAGATGGGAATACCTACTGTCACTCCCGGTCTTATCAGGACTGTTTCCATCAAACCCGATTCGTCTTCAATCGATAACTGGCCTTGGTCACCAAAATTCGACTCAAATTCTGGATCATGGATGAAGGTTGGCGTGATATCAAGGCATGTTTCTTGACGTATGTCTGACGTTATGTCAATCTTGGCTGGAGACTCCGCCCATCGCCAATGGGAGTCGGCCCCACTTTCCATTCCATACCAGTTTTCAGTTAGCCGGATCATCGGCTTTCGTTCGATCGTGGAAGGATCTGGAATCTCGTAAACTGTTGCAAGTTCGTCATCTACCAAAGGTTCCTGATCTGGGAAGAATAAGTCGATAAACCTCTTAGATTCCATCTCGCCCCATGAGCCAGGTGTATAAAGCTCGTAGTCTGGGCTCGGCTTGTGAAATACAACGTATCGATAGCCATTATTGGCCAGATCATATAGAGAATTCAGATAACAGCTTGCTGGCTCTCCATCCAGCGTAATGTCTTGTGTCTCCAGCTTGCCCGGGATCAGGCAGGGAAATACCGGATGTTGGCTAAACGGTCGCGAGAAATAGCCGCTGGCAATTCCTTTCTTATGGGTCATCTGGTACATCATGTAATAGGCACTGTACATATCGGCTGGATGTCCCTCTACTGGCGTAATTGGTAGATCCAACACACCGTATAGCTCGTCATCTTCCGCGATATCCTCGTAGAAAGACGGGACGGGACGAAGCTCCATCTGGTCCCATTTCCGCGGCCATTGCACTACTAGAAGTAAGAGGGCAAGGATGATGAGAATCGCTTTCGAATACTTTGTGTATCGCGAAAGCAAATAGTCGAGACCAAAGCCGGCTGTCATGGCCAAACCCACGTAGCTCATTATCATCATCCTGCCCGGAGTTCGAAGAAAGTCCAAACCCGGTAGGGCCGTGAAAAGAGCATAAGGCAGTATGACGGGAAGACCGTATTCAGTGAAGCTCGTCCTCCCAAATATCTTCAGCGATGGTCCGAGAGCCAATAATGTAAACAAGATAGTGAACAGACCCCAGGCAATGGCTTGCTTTCGAACACGTAGGATCGCAATAACGGACAAACCAAGGGCAAGCCAGGGTAAATAGACGGCCGTTTCAACGTTCGGTTGAATTCCATACCCCCGCAGAAACTCCCTAACCGTCCCTCCGAACAACCGGCCTTCAACCCAGGGCAGCAGAAATTCCAGAAGATCAGGTTGGTACTTGAACGATTCAAAATTGCGGCCAAAGGGTATTGCCGGGTCTACAACTACCTTATAGGTAGCGATGAGAAGTGGTCCAAGCAGAAGCGCCGCCGTACCACTGGTCACCAGAAGACGCACAAACAGCCGCTTTCGCTCAGCTCTCGGAGACCGAACCAGGGCGAACAATCCGAAATAGACCAGCGACATCGAAACAAGAATTAGCTGCAGGCCGTTGAAGAGAGCCGTCGATAAGAGTACAGCTCCAGTAGCGATGACCCAGAATACTGTTCGGCGTCGCGATGAGTTGAGATCAATCGCGTGGTGAAAACAGAGCAGCGACAAAGGCAGCAAAGCCAAGAATACCTTTGTATAGTGACCCTGCATGCCTGCAAGATGCATGGGGGCAACCAGCAAGATGAGCCCAGCAAAAAAGGCGGTGAACAACGATTGTCTCCAGGCCCGGGCCAATCTAAACATGAAGTAGGCCGTCAACACAAATCCGAGCAGAACGGCTCCGTTGTAGGCCGCCTCGACCCCCCAAAGCCAAAATGGCAATGCTAATATCCCGATGAAGGGTCCTGGTACACTGCTAAGCAGGGTTGCTCCATGAGGGAAGAAAACGAGAGTTAGGTCAAACAGCTCCTGTCGAAATAGAATCGCTTCTTTAACATGCCACATTGTCGATACGCTCTGATGGACATCATTCCAAGTTCCCGGCAATGCCGTCGTGAAATGCCGGATTAAGGGCCAGGTGAGAGCGACGCTGAGGATTGTGTAGACAAGCAGCGGTGCGGCATGCTCGCGCCAGATATCACGGTCAAATATGGCTCTGAGAACTGCCCACGCTGAACGAGACGGCTTTGGTGAAATTCCTCCGTTCTGGGATCGAGAAGACGTTTCGTGTTTCGTGATATCTAGTTACCCCTGCTGCCTATTGCACTCTTGACCGCAAAATGAGCTCGCCATATCTAGATCGTGGAGTCCACTAACAATCATTATCCTGTTCTTACAGATGATGTCAACAGCCTGACCACCTTGAAATTGATCAGAAGAACGATGGATTTTGCGGTTCAATTGCTCGAGAGTTGAATGATGTTTTCCTAACAATCTCCGGCATTCATGGTAAAATTTCCATCTACTTGCGGGGCCAACATTGTCTCCGGGTTTTTTGACAGACTACCAACCATACATCGGCAAAAATCGCCGGAGAATTGTCGTTGAGGCGAGGAATAATTTATAGTGAGTATGAGAATCGGATTCGAGGCCACATCTCTTATAGGGCAACCATCAGGAGTTGGGAAATATACGGGCCGGCTGCTGGCTGCTTTGCTAAAGGCAAATCCTGAGTCGGAATACCTGCTCTATAGCAACAAGCCCATCGACTCTCTAGAGTCCTCCCTTTCCCGAGCCACTCCTATCTATCATCCTTCGGCAAGCAAACGATTGTTGTGGATGCATTTCGTGCTGCCGACCGTTATTAGACGAAGCCAACCGCAGCTATGTCATTTCCCAAACGCCATGGCGCCGCTTCGTCAGCAAAAACCCTTCGTATTAACCATTCATGATGCTTCACTATTTTTGTATAGCAACTATCATCCGCTGACCCGTCTTGTTAGTATCCGACTAGCATTGCCCCATCTAGCGCGCCGTGCCTCTGCGATCATTACAGTTTCGAACAACGCCCGGGACGACCTGCTGCGCATTCTCAAATTGCCAGAGGAGAAAGTAAAGGTTATTTACAATGCGGCAGGTATCGATTTCAAACCGGTCTCCGATCCGTCGCAAAGAGAGGTATTGCGAAGACGTTATGAATTGCCAGATGAATACATAGCCTTCGTCGGCACAATAGAAGCGCGTAAAAATCTCGTCCGGCTCGTTCGAGCTTTTGATCAGGTGCGTAAGGCTGGTTTTCCCCATAAATTGGTCATCGCTGGGACTCCTGGTTGGATGTCAGGCACCCTATTTGACCAAATTGATCATCTTGATATGGGTGATTGGGTTAAGATGGTTGGCTATGTACCAGATGAAGACCTACCGGGGCTTTTCTCTATGGCTTCGTTGTTTGTCTATCCATCGCTTTATGAAGGATTCGGACTGCCGCCATTAGAGGCGATGGCCTGTGGAACGCCGGTAGTTGTGAGTGACGCCTCCTCAATGCCCGAAGTTTGTGGCGTGGCGGCACATTACATAGATCCAGAGGATGAATCATCGATAGCCGAAGGCATGCTGACTGTTTTACGAGATCGTGATTACCAGCAGGAATTGATCGAGAGAGGATTCGAAAGATCGAGACGATTTACCTGGGAAGAAGCTGCGCAGAAGACCATCGACGTCTATCAACAGGTACTGGACGCCAGCATCTGAAACAAATGGCCCGAATGGATGGTGGAGCCAACACGATCAGGAGTCATTAGCAATCGCCATTGATACCCTGGATGTCATCCTGACTCACAGACAAGACCACTGATTCTCTAACTCCCCATATCCACCAGGTCAATATCCATGTTGAACAACAAGGCCATTGCCTCGGGAAGAGAAAACTTGGTCCCTTTTAGCTTGTTTGTTTCTGGCGAAATAGTGTAGTTTTTGGCGCTGGTCAAGTCGGCTCCAGACAAGTTGGTATTTGAAAACAGGCTGTCACTGAGATCAGTTCCGCTCAAATCTGCTCCTGATAGATCGGCCTCGCGAAAGTCAACATTCTGAGCAGAAGTGTCCCTTATTAATATTTTGCTCAGGTTGACGCCGATAAAGGTGGAATGGTTGATAGTGCACCTGGTAAATCTAACCGGTTCACCGAGACTCGTTGCCCTCCAATCTGCTTGGGTCCAATCGATGCCAATTAAGCGCGAGCTCTCGAATTGGACTCTGGAGAATGCACACAAAGGGACCTTTATGAGGCTCAGATCGCTGTTTATGAAGCTGCATCCAGCAAACCTGCAGTCATGAAATACACTCTCGGTGAAAGAACAATCAACAAATCGACATTCGTAGAAGCTGCTAGCTTCCAGTTTTATCTTGGACAAACGTAGATCCGAAAAGGAATGGTCGCTGTACCGGTTGCCGGATATCAATTCTCCTGACAAGGTTCATCCTCCAAGAAGTATGGAATCTTAAGCAAGAACTCCGACGATCAGGTAAATAGCCTTCGCTAGGAGTGGGACTCTATGAATTCCGAGGCTTCCTGTACGCATTCGGGGCACTCCTCCACATCGATGAGTTCCAAAAACCGCTGAAAATCTTCCAACGCCCCACCAATATCTTCAATCGTGTCAAAAAGCCAGGCTCTTTCCCAATAACACCAGGCTTTTTCCGGATCCAGTTCGAGGCAGCGGCTCAAATCCGAAATCGCGGCATCGAAATCTTCGACAACATGGGCGAAGTAAAGATACCGTGCGTGGTAGGCATCAGGATTATCCGGCTCTCGTTCGACGGCGATGTTCCAGGCATCAAAAGCAGGATCCACCTCACCCAGGTCGTCATAGTAGAAATAACCAAGGTCGATGAAGGACCAGGCATCGGTGGTGTCGAACTCAGTGGCTCGAATGTAGTCCGCTAACGCCGCATCTAGGTCTCCCATTTCTCGGAGCAGTCCTGCCCGAAAACCATAGCGCCCGGCTGTGCCTGGATCAAGTTCGATCGCCATGTCCGCGTCTGCGATGGCGCCTTCGTAATCCCCCAGATCATTGGCCCGAATCTGTGCCCTTTCGACGTAGAGCTCTGGGTCTTCTGGACCGATTTCCATCGCCTCCTCGAGCACGCGGATCGCCCCCTCTGGATCTTCTAACCTATCTTGAAGTGTGTATGCTTTTTCAATGCGATGCCATGATTCGCTTGGTTCGAGCTCGATGGCTCTATCGTGGTCGGCAATGGCTGCTTCGCCATCGCCAAGCATCCGTAAAGTGATAGCGCGCGCTGTAAACCGCCAGGCTTCCTCAGGGTTTTGGTCGATGGCCAAGTTAAAATAGACCAAGGCCCTATCCCAATCTCCTAAGCCCCAGGCATAAATTTCCGCAATATGCTCCGCAATCCATGGATCCTCGGGAGTTAATTCGTATGCTCTCAGCGAGTCGCCCAACGATGCTTCAAAATCTCCCATTTCATCAAAGGTTTTCGCGCGTTCCGTTAAGGCGCGAGCGCTATCTGGATCAAGCCCAATGGACACACTGAGGAGATCTAGGGACACATCGAAGTCACCGCGAGATCGATATACAGCCCCAAGATCGATGTAAGGAGCAGGATTATCAGGTTCCAGTTCGATAGCCTGGTGGAAATCTTCAATGGCTCTATCTGAGTCGTCGGATCCCCGGTAAGCGATCCCTCTTTCGAAATAGTATTCAGTACGTGGCTCAAGTTCGATTGCTCGATTCAAATCGTCAATCGCCGAATGGTAATCTTCGATCCAATTGAATAATTGGCCTCTCTGGAAATAGTGATCGGCGTACTCAGGATCAAGTTCGATCGCCATGGAGGCTCTTTCCACAGCTGCATCGTAGTCTCCTTTATCGAACAGCGCATATGCCTCCTCCATGAAGGCCAGCGCTTGATCGCGCTGATCTTCCGGAGCTGCAGCACTCGGCTGGGCGTCGTATTGATCCTCGACAACGACAGGCTCCTCATCGGAAGTATCCCCTGCGCTGGAAACAGTTTCAACGCGAGCTGATTCAGTCACGTCTGCTTGCGCTGTCCCCTCTTGATCAGGTGAAAACACCCCCGTTGCTGCGAGAATAACCCCAGCCAGGATGATGAATGCAGCCACAGCAAGTCCAGCCAATAAAATGGGATTCCTGAGTGGGCTCTTCTTTGGATCTTCGGGCTTGGTAGGGAAGATGGGTCTGGCTACTTCTGTCTCAGGCAGCGGCTCTTCTTGGACAATATCAGGCGCTCTTATTGGCTCCGGTCGAGTATCAAAATCTGGTGGTGATATTTCAGTCTCTGGGTGTTCAGCCGTAATGTCAGGGGGACTGACCTCCATTGGAGGCGCCAATTCGGTCTGGTCTGATACCGCTGCCCCTGCCACGGCGAGGTCCGCTGCGACCTCTAGAACCGGTGATATGGGAGGAGAAGTAGGTTGGTCTTCGGGAAGAGGTTGCTCGGGTGCTGGCAGAACGACGGGGGCTGCCTGGGAAGTTCCGGGTCGAGAAATAGCCTCAAGGCTGTCGGTCATCTCGTTTGCAGTGGAATACCGCTCGTCCGGCGCTTTGGCCATGGTCCGGGCTATCACGACGTCAATCCCAACAGGAAGATTAGGCATAACTTGTCTGATATCCGGTATTGGATCAATAACGTGTTTCATCATGACCTTGGCGGGAGTATCGTCCTGATAGGGTCTCTGCCCGGTGAGCATCTCAAAACAAATCACCCCAAGGGCATAGATGTCACTCCGGCCGTCGATATTCTTATCGCCGTATATTTGTTCCGGGCTCATGTAAGCCGGAGTGCCTACCACCGCTTGGCCCGTCAATGTCACCGTACTCTCGGTTATGCGGGCAATGCCAAAATCTGCAAGAAAGGCATCGCCGTATTCATCGAACAGGACGTTACTCGGCTTTAGATCGCGATGAATAACCCCTTTTGCATGGGCGCGTGATAGAGCTCCGCCGATTCGTTGGAGGATAATGCTGGTATCTTTTATCGATAGAGCACCATGTTTGAGCCGGTCGGTTAGCGTTCCCCCGGTCATGAGTCGCATGATCAAAAACAACCGGTCGTCATCCTCTCCAAAGTCGTAGACCGGCACGATCGCAGGGTGCTCGAGTGCGGCAATCGTCTGAGCTTCTCGTTCGAAGCGTGCGCGCAGCAGCTTGTCTGTCAGGTGTTCACCAGCCATGATCTTGACTGCCACATCACGCTTGAACAAGGGATCGAAGGCACGGTAGACGGTGGCCATTCCTCCCCGACCGATTTCGTCGATGATCTGATACCTGCTGATAATTTGCTGGCTCATATTTAGCTCCTAAACGGTCAAAATGATGCAGAATCTGCCGGCACTCTACTCTATGGATCCGCCGTCGAACGCGGATGAGATGTTGGCTTCGCGGTCATGTCCGTTTGCGCTCTGAGATAGGTGGATAACCTTGCTAACCGAATACTCTGTCTCAAAGTTAGGGTTTTAGCTATCGATTGGAGTATCAATCATATCAAGCGTTCAGCCGCATTATAAGTTAGGAGTGAGGCCGGCACAACTACACATCCGGATAGGTTGTTCCAAGCGGGGATTGTAGGGCATGAAGCGTCTGTATGGCTCAGGCTTCCAAAGACCGTCGCCCATTCGACTCTCATACTCACAACTGGCGCGCGACAAAATTGATGGCATTACTCGGACCCCCCCAAAAAAAACGCTATTTTGAATAAACTGACCTGGAGCTTGAGCCAGGAACAATGTCGCTGGTTAGACATACAGCTGCCGCTGACGACTAATGTTGAATGGGAGTCCGCGACAGCGACAATCAGCGATGGACGATGTCCGATGACGGATATTGAATCTAGACCTCTACGGTTTTTACTTTTAGGATACGTAGACGCGTGGATTGTTTTGGCCAAAGCAGGAATGCAAACGCATCTTGAGCCAGGGCTTGTACGCAGAATGGTTTTTACCTATGTCCTCGGAAAGCCATTTCCAACATTGCCACGATATGGTCAAGTGTCGCCAATGGAATATCAACTCACGTTCTTTGATGGCGCGATATTTGCAGGCTCCTCTAAGCAAACCAGAAAGCTCAGGTCGCTCGCACTATGATGAGGCGACGATAGTCAGAGTTTCTGCAAAGAGTCTTTTTCGATCAGTGCTCTACTAATTACTCAGCAGGATCGTCACGCAGTCGCAAATCAGGATGACTCCGCCCATAACAAATACGCATCCGGGGACGAGCGGCCAATAGTGTGAATCATCCGTAAATAACCCGGTGAGCATTGTTATGGTGAACAGACCGATTCCAATGGCTAGCAGCGTGATGGCCCGTCTCGGATTGATGTCGCCATCGCGGAATAATCCGCTCTCGTCAACTATCGCCGATGCAAGGGCTATACCGAAAAGGATTCCAGACAGGATCATCCAGACGGCGGATTTTTTAATGACACCGGTCCTGAGAAGTAAGAGGCTCAAGAGGAAGAAGACGACATACATCGGGTGGTTTATTCATTCGAATCTGATTCTCTGGAAGAGCAGATTCTAAATAGAGCGAATTTCCGTATTTCTTCCCGTGCGGGCGAAATCTGTATAAGCGTAGATACCATGTTGTCAAGCGGTATTTGCTGGTGCAGCCTTACCCAAAACGAAATGAACCTACGCTGGAATAACGGGCAAGGCAGTTAGAAGGGAATGTTAAGTCAGATACAGCTGTCTGATTCTTCGCAGCCTTGACCCTACAGCAGTTGTACCAAAGAGCGGTATCGACGCCATCGGAACCTCCCTCGACATGATCCTCATCAAAACGACCCCTACTGAGGCCAACCGTACATGGATTGGGCATTCGCCATTTACCATACCGACACTATTTAGCACGACAGGGGTAAGTTAAGGGCCGGGTAAAGATTCCGAGCTAGCACCTTCTAGCTCGAGTTGATCCACGATTCACTCAGAAAGGAGAATATCTAATCTTGCATCGAGTTCCTTTCAAGAATGGCATTTACCATCTCCATTTGGTCGCCGGTAAGCGGTCCAAAAGCCATGGCCCCAGCGTTCTCTTTCACTTGGTCAATCGTTTTAAAGCCCGGTATTGGCACCGTCATCGGACTTGCGGCCCATATCCAGGCCAGGGCGCCTTGAGCCAGCGTTCGGCCGTTGCTGGTTAGGATTTCCCTCAAGTTCTCTAGCTTTATTAGCCAATCGATGTTTACACCTTTGCCACTGAGTCCGGGGAACCATTCGGATGCCCGGCTGCGCACGTCGTCGGCCGCGAATTCAGTCTGGGAAGAGAATTTCCCAGTCAATATACCCATGCCCAAAGGCCCACGATTCAGACTGGCGAGGTTTAATTCACGGCAAAGACGCAGCAGCTCCATGTTGCCATCGAAAATATTCAGCTGCTGTTGGACGAAGCTGCAATGAGCCCCTTCTGAAAAATCTCGAACGGCTCCTACGCGGTCAGTGCTCCAGCCATAGGACCGAATCTTTCCCTCAGTGACCAGTTCTTCCAAAACAGTTCGAACCTGGCGTGATTTCTCAATGCTATAGCCCCAGACATGGAGTTGGTAGATATCGATGTAATCGGTGTCCAGTCTTCGGAGGCTGGCTTCGCAATCGGCCTTAATCCTGCCGGCAATCTGACCATATTCTTCATCGCCGTCATAAGGGTGAACATCTTTTGCTACCTCATTCACCTCATAGCCGAACTTGGTCGCGATGACAACCTGATCCCGGCGGTGACCGACCGCTTGACCCAGGACACGCTCGCTGTGTCCGCAGCCATAATTGGCAGCCGTATCGAACAAGGTAACGCCCATGTCAAGGGCGGTGTGTATAGCGCGAATCGATTCAGCGTCATCTATCTGACCCCATCCGGCTGCTTCACCCTGAAATGTCCATACTCCTCCGATGGCCCAGCAACCCATTCCAACAGCCGACGATCCGATACCTGACCTGCCTAAAATTCGTTCCATTTCATGACTCCGTGAGGTCGTATTTCCGCTGAATATTGTTAAGATCTGTAGCTATTATTTTGGTCAAATTTGTTTCTGAGGCAAGGTTATCGGATCCAGCATCAGCCTGTGGGCAGAAAGCCTTTATGCCCGAGTAGAATCTGCTTTTCTGGCCACGTTGGATTCGATTCTAAGCGATCTATCTAGGAGATGATTATGGAGAGCCAGGAACTCGACGAACTACTTCAAATAAAACCCTGGTTCCAAGCCTTGGACCCAGCCCATTTTCAGAAATTGATCGATATCGCGACCGTTGCAAGTTGGTCGGAAGGTCAGATAGTTTTCGACGAAGGAGACCAGGTGGATCTCCTCTATCTGGTTATGGAAGGCCGAGTCGCACTTGAGATGTACATACCAGACCGGGGACGCAGGACGATTCTGACGGTTGGACCAGATGAGGTATTCGGCTGGTCGGCCGTTGTACCGACCTCGGGGATCAGAATGGCCAGCGCCAGAGCCGTGACCCAAACGAGTGCTATCGCCTTCGACAGCCAGGCCCTGCGCGAAGCGTGCGAAAAGGACCACGACCTGGGCTACTTTGTCTACCGGCGGTTGACCAACATCATCGCCGGCAGGCTGTCCGCCACAAGACTCCAGCTCATCGACATGTACGGCAAGGAAAGGAACTGACTTGGCGATGACCGAATCGACCCCCACTGTTGGTAGACATGTAATCATCCCCAAAGATGGATTGCAGGCTGTATTCGATTCCTTAATGAGCGCCGGGTATGTCATTGTCGGGCCGACCGTAGACCAGGAAGCGATCGTCTACGAGACCATTGAGAATATCGCAGAGCTGCCTGTTGGCTGGACTGATGATCAAGGACCTGGCCAATATCGGATCCGCCAGCGTGACGATGGAAAATTCTTCGGCTATGTCGTGGGCCCTTCGACATGGAAGAAATACTTATACCCACCAGAACTCACCTTATTTACCTGCCGGCAGCTTGATGGCGAGCTCCAATTCGAGACCAGGCAGGAGGTGTCGAAGTTCGCATTGGTCGGCGTACGAGGTTGCGAGCTGGCAGCGATTGGGATCCAGGATCGCATTCTGCTTGAAGGACTCTATCAAGATCCACACTATAGAAATAGACGCGAGCAAGCATTCATCCTGGCGGTCAACTGCACCGAGCCCGGCGAGACCTGTTTCTGCACCTCGATGAAATCTGGACCACGGTGTGACTCAGGTTTTGATCTCGCCTTAACGGAGCTACCTGACAGTTTCTTGTTGGAGGTTGGCTCCGAGCTTGGAGCAGAGATGCTACTTAAAAGCTCTTGGAAACACGCCGGCGCCTTTGATCTGAACCAAGCCACCAAGCTCCTTGATCAAGCGGAGAATCATATGGGCCGGTCGATGGAGACTAGTGATCTGCCTGAACTCCTGTACACCAACCTCGATTCTAAGCGATGGGACATAGTCTCTCAGCGCTGTCTTTCTTGCACGAACTGTACTATTGTCTGTCCTACTTGTTTCTGCACAGATGTGCTTGATACCAGCGATTTAACTGGTCAACAAACAGAACGAAAAAGAGTATGGGATTCCTGCTTCAGCTCTGATTTCTCATATGTGCATGGGGGTAATACGAGACCAAATATCCGATCTCGCTACCGGCAATGGCTGACCCACAAACTGGCCTCGTGGTCCGACCAATTTGGTGAACTCGGCTGTACAGGATGCGGTCGCTGCATAACCTGGTGCCCCGTAGGGATCGACCTGACCGAAGAGATATCGGCAATTCGCGAAGGAGGTCTGGTATGACCGTCATCGGGACTGCTTCCGAGCAGCATTCAGCCCCAGACATCAAAAATCGCGATCCAATGGTGCCCTATGCTGCAGTCGTCGAGAAGATAATCCATGAGATCGCCGACACAGCTACCTATACAGTGGTATTCAAAGACGCCGTTGTGCAGGAGCAATATCAGTTTCTACCTGGACAATTCAACATGCTGTATTTGCCAGGAATTGGCGAGGCGGCAATATCGATCAGTTCTGATCCAGCTGACCCAGGAACATTGCACCATACAATAAGAGAAGCGGGCAATGTAACCGGGGCATTGGCCCGTCATCGTGTCGGAGATACCATCGGGATTCGTGGTCCCTATGGCAGCGCCTGGCCTGTGGAAGCTGCCGTCGACATGGATCTCATCATCGTAAGCGGTGGCATTGGACTTGCCCCACTACGTCCAGTTGTCTATCACGTCATTGGACATCGGAGCGATTACGGAAAGGTAACCGTTTTGTGCGGTGCTCGCTCTCCGGCCGACATCCTTTACCCGGACGAATTTGATTCCTGGCGAGACCACGATATCGAGGTCATCGTCACCGTTGATCGGGCCGATAAAAACTGGTCAGGTCATGTCGGTGTTGTACCGATGATGTTCTACAGGCTGCGCCCTGACCACACCCGCACGATAGTCTTCACCTGTGGTCCGGAGATCATGATGCGCTTTGTTGTTTACGAAGCCCTTGCCCGCCGTATAGACAAGGGCCGTATCTACCTGTCCCTGGAACGCAACATGAAATGTGCTGTTGGATTCTGTGGCCATTGCCAATATGGACCGGCTTTTCTCTGTAGGGATGGACCGGTTTTGAGTTTTGAACAGATAGAGCCTTTCTTTGGCGTGGAGGAGTTCTAATGAGCGTAGGACAAGGACCAGGTCAACGACCACTCCATCGACCAAGATTGGCCGTCTTCAAATTTGCCTCGTGCGATGGATGCCAGCTAACGCTGCTTGATTGCGAGGATGAATTACTGGCGATTGCCGGAGCGATTGAGATCGCCTACTTCGCCGAAGCAAGCAGCCAGATGTTAGATGGCCCCTATGACATTACCCTTGTCGAGGGTTCTGTAACGACGAATGAGGAAATCCAGAAGATCAGGGAAGTCCGCCGCCAGAGCCGGTTTCTCGTATCGATAGGCGCCTGCGCGGTCGCCGGAGGAATCCAAGCACTACGAAACTGGACCCAGGTTGGCGATTACGTTCAGACAGTTTACGCTCGGCCCGAATACATTGATACCCTAGACCAGTCACTTCCCATCAGCGAATTCGTCCCCGTCGATTTCGAACTGCGTGGCTGCCCTATCAGCAAGTATCAGCTGATTGAGCTGGTGACATCCCTCCTCGTCGGTCGCAAACCCCGCGTTCCGCAATACAGTGTGTGCCTGGAGTGCAAGCGCAGTGGAACGGTGTGCGTGATGGTTGCTCAGGGGGTGCCGTGCCTGGGTCCGGCGACACAGGCGGGATGCAATGCCTTATGCCCCGCATTCGACCGTGGTTGTTACGGTTGTTACGGTCCCATGAATCCAGTAAATCCTTACTCGCTCGGAGATCGTTTTATCGAACTCGGACAGTCACGAAAAGCCGTATCTCGCTTCTTCAGGAGCTTCAACGGGTATTCGCCGGCCTTCCGTGAAGCTAGCGATCACTTTGAGGAGGATAAGGCATGACCGCATCTTATTCTCGGGAACTTAGGACCGTGTTCTTAGCACCGAAGGCGTCAAATACGGAAGACCCCGATTCTTCCACCCTTTCTCATATTGGAGTATTGAACTGTGGATAGACAGATTAATGTGGATTACCTGGCTCGCGTGGAAGGCGAGGGCGCATTACGGATCAAAATCGTCGAAGATGAAATAGGCGACATCCAGCTCAATATCTTCGAACCTCCCCGATTTTTTGAAGGATTCTTAATGGGTCGGGGTTATCAGGAGACGGTAGACATTACCGCTCGAATATGCGGTATCTGTCCGGTTGCTTACCAGATGAGCGCCGCCCACGCCTTGGAAAAGGCCCTGCAGATTCAGCCGCCGCCCGAAGTACGCGCCTTGCGCCGCTTGCTGTACCTGGGTGAGTGGATCGAGAGCCACGGCTTGCACGTGTATATGCTGCACGCTCCAGATTTCGTCGGATATGATTCGGCGATATCGATGGCCGGGGATCCAGAGCTTAGGCCTCTGGTTGAACAAGGTCTGCGCATGAAGAAGATCGGAAATCAGCTGATGACCATCATTGGCGGTCGAGAAATTCACCCGGTTTCTGTTTGCGTTGGAGGTTTCTATCGCGCGCCAAAGAAACCAGAACTTCTTGCGCTTAGGCAAGATCTGGAATGGGGGCTAGGCGCAGCCATCAATACCGTGCGTTGGGCTGCAGAGCTTGAATATCCTGAATTCGAAACCGAATACGATTTCGTCTCCATGTCGCACCCCGATGAGTACCCGATCAACGAGGGCAATATCGTCTCTTCTTCCGGCCTAAGCATCGATATGGCGTCCTATGAAGAGTATTTCATAGAAAAACATATCGCTCATTCGAATGCGCTCCATTCCGGCTTCTCTGGAAGCGACAGCAGCTATTTTGTCGGTCCTCTTGCTCGCGTCAATCTGAATTTTGACAAGCTGTCGCCGCTGGCGCAAAAAGCGGCGAAGAAAGTCGGCTTTTCGCCTCCGGAATACAATCCTTTTAAGAGTCTTATCGCTCGGTCTTTAGAGCTGGTTCATTCCTTTGAAGAATCGCTGCAGTTGATCGACGATTACCAACAGCCGAGACCCAGCAGGACTCTCGCTCCGGATGCTTTGACTCCTGGAAGAGGAGCCCACGCTACTGAAGCTCCCCGGGGCTTACTCTACCATCGATACGAAGTTGATGAGGAGGGATTGATTGCTTCAGCCAAGATCGTGGCTCCGACTTCACAGAATTTGAAACGGATGGAAGATGACCTCTGGGCATACGCACCTGGCGTCCTCTCTCTCCCCCTGGAAGAAGCTACCCTCCGCTGTGAGCAGCTTGTTCGAAGCTATGATCCCTGCATCTCATGCGCGACTCACTTTTTGAAGCTAGAAATAGAAAGGGTTTGAACTCGCTGGATTATGCCAAAGATCCTGGTCATCGGTGTTGGAAGCGAGTACGGCAGTGATGACCGCGTTGGATTGGTCGTTGCCAGACGGCTCAAGGAATTAGTTCCACCCGGTGTTGAGCTTATCGAACATACTGGAGACGGAACAGCACTGGTATCTGCTTGGAATAACACTGATCTGATTTTCTTGATCGACGCGACATCTTCTGGAGCTGAACCCGGAACGATCTATCGAATTGATGGTCTTTCTACACTCTTACCGGCAGAAATTTCAACATCCTCAACTCACTCCTTTGGTCTTAGGGAAGCCATTAAACTAGCTCGACTGCTGGACCAATTGCCAGGTAGTCTGCTGATATTTGGCATCGAGGGTGGTTCATTCTCATTCGGAAGCAAGCTTTCGTCCGAAGTTGAGGCAGCAGCCGAATCGGTGGTTGAGCAGATTCTTAATGAGATAGGGATTGCATGATTTCGGCTGTGTGAATCATTATTCTTCGGCACGGTCGGTATGATGACCGGCAGACGCTGACGACAGTCGATTCTCGGGCTAGCCATCTGGTCCGCGCAGCATACATCTATACTCGCCGGGTGCAATGCGGCCGTTTTCTTAATTGAGCGGCTCGGTGGGACTAAGTCCGTGAAGCGATATCTTCGGCGACGTTTGCCGCAATCTCACCAACCCCCCACAATAAACCGGACTTTCTTCTATACGCCCAATTGAGCCCAACGAAATATATACCTGGAGTTTCGGTGACTCCGAGTTTTTGAACTGGATAGTTGTCCTGGTCCAATAAAGGAAACTTGATCCAACTGTAATCAAACCGGTATCCGGTAGCCCAGACAACGGTCGAGATCCCTTCTGCATCCAAATCCAGTTCCTCGATAATCTCGGCCTTGTATCCGTCCTTCAGTCCCGGTTTGCCTGCATCTTCTTCTGCTTCGATCTCTCTCTCCTTGATCAATTTATCTATGCTTCGTTTTAAATCGGCGATAAACTGGTCTCCCTTTGCCAGATTCTCGTGCAGATCAGGAGCTAGTGTGATGCGTTTGTCCTGAACACTTTTAAGGTGTCCAAGTAAGGTGACCCCGTCTCGCGCAAACTTGTGGAGATTGAGCGAATGCCCGCCGTCCTTTCCCGATACGAAAGGATTGGCCGCAAACCTTGCCTTTGAGGATGGCAGCGTGTCAACTGTCTGGTCAAAGAATCCCGTTTCTCCAAGCCACCAGATGATGTCCTTTCCTCTATATCGCCTGGGAATTGGAGTGGCTCCTCCGACACAAAGGAACACCTTTCGGCCGCTCTGATAGAGCTCCTCCGCAATCTGGCACCCCGATTGACCCGTACCAACCACAAGCACTGCGCCGTCTGGCAGAGTCTTGGGATTGCGGTAATCATTGGTGTGGATTTGGGTGATCTCCTCGGAAAACCTGCTGCTGAAGGAAGGGATCTTGGGTTGTTGAAATGTTCCTGCGGCCACCACGACATTGTCCGCTTCGATGTCTCCTTCGGATGTTTTCAGAAGAAAGCCATCGCCATCGGGATTGCTTTCAACCGACTCGACCTTCCAACCAAAACGAATCTCGGGTTCGATTGAAGCAGCATACTGCTCCATGTACTCGACCAATTCCCCTCGGTCCATAAAACCATTTGGCTCGTCACCACTATAGACGAAACCGGGCATCTGGACCGTCCAGTTTGGCAGTACCAGGGTAAATGTATCCCAGCGATTACGCCAAGTGGGTATGAGATCCGAAGCTTGCTCTAATACGAAGTGTTTTCTTTCCATCTGAGTCAAGTAGTAACTCATGGAAAGGCCAGCCTGGCCCGCCCCAATAATGACAACATCTATGTGCTCAGCCAAAGTTTTTCTCCTGTTCGTGCTCAAACCTGTGCCGGTACTTGAATTAGCTCCAGGCCTTGATGATAACCTTAGACTGCTCCAAAACCCAAAGATTCTCTGATATGGTGAATAACGGATTGCCTTCAAGTACCTTAAGGACCGCCGATTCTTCTTCCAACATACCAAAGTGCGGGTTGAGAAACCGAGTTTTTGAACATTCTGGCATGTTGATCTCGTCCAGGAAAAAACTCGGTTTCTTCCCTGAAGTTCTTCCTTGAAGTTCTTCCTTGAAGAGCGGTAGTGTGGTCTAGCATCTAGACGGGGATTCCTGGTCGACTGTAATACCGTCGCCCTTGTTGCCCTAGGAATGACATTGATAGTACTTTTTCATAATCCATAGGTGATTGCATAGCGGATGCATAACATCACGAGGAATACCAGAAGTGATTTGCAGGAACCCAGGATATTGTTATGAAGCTGTCGGGGTTTGATAAATTTCAAACGGAATGGTGATTGCGCTCGCTCAAGACATATTTGAATCAGCAACAAGACAGAAGCACGTCAGCTACTCCAGGCCATAGCCAAAAGGAAATAGGGGAACGTCATCACCGGTTCCAAGATGGTCAAAATCGAAAGGCAGCTGGTCCACCGTCCGAGGCCAGGTGTAGGGCAGCTTTCCCGAGAAAGGTTGCTCGCCGAAGAGAACATCAGCTACCCCCTGCCCCTCTGTTCCAGGTAACCAGGCGGCGGCAACCGCATCCCACTGGTCGATATTATTTGAAATAATAATCGGCCGGCCCGAGATTAGAACAACAACCAGTTTCTCGCAATCGACGGCCATAAGCTCAAGCATCACCAAGTCTTGTTCGTCGATGGACAAGTCAACGCTATCTCCAGGTCCTTCGGAATAGGGCCGCTCCCCTGCTACAGCGATACAGAGATCGGGATCTATCGGTCTATCATCCTTGGTTCGAATGTTGTCCAGGCGGCCGAGGCTGTCATGGTACACCAAGACTCCTTCCGGTGCTACACTCTCAATGCCTTCGAGAATTGTCGTTCCCTCTGTGATTTCGCCAACGTCCCCCTGCCATTCGATAGTCCAGCCCCCCGACTGGATGCCAATATCATCGGCTGCCACACCACCGACGAAAATCAGCTCAATTTCCTCGCCGATGGGCAGCAGATCTCCTTCGTTTTTCAGCAAGACCAACGACCGGCTGACAGCTTCCCGGGCAAGTTGGCGGTGTTCGTCAGAACCGATATATCGCACCAGTTCCGGGTCCGCATATGGATTCTCGAACAGGCCCAGTTTGAACTTCACCTCAAGGATGCGGCTGACTGCATCGTCAATTCGTTCCTCGGTCACATCGCCATTCTCCACTGCGCTAAGCAGCGTCTCGATGAAGGTTTTGTAATCATAGGGGACCATATTCATATCAACCCCGGCGTTAATAGCCGTCACGACCGACTGATAGTAATCATCAGAGATCTGGTCGATACCCTGCCAGTCCGAGACCACGAATCCCTCAAAGCCCAGCTCACCCTTGAGAACATCATTGATCAGGTAATCTTGGGCATGCATTTTTGTGTCTCCCCAGCTAGAAAAGGAGATCATGATGCTCTGCGCGCCAGCATCGACAGCATCAATATACGGTGCTAGATGAACGGAGCGCATTACCGCTTCACTCACCTCGGTTACACCCTGGTCAATCATATAATCATCCGTCGTAGAGGATCCCCATGTTGTACCGCCGTCGCCCACAAAGTGCTTAGGAGTAGCCAGTATCGTTTCGCGGTCGGCCAAATCATTCCCCTGGAGTCCAATCAGATAGGCCTGGCCAAGTTCAGCCACCAGATTTGTGTTTTCGCTGTAGCCTTCGTAGGTCCTGCCCCAACGGATATCTTGAGGTACCGCCAGTACAGGAGCATAGTTCCAACGGATTCCAGTTGCGGCTGTTTCAATGGCCGTTACTCTCCCAATTCTCTTTACCAACTCCGGATCTCTGGCAGCGCCAAGGCCAATGTTGTGGGGAAAAACCACCGCGCCATACAGCGTGGCGTGTCCATGTACCGAATCTACGCCGTATATAAGAGGAATACCAAGCCGGCTTGCCATGGCTCTTGCCTGAAATCCATCTACCATGCGAACCCAGCCCGCTGGCGTGTTATCGAATGGATATCCGCTCCCTCCGCTAAGCATGGCGCCCAGTGCTAAATCAGTAATATCTGCCTCATCAATGCTGCGTTTTTCGACCAACGTCATCTGCCCAACTTTCTCGGCCAAGGTCATCCGAGCCATTAAGTCACTGACGCGCTCAGCAACCGGCAGTTTCGAGTCCAAGTATGGGACATATTCCTGATCATCAGTATCTCGTGGCTCAGTTGCGGATTGGGACGGGCTCACTGGTGTCGAAGCGATTTCGGGCGAATCCGTTGCTGAGGATTCCTGGCGAGAGCAGCTGACTGCTAATGAAGCAAATACTAAGAGCAATAATAATCTGCATCTGGCCATGATGAATTTACTCCAAATCCTGGCGGATACGTATCCTAGTTTCTCATGTTGTTTCTCATGTTGTTACTTAGTATCTTTACGTCTATGATCCGAGCAGGAACTAAAATCAATATCGTCATGTTTCTACTATGTTGGTATTCAGGTTCCAGTTTCGCCTGCTGATAGATTAGCAAGATCGCATTTCTCTCCGTGAAGTTTATTTCAATTATGTGCCTGCTCAAATTACAGGGAGCTGATAATGCCGAGGTTTTTCATGTATCATCAACCTTTCAATAAGTTCCGATGCTTCATTCTGACGCTTATTATCATAGCAAGTGTTGTCGCCGGCGTTTCTGCACAGGAAGATTCAATTGCCCCGCCAGAGATCGCTGGTGAAGCCATCTATATTCCATTTCCCATCCAGATTATTCTGGATGGGGATCTGTCAGATTGGGCTGGCATCCCTTTCATAACAGTCACAAAAGGAACGATGGTGTCTGAGATTCCTGGAGAAAACGATCAGTTCACCTTCGCCGTCGCCGCAGACATGGAAAACATCTATATGGCCATGACAATGGCCGACATAAACATCATCACCCAGCAACACGGCGAAGAAACCTGGAACGAAGACTCGTTGGAGTTCTTTTTCAACTTTACCGATGACATCAATGCCAGATCCTACGATGTAGGCATATTCCAGATCAGGCTAATCCCTGCTGATATTGGAAATGATGATCCAAACACCCTGACCGTCGCTGGATCATATAACACCGACGCAGCGGTAACTGGGCACGTATTCGAAACTGAAGATGGCTGGGGTCTAGAAGCTGCTTTTCCCATAACCGAATTCATGTTCCCCGAACACGGGGAACAGGTCGGCTTTCAAGCCCAAGCAAACGGCGCTACCGAGTCCAACAGAAACGTGAAACTCATCTGGTCCAATGCTGATACCACCGACGACTCGTGGCGCGATCCAAGCCTCTTTGGTACGGCTATCTTCTTTGAAGTCGGGCAAACCGATATTCCCACGCCGGGTGATCGAGTACAAGCAGAACCCGAGGTCGAGATCGAACCCTTAACGGTGATGATAAGTGTCAACCAGGTTGGATATCACCCTGATTCGCCAAAAATCGCCGCCTTTTCACAGGATGATAGCAATCCAGTTACCTGGAGTCTTCAGCAAGACGGAGTAGAAAAAGCATCTGGTGAGACCTTACTAATCGGCGACGATTCTTCAAGCGGCGACTTTGTCCATCAGATTGATTTCTCTAATTTCAGAGAGCCTGGAGAAGGTTACCAGCTGGCGATTGATACCATGAGCAGTGAACCGTTCAATATATCGAGCTCGATATATTCAGATCTTAAGCTGGACGCGTTGGCCTATTTCTATCTTAATCGCAGCGGCCTCGAAATTGAGGAAGATTACGCGGGTGATTGGGCACGACCTGCAGGGCATTTGACTGATGACAATGTAACCTGCTTCATGGGCAAGGATGCAAATGGGAACGA
>DASRZI010000480.1:0-2685 GCA_035686605.1 Candidatus Zixiibacteriota bacterium
GGGCTAATCCTTGCCCGCCACTTGTAGGCGTTAGATCGGCTGCGTCTACTCCCTTGCCATTGTCTTCAACCGCTACTTCCAGCCCTTCTTTGGCCGTGATGGCCACCCATAGGCGGAACGAATCCGCAGATTCTGGGTTGCGTCCGTGAATCGCCGCATTCCGAATCGACTCGCGTACGGCATAAAAAAGAACTTCGGCCGCTACCGGGGAAAGAGCCTCAGCGTTTTTTTCCGCTTCTGGATCGATTCGCCAATTAACTTCATCGAAAGCCTGGGCATATTCTCCAACTACCATTCTCCGCATCGCTTCTGCGAAGCCCAACCTCTCTAGATCAAGCATGGTGGTCACCGGCATCTGCCGCAGCAAATCCGAAATCTGATGGTGTGTATCGGACAGCATCGCCGCTAAATCCGATGATGCGCCTTCATTCGGTAAATCCCCTTTGCCGTCGAGGGCGATCAGCGCCGCTTGTAGTGCAGGCAGGACATCATCATGCAGCAGTCGCCGGGTTTGCAGGTCAACAACCTGGCTCTGAGTTAGCCGTTCTCGCTGCATCGCCATTAATCTTTGGGCCAGCTCAGTGCTGGCTTTTGTGTCAATGAGACGTTCACCGCTGACCCGTGCTATCTCAATTTCCTCCTGGGTATAGAGCGCGCCATCCTCTTTTTCGCCCAGCAGCAAAACGCCGATCAGTCCCCGCTGGCTCCACAGAGGGAGCCCCCAAATTGCTCCTCCATAAAGGCTTGGATCGAGAGAGAAGACTATCGTATCGACGGTGATCAACCGCTGAGGCAGCTCGGCTAACCCAGTCAGATTCACATCTTGATCTGCCGGATAGGCCAGGGGTGGTCCAACCAATGGGGCTAGCGAGCCAAGCGCCGTCAGGTAGGCCAGCCGTGCCCCAAGGACATCGGCGCACAAATGGGTGAATGGCCCTGCCATGTCGAATTGGGTGGGCGTATCGGAGGCCAATAAGTGCTCGTACAGATGTTGGCTGGTCACAAAGGGACGGAGATGGGCGATGTAGCGTTCCCGCTCGGCGAAGGAGCGCCAACTGGCAAACGCGAAGGCGAAAGTCATCAGCAGCGTGGCGGGGAGTAAGATGTAAAGAGGGTGAAGCCCTAGTGCGAAACTTCCACCAACCACCGTGCCGTAGCCAGCAGCCAGTAAGATGGCCCATCGCCACTGGTTCTGAAGACCCCTTCTGGGCAACGTCTTTCCAGTGAAAACCTCATAGGAAATCGTCGCTTGTCCCAACAAGAAAACGGCTATGGCAACCAACAAAGATAGGAGCAGGTCAATCCGGATGATGGCGAGAGCCGATTCGATATAAAAAACGTCCAGGTTTTGGGTCCGAGTTTCCTGGACCAGCCAGACAAGAGTGCTGGCAACCGCCAGGCTCACCAGGAGAAGGACGAGGGATGCCGCCGCCAGCCAAGGGCGCGCTCGCTGACGAGCCAAGGAGCCCATTACCCGCGTGGAAGGTCCCGGGCTTCTCAATGCATCCAAGGATAGGCTTATGCAGAGGATCACGAAGGCCGAATAACCGAGAGCCAGCATTGGGATGCCCGAGAGGGACCAATGATAAACTAACCTGATCTGAGCGAAGGCGGGTGAAGGGGTCGATAGCAGCACGACCCCGATCACCAGAGCAGTTAGCCCGGCCATAACGGTTAAAATCATCATGATATACCAGGGCCGCTGCCGGCGATGCAACCGGGAATTGACATCTTCCCAATAGCCAGCATACCAAAGCATGGCAATATACCAGGCAAAGGGCAGGGCGATGGCCAGCGATAATCCAACTGCCCACCAAAATAACCTATCCCAGCCGATGATGGCAATGCCCAGTCCCAATATGGCCGAGTGGCTGACAAAAAAGGCTGCTCCTAAGAGCAGCCCAAGCCCACCAAGCCAGATCCCCCAGGCCCGCCGGTCAGAATTCATGAGAACCATGAGGCCAAGCCAGAACAATAGGACGGCATTGAACAGCGAGAGGGCCATGGCAGCCCAATTGAGGAGAAGGTTGTCAGTCATAGTCGACCCATTCACCGCGCTCATCAAGTACCTGTGCGGTTCCATCCTCCTCCCAATGAATGAGGCGGCCGCTCGATACGATGATGGCTACGCGGGTCCGGGCAATCTTTTCATCCGTTGTCGATTCGTTGAGCCCCCAAGCAGTGTATATCTGGCCATTGATCCGGCTGATGGTCCGCTTATCACGAAAACCCATACGGTCGGCAATCTGTTCGTTGCTCATGCCCTGAGCCAGCATCTGAGCCACTTCTTGTTCAAATGGTTCGAGCAGGGTCATGGGCGAATGGGCGTCTTTGTGCCGCACCTCCTGCACTCTGGATTCGATTTCCGGGTCGATGAAACTCCGGCCGCTCGCGGCGTCTCGAAGAAGGGGTACGATCATCTGTGGCAGCAGGTAATTGGATTTCCGCACGTAGGCATAATGACTCAATATGCCTGAGCGGCGAAAATCCCGGTAATATCGATCATCATCTTGGATCGAATAGAAGACCACAGGCAGCCGAGGTCTTTCGCGGCGAATAGCCACAGCGGCCTCAATCCCGTTCAACTGCCCAGCCAGCAGCACATCCATCAGGATAACATCCGGCGCATCTTCCAAGCAAAAGTCGACGGCCTCTTCTCGCGTCTGGCAAGCATGAGCTACGCGC
>DASRZI010000481.1:0-2805 GCA_035686605.1 Candidatus Zixiibacteriota bacterium
TGATCCAGATTATTCTACCGATCATAAAAAATTGCTATACAGCGAAGGATTAGTTATTGATCTGGATGACTCTTGTGTTATAGGGCTGAGCGAAGAATTTGTCACCTTAACTAACCGAGGAGATTATGCGGCTGACCGTTACGGCAATGTGTACTTAACTTCAACCCATTGTATGAGCGGACAAGCGATGCCTTTTAGAGGAGGTGAGGCTTACCCTGTCTTTTCGGCCAACGACGTTTTTTGTTATGCTGCGAATGACATAATCTCGTTTTCCGATCGTAGTCAGATAGGCAAGCTTCCTATATGGGTCGATAATCGCAATACCGTTTTGCTTCTCGGTGACCGTCTGGCTAAATGCCTCCGCGACCGCTTTGAAATTCTTGAACTCGGGACCATGCCACCAACGATCACGACCTCTGTCAGAACAACAACGCTCCGGCCAATCTGGGGTAGTTCCAACGTTGATCCTACTGGGACTTTTGGATTTGCTACCTCCTATGGATGGGCTGTTGGAGCTTTGGATGTTATTTTGATAGATACAGGAGATATAATCTTTCAGAAGGATTATTGTTCTGATTATATGGGGCAGGTTGCCTTTTCCCCTGACGGCCAAACCGCTCTCATCGGCGGCTATGGCAATTCTTATTATGGCGGTGGTGGAATCTATGTGTACAATCTTAATCGCAACGAAATCACCAATTTCCATCATCAGTTTGGCGCTTCTTCGGTGACCATTGATTCGGAAGGATTTATCTATATCAGTTCCCGCTATATTGACCACTTCGGTGATGGTCGTGTGATACAGGGATTTGAGAATCAGCGAGGAATTGACGTGTTACGGCTTAACGAGCGGGGCGACTTAGAGCTTGTGAGGAGCTTCTTCTTGAATAAACCACATGAGTACTCAACCGGGCACAAGTTTCTGATTAAACGTCCAATCAGGGATACAGTTGCAGAAATTACTGACGGCCGCTTGTAGCTCTGGAAGCTCAGAGAATGCTGACTCGGCACTCGGCAACAACGGCTTCACGACAGCCTGCGGTCAGGCAGACTGAGTACATGGTTCGATGCCGAGAATCGACTCACTTGAGCAGTGCACTGGTCGGGCATGTGTTACTATTATCTCCAAGCTTGTGGGAGCCAACCCGCGAGAAATCCACCTTCCAACCGTATTATAAAGTAGAAGACGCAACTTGGCGTGCTGCTGTGAATTCGCGGTTCCTCGCGGCGAGCAAATGATAGGAATCAGGAATAGATAGAAGGCAACCACTTGAAACTTATATAATGAGGACACCCATGGGGCAAGAATTCAAGGTAATCGCGATGGCCACAGGCATCAGACAGAGCCAAGGGCTGGTCAGGGATGGGGGAATCTTGTACGGGGACCTCGGCGGCTCCCGTGGTACAGGCAAGATTCTGCCAGCCAGGAAAGGGCAAATGGCAGAATCTGAAAAGCGAAGAGGCTTTACCCTAATTGAATTGCTTATTGTAATAGCCATAATTGCAGTTCTCTTGGGTATCTTGATGCCGGCGCTGGGGAAAGCCCGGGATCAAGCAAGAATGATCATGTGCCTTGCAAACTTGAACGATTGGACAAACTACTTTCACAGCGAGGTGATTGCTGACGACGGCAAGTTCTTTACCGGTGCCAGGCCTGATCGAGGAACGTACTGGCCTCTTCAGCTTCACGAAGCACGTCAAGACTGGAAAGCGAACAGGGAATGGTTCTGTTCCGTAGCCACCGAGCCCATTGTTGATGAGACAGGAGTTTCCAAACCACCGTTCAGCATCTTTAATGCTTGGGGTATCTTCCGTAGTAATGAGGAAGAGAATGGGTACCCATACCCGGATAACGGGATCGCTGGAAGTTACGGGCTGAACGGTTACCTGCTGCGCATTTCCAGTTACACTTACGAAAGCGGCGTAAAGCGGAGCGAGGGTTGGCCAAATTTCCTCCAGATCAAAGGGGCTACTAATGTGCCCGTGATGATTGATGCATTGAACATTCAGCTATGGCCCACCCCTTACCAAGGTCCTGCGAAAAATGAGATGGAATTCTGGGGGGGGTCGGGAATAGGCAGAGCCTGCATTGATCGACATAATGGTTTTGTGGGTAGCTCATTTGCTGACGGTCATGCTCGTAAGGTTGGCCTGAAGGAGTTGTGGAAGTTGAAGTGGCATCGAGACTTTGACACTACCGGCCCGTGGACCCGGGCCGGTGGCGTCGGCTCTGAGGATTGGCCTGAATGGATCCGGAAATGTTCTGACTATTGACCGCAGAGACCCGTTTCCTGAAGGAAGGTTATCTCTTGGATTTGAAACGTTCGTTGATGAAATGAGGAAGTACAAAAATGGTTAAGAGAAACAACGTAGTGACAGTTCTTTGTGCAGCTACTCTGGTTATGGCTGGGCTACCTGCTTTTGCCAATGATTATCTCATATTCAGCACATTTCGGCCGCCGGACATTGGCATGAGTACTGGATTGACTGGTGTTGGTGGCTATGTTGAAGATTACGGCGTGCCGGGAACATGGGGCGATGAAATCCAGTATGTTTATTTCTTGAGTGGTAATACAGGATACAAGTACAGAGTTTGGCTTACAAATCACGGAGGAGCTGACGATCCGACTCCTACTTACATCAATGTCAAACAACATCCTGGCTACCCTGATCCACATAATGTCAACATTGGTCCGGTCGAACCGAGACACTTTGAACTGGTTTCTTCCGCTGATCTCACGGGATATACCGCCGGTTCGAGAAGAGAGACGGCAAAAGGGCATCAGGACGAATTTCATTTCGACT
>DASRZI010000482.1:0-10414 GCA_035686605.1 Candidatus Zixiibacteriota bacterium
AGATCAAGATGACTGATCCAGCGAACCAGAAAGGTAGAATTATCAAAATCGGGACGATGAGGCTCTCAATTCGAACGTTAATGTCTTGCGGGGGAATCTCCCATTGGATTGTATACTCTATTCCGTCTCGAATAAGGACGAGTTCCAATAAGTCGCCTGATTCTACCTTTGCAAACGCTTCGAGTTCCCGATCGCTCTCAAAATCTTCGAACGTGTATTCACCAATTCTGATAACCTGGTCACCCACATGGATTGCCGCTTCTTCCCCCTCACATAGCGTGGGATGATCTAGACAGTAGGTTACATCAATGACTGCCCATCGAGAATTAAGGGCAAAACCAGTGTCGACGTACCAGAAGGTGTAATACACAGGGAAGAGGAGGCAAGCGACCAGAACGAGGATAGCGATCGCCACCTGCTTTGGGTCTGCTTTTTGGCGGTTCCTGTTACTTGCCAATTGCATATGCGGATAGCTTCCTGGTTTCTAGAGGTCACTGAGGATGATAATATGATAACGGCTAAAACCACTCTCGCAACATCATATTATGAAGAATGTGGTCTATGCCCCGCAGCTTGCAGTAGAATGATGACATGACTCGGCGTAAGCTCTTGGCTATGATCGCAATTGGAAGTATCTTGGTCGTCGCTCTCTGTTCGGCCACCTGGTTGTTGTTACCAGATCCCGTCAGTCTGATTCCACTGCAGATCCGCCTGCGTCTGCCTGAGGACGTCGTAAGCTTCATATCGACACCAATTCCGACAGCTCTTCCTGCGCCGTTAATCACCCCAGCTCAATCTTTGCCAAATCTCGTCCTACTAGACCTACCTACCTCGACGCCGACGCCATCGCCGACTGTCTCTAGACAGATCTCTGAGATACTTCCTGCCACATTTACTCCTGTCGTTGAAGCTTTGGTTGAGGCGAATGCGACAGCGACCACAACGCCAACTCCCAGCCCAACGCCGACGCCCACCTTATACCCCAGTATGGCACTCGAAGGGCTGAAAGTTATAGCCCAGCAGTTCAATAACTGCGGTCCGGCAAACCTAACCATGGTCCTTAACTATTATGATCAAGAGTTGGATCAGACAGATGTTGGAAGCGCCTTAAAGCCTCATTATGATGATCGCAATGTCTCTCCAGACGAGATGGCAGCATTTGTACGTGACAATACTGGCCTGGATGCCCAGTATTATGCGGGAGGGGACATCGAGCTTCTTAAACGGCTGCTGGCTGGAGGATTTCCAGTAATCATCGAAAAAGGCTATCTGCCAAATGACAGTCTAGGTTGGATGGGTCACTACTTGACTCTATTTGGTTATGATGACAGCGAACAAAGTTTCGTTGTGATGGATTCGTATTTGGGCCCTTGGGATGGGAGCGGCCGAATTGAGAGTTACGAGTCCGTCGAATACCTGTGGGAACACTTCAACAACACATTTATTGTCGTATCCAACCCCGAGGACCAAGAGGAATTGTCCGCCATTCTAGGAGATAATTATGCCTCGCCAAACACGATGTGGCTCAGTTCAGCAGTTGCCGCCCAAAGAGCGACCGAAAATGATCCTGATAATGCATATGCCTGGTTTAATCTGGGTACAAACCTCACTGAGCTAGCTGATTTAACCGGAAATGTCGAATTCTACGAAAACGCGGCCCTGGCCTATGATCGAGCTCGGGAGTTAGGCCTGCCGTGGCGGATGCTGTGGTATCAGTTCAAACCATACACAGCCTATCTTGAGGTAGGGCGGATCGACGAGGTTCTTGCATTAACGCTGTCAGCCCAGGATGTTGAAGAGACACACCTTTTCCGGGGACACGCCCTTCTTGCGGCTGGTGACGAAAGAGGCGCTGAGCGCTCTTATCGTCGAGCGCTTCAGATTAATCCAAATTACTTGCTGGCTGAAGCAGCCCTTGCTTCGATTTCTCCATAGTGCCTTTTGGTTTCGATGCACCCACCGCAAACTAAGGTTGCGGGCAGTTTGTTGATGCAGATAATCAAGACCTCGGAAAATTCACCAATCAGAAGAAAGATAATTGAAGAATTCAATTGCCAAACATGAGAATCAGCAGCATCTTATGTGACATATTTCACTATTAATTTTGAGAAAAATGTGTATTCTCAATATGGGTTCACTTGTGCCCAGTTTTTGTGCTGTTAGATTAGTATCGATTAATGCTTCGGGGATAGTCTGTCGACGTGACCGCTAGTCAGAAATTGCTTATTGGCAGTTCTGATATGTGATTCAACGCCAACAGGTAGACCTGCTTTTAATGGAGTTGATTAGGAGGACCCATGAGCAAGATCAATCGTCAATTTCCCGTTCCGTCCGATTTGGACATCGCTCAAGCAGCAAAGCAGCGACCCATCATAGAGATAGCCCAGGAGTTAGGACTTGAGGAAGAAGACCTGATTCAATTTGGCCGGTACAAAGCCAAGGTTCATTTGGATGTCTTAAAAAAGCTGGCAGACCGGCCAAGCGGCAAATACATTGACGTCACTGCAATCACCCCAACCCCTCTGGGCGAGGGAAAGACGACCACCGCAATTGGATTGGTCCAGGGATTAGGAGTGATAGGTAAAAATTCAGTCGCCTGCATTCGTCAGCCGAGCCAAGGCCCAACATTCGGGATCAAGGGTGGGGCTGCGGGTGGTGGATACAGCCAGGTAATACCAATGGAGGATTTCAATCTCCATTTAACTGGTGATATTCACGCCATTACCGCCGCCCATAATCTCGTCGCCGCCGCGATTGATTCGCGTTGGTTTCATGAATCCCGGCTGAGCGATGAGAAGCTGGCTGAAATGGGAATTGAGCGACTTGATATCGATCCATATAACATCACCTGGAACCGGGTTATGGATGTGAATGAGCGTGCGCTCCGCAACATCATATTAGGTCTAGGTGGTAAATGGGATGGCCTTCCTCGTCAGGGTGGTTTCGATATCACTGTCGCCAGTGAAATAATGGCCATCCTTGCCTTGATCAAGGGTGATGATTACTCATCCGCCCTCAAAGATCTTCGGGACCGTTGTGGACGGATGGTCATCGGGACGAGCACAACTGGCAAGCCGATTACAACCGAGGAACTAGGTGTAGCCGGCGCTGTGACCGTCTTAATGAAAGACGCCATCCATCCCAACTTGATGCAGACCTTAGAAGGACAACCAGCATTTGTCCATGCTGGTCCATTTGCCAATATCGCCCACGGGAATTCCTCCATAGTAGCTGACCAGGTCGCGCTAAAACTGGGAGATTATGTGGTAACCGAATCTGGTTTCGGTGCTGACATCGGAATGGAGAAATTCCTCAACATCAAATGCCGATACTCCGGTTTAACCCCGGATTGCATCGTCATGGTCGCCACGATCCGTGCCTTAAAGATGCACGGAGGCGGCCCTCGAGTCGTGCCGGGCCGCGAGCTTGATTCAGCCTATACTGAGGAGAATCTTGGTCTGTTGGAAGCCGGTATGCCCAACCTGCAAGCCCACATCCGAAATGCAAAGCTATTTGGTGTCCCGGTTGTTGTCGCGGTTAATAAATTTAGCGCTGACACCTTGGCCGAGGTTGAATTGGTCAGGCAAGCTTCGATTGCAGCTGGCGCCGAGACTGCTGCCATGAGCGACCATTGGACAAATGGTGGTGATGGCGCTGTTGAATTGGCAGAGGCTGTAGTAGCTGCTTGTGAACAACCGTCTGATTTCAAATTCCTATATCCTCTAGATATCAGCATCAAGGAAAAGATCGAGACGATTGCGAAAAAGATTTACAACGCGGATGGCGTAGTTTATGAACCTCTAGCGGACCGGCAGATCAAGAGCTACGAAGCGAACAACTTCGGTGGACTTCCTATCTGCATGGCCAAGACACACCTAAGCATCTCGCACGATCCATCGTTGAAAGGCGCGCCTTCTGGTTTCATGCTGCCGGTGAGAGAAGTCCGGGCATCCGTCGGCGCTGGGTTTATCTATCCGCTAATCGGCCAGATGCGTACGATGCCTGGTCTCCCAAGCCGTCCGGCGTTTCTCAATGTCGACATTGATGAAGACGGCAAGGTCGTTGGCCTATTCTAGATTCATGATCTAAGCCGGGTTTTCCTGATTGGTCAATAGTTTAACCATCGCGTGTGCTCAGAATTGGCTCGGGGTGTTAACTCGGGACCAACAGGTGCGGTAAACAGGAGTTCCGGTTTCCAGATTGGCAAACCGGAATACAGAGTAAGATAAAACGACAGCCAACTGTCAATGGACAGCTGGCTGTCTTCTCTTATGTTTCAACTGCTAGGAGTGCAGATCAGCAGACTCTGTCTGGATCGTCTGTTATTTGAGGTGGCCCTCAGGGGTGAACCAAGCAGCTACCGGTTTTCAGGAATTTGAACGAACTCTGCTTCGACTCCGGCAGTAAGCTGGCTTTGATAAACTAGGCGCTTTCTTCAGCGGAGCCAGTGTCGAACGCCACTTTTCTGCCGGTGAGCCAAGCCTTAAGACCCACAGCAACAACTGCGACCAAGAATAGCACGTAGAACCAAAGGCGTGGATCATTCCAATCTAGAACTAACTCACCGTCGGAAGGATTACGATCACCAGCAAATCGGGCTAGGGTGATAAGTTGAAGGGCTCAAAACACCCAGAAAGCCAGAGCCCGGGCTTCGACTCGCCACCAATCCTTTTCGTAGGCCATGTGACCAGCGGCGGTGCCGATGCCGATCAACCAGGCGCCAATAGCTCGACCGGTTAGTGCTGACAGCTTCCAAGGCCAGAGCAGCTCCCCTGTTTGAACAGGTGCGATGAATAAGGCAATACCAAGTACGATCATTATAGTCGCCCGTATGATGAGGATTGATCTCAATACCCTAGAAATTGGACGCTGCAGTGGAGGATCGATGCCGGGCACGCGCAACTGCTTAATCCACTTAATCATCATAGCTATTGGGACAGACGCATAAATGAACAGCCAGACCCACGTTCCTGTTTGGGTAATCAGCTCGAAATCTGAACCAAGGTGAAACTTATCTAGGTGAATCAAAGTCGCTATTAAGGTCAGCGCCGTAAACAAAAAGACTGCAGGCACTGCGATTCTTGTCCTGGCCCACAATTTCTTTCTCGAGCCGATAAATTCAAGCAAGAAACTAGATCAATATGCTGAACCGAGAAAGGCAGCGGTAATCGTCGGACTTATAGTCCACGAAAAAAATTTGTCAGTCCGTCGGGGCAAGAAAAGCAGCGAAATACCTACCAGGAGCACCAGGATACTGGCAATCAGCAACAAGTTTTTCATGCCAGCCGTTGTTTTCCTGAATGGGTCATTCTTCTGCATCTCAAACTCCTCTATCATTCACAGCAATGGGATACGTCAACAATTGATGCACCTTATCTTTATCTTCGGCATGGATCAAGAGATTCGTGCGGTTCGGAAAAACTCAGTCGTGCGGGATACCGGACCATGCTGCACCAACAGACCATGATGGCTGGTCCTTTACACTCCCATCGGGTGCGCAGCAGGGTGTGAAAATGGAAAACTGGATTGTGTATGGAACTGATTATTGGCTTCAATCGACCGACTGGCTAAAGGGGGTGCTGTCGCCGGTCAATATTGAAGTTCGGCGCTAAACGTCTGCGGATACGGCGCTCCCGTGTTGGGGGTTGCGCCGTACGAAATCCTCGACCAGGAGCAGATTACCTCCGGCGAGCTTTATCGTCTGCAGCAACGTACTCATGGTATCAAGTTCTTCGACCTGTTCGGTGACAAACCACTGGAGAAAACTATTGCTGCTGTGATCGGCATGGGACAGTGACAGGCTGACAAGATTGTCGATCTGATACGTGACCCTCTTTTCTTGGTCAAGGGCGTATTGAACAGCATCGGCCGGGCCATCGAAATCATTCTTGAGCTCAGATATACCGGGAATTATTGGCTTAACCCCTGATTCCAGCATGAAGTGGACGAATTTCATGGCATGGGTGCGCTCTTCCTCCGATTGCCGGTAGAAAAAACTGGCCAGCTCAATAAGGCTCATGTCATCAAAATATGCGGCTATGGCGATGTATTGAGCAGAAGCCCCAAATTCGCTCTCAATCTGTACATTAAATGGTTCGATCATGGCGTTATTCATTGGCTGGTTTTACTCCTTCACGCAATGCTGTGTGGCTAGATGGGTACCCTTCCTGATTGGTACGAACATTGCCACCAATCATAACCCATGCCTTCCTATTCGGACAAAAATACCAGGATCAATTTATACGATGAGCCATTTTCAATCGCTCTGGAACTCGGATGCGTTCCAATGGCACACGATTGTCATGATACGACTTGCGATGAAATTCAGACTTGAACAGCTATCTCGATGGAACCGATCATGGTCAATATTTCGCTTTCTTGGATTGGTTCATCTACTATGGCCAGCTGGCTAGCTCGGGTAATGCTTAATAAATCGCTTTCAGCCCGGCGAATCGCATCACCCTGTTCTGGATCTAGTCCTGAGATGATGAGCCTCGTCAACTCCGTTCCAAGGGATAAACCCTCCATGCTTTTATACCGGCGAACGGCTGTGGCTATTTGCACGAGAGTTGTGCCAATATCCTCAGCATGCTCATCGATTAACTCCTTGATGGCGACCGGCCAGGATGATTGGTGAATGGAAGAGAACGTCTCATCCGTAGCGTAGAGATGGCTATAAATCTCTTCAGTAACATGGGGTAGAAATGGAGCGAACAGCTTCAAGATAGATTCCAACGCTAACCTGAGGGTATAGACTGCTCCGTCCCTCCCTTCGCTGGTCTCGTCGTAGAGCCTGCGCTTGACCATCTCGAGATAATTGTCCGCGAGATCATTCCAGAAGAATGATTCTGTCTCGTTTTTTGCAGCGGCGTAATCACATCTGGTAAATCGCTCGGTCACCCTGATGATCAGTTGCTGCAAGCTTGAAAGAAGCCAGCGGTCAGCCGGAGTCAATAGAGCAGGAGGATTTCCAACACGGTCGACTTCGACTTCGATGAATCTGCTGCTGAACATGGCAACATTCCACAGCTTTGTGACTAACTTGGAACCCGATAGGATCTTCTCCTCGTTGATAACGGCATCCTTCCCCAGGGCTGTACTGGCAGCCCAATAGCGAACTGCATCGGCCGAGTATTGCTCTAACGTTTCCAACGGTGGGGCAGGGCCCCCACCTCGGCTCTTACTGATCTTCCCTGCACCTTTCTGGGCTAATCCCCAGCCTGATATCACTATCTCGGTCCACGGTATCTGGCCAAAATGGTGAAAAGCCTTTACCGTGCTGTAGAAAGCCCATGTTCTTATGATATCGTGGGCTTGAGGGCGCATCGTGATGGGAACAAATGGTTGACCATAGAATCCGCTCTGTCCCAGCCACCTGGCCACGAATTGTGGCGTTAGTGAGGAAGTAGCCCAGGTATCCATCACATCCTTTTCTGGAGAAAACCGAGTTCCTCCGCAATGACACTGATGCGACGGTTCAGACTCCGATGGATCCACGGGCAGCTCACTTCTTTCAGCAACCTGAACGTCTCCGCAGTCAGAGCAATACCACACCGGAAATGTTACGCCGAAATACCGCTGGCGCGATATACACCAATCCCAGTTCAAGTTTTCAACCCATTGTTGGAACCGGGTCTCCATGTGGGCAGGGTACCAAGATACTTTGGATGCCGCTTCAATGATTTGTTCCTTGTAGTCGAGGACACGGATGAACCATTGAGATGCGACTATATACTCGACAGGAGTATCACAACGTTCATGTACCCTTACGGATTGTTCCGTCGGCTCTTTGCCAAGGATATAATGCCCAGCTTCCAAAGCTGCAGTTATCTCTTGCCGGGCATTCTGAAGAGTCAAGCCCGCAAAGTGCTGCGCTTCTTCAGTCATTAGACCATTCCGGCCTACTACCTCGACGAGATCCAGGTCGTACTTATACCACCAGGAGACATCTGTCGAATCACCGAATGTGCAGCACATGACCGCGCCTGTTCCTTTCTCCGGATCAGCATCGCTGTCCGTCAGGATCGGTACAACTTGACCGAAATAGGGAACTTCAACCTCGTGCCCAAGGAGATGCTTGAATCGTGAATCATCGGGATGCACAAAAACGGCGACGCAAGCAGGCAGAAGCTCAGGTCGAGTAGTGGCAATTAGCAAGCTGGTTCCATCATCGACTTGAAATTTCAGGGAGACATATTCGCTGGAGCGATCGAGATCATTCAGTTCAGCTTGGGCGATCGCGGTTTCGCATTCCGGGCACCAAATGGTCGGAGAGCGTTTTCGATAAACGAGATCCTTCTCATAAAGATCGATAAACGACAACTGGGATATGCTTCGCGATCTCTCGTCAATCGTTCTATAGGTGAAGCGCCAATCTATTGACAGACCAAGACGGTTCCACAATGTCTCGTAATCCTTTTCAGCCTCTTCACTCACTTCGAGGCACATTTCGATGAATGCTCTCCGGCCAACATCCGCTGCCCGAATGCCATGCTTCTGTTCGACCAGTCTCTCTGTTGGTAGGCCATTGTCGTCATAGCCCATGGGATAAAGGACATTGCGACCTTTCATTCGCCAGAACCTGGCCAGGAAGTCAGCATGACTATAGGAATACACGTGTCCCATATGCAGTTTTCCTGAGACGGTTGCTGGTGGTGTATCAATAGTGTATGAGTCATTGCAAGATTCTGGCTGGAAGTGGTAGGTACCATTCTCCTGCCACTTCTGATTCAGTGCCGGTTCAATTGATCCATGTCTATACCGCTTTGGTAAACTCATCCTATAACCTCGCTTATCAATATAAATCTGCAGTAAAAAACCCTTCCGTCCATATTGAGGACGAAAGGGCCACTGTTCGTTGGCGACCTACCGCGGTACCACCTCGATTCGCCACTCGCTCTCGCGATGACGCTCTCACTAACCCGACTCACATCAGGTCGAGGCTATATCGGGCCTGCCCGTGCTGGTCTATTCCCGCTCCAGATGGAATTGACTTCTGGAGTAGTTTCTTCAGCAATCCTGCCGGGCGACATTCTGCGATGGAATACTTCGGTGGATTTCAGCCAGTGGCCACTCCTCTCTATAAGCTTCCAGTCAGCCTACTCCTCCCGGCGATCTATATATTCAATTGGCGAAATTATATGAATGAATGAAACCATGTCAAATTCCGCCATAATGAGGGATTTTGACTCAGACGAATCGCAATAGGACAATAATAGCCCAGTCTGGAATCCATATGCTTAATCGTCGCTCAATATTAACTCTCGTTCTATTAATGCTAGCCTCCCTTGTGTTGGTCTTATGGCTGATCCAAAGGGGCGAAATACAGCCTGTCCAAGAAGTTGGCGTAAATACGGCAACATCCGGATTTGAAGAGCCCAGTTCAGAATCGACGAGTACCAAAGCCGCACCAACCGCCGCAACGATTTCTCCAGTAATGACTGCGCCGCGGTCTACTGAAACACAAACCGCTGCACCATCGACAACTACTGCAGAGCCGACTCAGGAGACAGCGAATTCAACGGTTGATCATGAGCCAGAAACAATGACGCCTAGTGTGGAAGCCGAACCAACCTTGACTCTGACGCCCTTGCCTGCGCCCCCAACAGGCGCGCCCTTGGTAGAGGATTCCACCGATAGATCCTGTCCTGATCCTTCACCCGCCAAGCCGGATTATTTTCATTACTACCTCAGCGGAGCGTCTTGGCCGCGTCCAGATCCTGAACTTGGCAGCCACTTTTGGTTGACAAAGCCATTTAGTGGTGGAGGGCGCTTGTTGATCACTGAATGGTTCCCATATGGGTACGATGCCGGAGGAAGATATCTGCTGCACAACGGAATCGACATGGCGGAGCCACAAGGTACACCTATTCTGGCTGTATCTGATGGAACAGTCATCGTAGCCGGTGATGACTATACCGCTTTATATGGGTGGAGATGTGATTGGTATGGCCATTTGGTGGTCATCGAATTAGAGGATCAATGGCAGAGTGAGCCGGTGTACGTTTTGTATGGGCATGTTCAAAACATCGGCGTGGAGGTGGGGCAAAAGGTGTCGAGAGGTGATATCGTCGCAGAAGTTGGTGTTGGAGGTGCGGCGACCCTGCCCCATCTGCATTTCGAGGTACGGGTTGGTGAAAACACTTTTGCTGGAACAAGGAATCCACTCCTATGGATTGAACCTCCGCCGACCCGGGGATTAATTGTCGGACGGCTGGTCGATCCGGAAGGTCGACCCTGGCAAGGCGTTACCGTGCAGGCGATAGGAAAATCAGACAATACCAGCGATCATACGACCTGGACCTATCTTGGCGATCCAAAGCTGCTGGTTAATCCTGATGAAGCGTGGGCCGAGAACTTCATCTTTGGCGAGATGGAGCCAGGGCACTATGACCTGTTTGTCTCCATCCAGGGA
>DASRZI010000483.1:0-4520 GCA_035686605.1 Candidatus Zixiibacteriota bacterium
CCCCTGAGATACTGGCGCTCTGCCTCGTCTAGCTGGTCGAGAGCGCCATCCAAGTCTCCTTGGGCCTTCTTTAGTCGGGCCTGAGCAAGGCACCAGCGATACAGGTACACCTCACTTAGCTCACCCAGCCCCTCGCTTCTCAGCAGGTGCAGCCTGGCGGCTTCCAGATCGCCCTGCTCACAGTGCAGTTCACTCAACCCCATATACAAGTCTGCCGTTCCCTGCAGTACAGAATCGCCCTGCTCTGTCGCGAGATGCACCGATTTCTCATAAGTACTTAACGCCTCGTAGAGACGACCTTGCGCTATCCTGATATCAGCCAGGATAAATGTGAAACTGATTGCGAAAAGAATGTTACCTGCCATCTGAAAACTTGCCATGGCATCGGCAAAGGATCGGTGGGCAGCATCCAGATCACCGCTTGCCCACTGGGCAAGCCCCAAGAGCACAGCTGCTCTGCCGCGCGCGAAATAATCACCCTCTGGTATGAGATCGAGTGCCTGTTTAGCGTACTTCACGCCCCCGGGTGCATCGCCGAGAGCCTGGGCATGATATGCACGGGCAGAGGCTATCGATACCGGTAGCGACCAAAACTGCTCTTCGTCCACAACGACCATTTTGGTCGGTGGTTCTTCCATTCGCTCACTCACATCAGCTGTCGGTTCCAGCCACCGTTCGGCAACTAATAATCTGGCCTCGGCGGCCTCAAACTCGCCAGTATTCAATAACGCCCAAGCATACCCAACACAGAGTACAGGTCTGGCGCGGACGAGTTCATCTGGCAACGCCTGCACCCAGCTAAGCCACCTGGCGGACTGGAAACTCCCATCCATTTCCGGCCAGGCCAGCTCGACCAGGCCCGCCGCTCGCTCAAAATCCTCGGCGGTCAGCGCGTGGCGGACAGCATCGGCTGGCGAGCCATTGTACTCGTACCATTCGCTCGCCCGCTGATGCAGGGCAGGTACCTGACTGGGCTGCCCCTCCATCAAATGCGCTTGCAGAACATCTCTGAAGAGGTGGTGATAGCGATACCATTGGCGCTTATCATCTAGCGGAACGACGAACAGATTGCCACGCTCCAAGGCCTCCAGCATCCCTCTGCCATTTTCCTGTCCGGTGACGGCATCGCATAGCGGGCCACTCAACGGGCTGAGAATGGAGGTTTGCAATAAGAAGCTGCGGACGTGTTCAGGCTGGCGTTGCAGAACCTCTTCGACCAGATAGTCCAGCACGAAATGGTGGCTGCCGGCGAAAGCCTGGATAAAACTAGCGGTATCTGCTCGCCCCTGCATGGAGAGTGCAGCCATTTGCAGACCGGCAATCCAGCCTTCGGTACGGGCCTCCAGCGAGGCAACTTCCTCATTCGATAGTTTCAATCCCATCACCTGGTTGAGAAATTCGGCCGCTTCAGAGGGAGAAAAACGCAGATCAGAAACCCGCATCTCGGTCAACTGTCCCCCGACTCGTAACCGGGCCAACGGTAGATTTGGATCTTCACGGGTGGCGATGACCAGGTGCATCTGTGGTGGTAGATGATCGAGCAGAAAGGTAAGGGCTCCGTCGACGCTAGTCGAAACGTTGACGTCCGCTAACGAGCTGACCGGATTGGCATCAATCACGTGGTAGTCGTCAAGTACGAGGACAAAACTGTCCGGGACGGCAGTGAATTCGTTGAGCAGGGCCGTCAGAATCTTTTCGGCTGGCGGCGGCTGAGGGGATTGGAGCATACCCAATACCCCTTCTCCAATATTCTCGGCGATCGTCTGCAAAGCAGCGATGAGGTAAGCCATAAAACGTGTGGGGTCGTTATCCCCTTCGTCCAGAGTCAGCCAAGAGGCCGGTCGCTCGTTACTGGAGACCCACCCGCTGACCAGCGTGGTTTTACCAAATCCGGCTGGGGCGGAAATGAGAGTGAGCTTATGACCCAGTACTAGACCTTGGTTTAGACGTTCGATGAGTTGAGGCCGGGGCACGAGGTTCGGCCGTGCAGGCGGAACAAATAGCTTCGTTTGCAGCAGGGTCTCAGACACGGGACCATTATAATCGATTATGGTAGCTGCGCGTGTAACAATCGAGTTTTTCGATTATGGTCCGTTGTCCCTGTTATTAAATTGCATGGGTAGCTGCACTGTCAACGGAGGCGATGGGAATCGACTCCCCTCACAGGCATAAATTCAAACCTGTTTAATTCCAGTCGCTTTGATTAACCCCCGCCTGCAAAAAGAGTCCTAGTCTCATCATTGAACATTACCCAAAACGAGTAAAATCGAATTGCAGTGCCGATGGGGAAGAGTTTCAGGCTCAAGATAGCCAGGATGATCACGAGAATGCGGGTCTAAGACTTGTGGTTGAGTAGACCGTAGCCGGCCGGATTTTCATCCATTACATAGGTCTGCCCCACCGCCCGTTGGGCTATTTCCGGCAAAGGAGTCACCGGTTCGTTTGAGGCGGCGAAGCGACCTGGTGCACCGCCGATTCCAGTAATGCCACCCAATCGGAATTGGCAGACAGCGGCGCGTCAGGTTCTATCGTTGGGAGGATATGGGATTTCAACAAATAAGCGAGTGCGATATACTGATTTGGTCCGCCACCGCCGTTCGTAATCACGACCAAGTCTAGATCGGGAAAAACAAAGATCCTTTGCCCGGCGAAGCGCAAGTCGAAGGCAACTCCGTGAGTGTTAACCCGATATCCTTATAGCTACATTGTGGCCGGCCAGTAGAGCCCTGGCTTACGTTGGCGCCCACGCCGGTTAATGCGATTTCGAACTAAGTTCTGAATAAGTGTTCGAAATAAGACGGTCCTCGAGTCACTATCATCGTCGAAACAGATTCGTCCCTGACCGGCGCGTGTCTTCGATACACAATCAGGAGGCAGCGAGCGATGGTCCTCACCGGAGGATAATTTGCCATTCGCTCATGGCTCAATCCCGCTCGGGCTTGGATCGAAAACGATCCAGGTATAAGTGAAACTATCCGCTAGAATTAATACTAAGCGAAGGAAATGTAAGCGGTCGGGATTGAATGATGAATCATCACAACCGGATAGCTATTGGCGGACCATTGCTGGTCTTAGCCGCGGCCGTGCTGTGGGGGACCACAGGCACGGCCCAGGCTTTTGCCCCAGAAGGGGCGACGCCGCTATCCGTCGGCACAGTTAGGCTGGTTATAGGCGGCCTGGCCCTCGTCTTCCTGGTGCAGGCCCGCGGAAAACTGACTGACATTCGAAGCTACCCACCCCGGCCGACGATTCTGGCTGCGGTGGGCATCGCTGCTTACCAGTTGTGTTTCTTCGCCGGGGTCTCCCGAACAGGCGTCGCGGTTGGAACCATTGTGGGTATCGGCAGCGCTCCCATTATGGCTGGCTTGCTCGAATGGTTGGTATATGGCGAGCGGCCTGGACGCCGCTGGCTGCTGGCCACGACATTTGCCTTGCTGGGCTGCATCCTACTCGTCGTTGCCGGCAGCCGTCTAGACATCGATCCCTTGGGGATCGTCCTTGCCCTGGGTGCAGGATTCTCTTACGCTGTCTACACCATGGCTAGTAAGGCCATTCTCCCTGGGCGATCACCAGACGCAGTAATGGCGGTCATCTTCGCTCTGGGGGCAATCATATTGCTGCCAACGCTCTTCTTCGCCAGCCACCGCTGGATCCTCGAGCCCGTTGGATTAATCGTGGCTCTGCACCTGGGCCTGGTAACCGTGGCCCTGGCCTACATCCTCTTCGGGCGAGGATTGGTCACCGTGCCTGTCTCAACTACCGTAACTCTGACACTGGCGGAACCATTAACGGCCGCCGTCCTGGGTATCCTCGTGTTGGGTGAGAAGCTTTCTCCATTGGCAGCCATTGGAGCCGGATTTATTCTATTTGGATTGGTGGTACTTACTCAGGGCTATCGTGCCGATCAGAAGAAGAGATCTTCCAGGCACTATTCCTCAACATCCATGTGACCAGCAGTCCCTTTTTCGTAGAACTCACTTACTGTCAGCTGGATGGTGTTGATGATGTGGTTGACCCGCTTGAGGATGCGCAGACTGGCATCGCTCTTGACGAAGCCGTCGGCTGGAATCTGCAGGCTGCTTTCGAGGAGGATATCTCGAAAAAAGAGGGTTGCCTCCAGGATGGAAGTTAGAGTCAAGCCAGCCCGAACGCCGTAAATACCATAGCTCTGTCCAATTCGCCTGGCCTCAGTAATAAAGGATTCGTTAGGATTTTCAGTGGCAACGTACTGCAAAAGGAGTCCCATCAATTGATGGCCTAGCTGGCGGTAATCACCGCGAAGATCTTCCTCTTCGATCTTCTTAAGCCAGCGGTGCTCTTTGTGGTGGCTCACCTGCTGGCGGGTTTCCGACAACGCTGCAGTAGCCCAATTCTCGTTTAAATTATCCTCCGGCCCCTGTTTTCTACTTGCCAGGTAGTCCTGAACGTCACCGACGGCAAAACGACGATGTCCTCCAGCCGTTCTATAGCTAGGGAATTGCCCGCTGTCGCTCCAACGGCGCAAGGTCATACTGTGAACT
>DASRZI010000484.1:0-24933 GCA_035686605.1 Candidatus Zixiibacteriota bacterium
TAACATCCCTGTTGATTCCATCATCGCCAATCCCAACTTCCCAAGACAAGTCTTCGCGGGCACAGATTGGGGCGTTTATTTCACAGACGACATCGAAGCCGACACACCGAACTGGTATCGCTTTGAAAACGGCATGCCCCACGTCATGGTCTGGGACATGGTTATTGACCCGGGTTTCACCACGTTGGCAGCTTTCACCAAGTCCCGTGGGGCATATGTTTACCCACTTCCGTCATCGCCTGTCAATCCGGTCGACTACTATGTCACCCTCCAGCCAAATTCGGTAGTTGATACGCCGCCAGGAAGTACGGCGACGCATGATTTCACCATTGGCAACCTCGGCCTGATGAACGATAGCTACACGCTTTCGGTAAGCGATGAAACGTGGCCCACAACGTTGCTTACATCCTCCCCAATCGCCGTTCTAGCGGGGATGACGGCAACTGTCTCGGTAGAGGTGGAAGTGCCCAATACGGTGGATGTCAGCGATAGTTTTACTATATCAGCTGCGTCGGTCACCACTAGCACGGTGACAGCGTCAGCGATGGGAACCACTAACTCAGTCGTCAACCCAGATGTTACCGCTACGCCAGATACAACCAGCCAGTCGGGCTTAACCAGTGATGTATTAACCTACACAATTACTGTCGAGAATACTGGGGACTATACCGACACATTCGCCATCACTCTCAGCGGCAACCTATGGCCAACGTCGTTGTCGACCTCATCCGTCGGTCCATTGGCTGCCGGGGCTAGTGACGAAGTCGAGGTCTATGTCGTCATCGGTTCTGATGGAGCTGACGATACGGCAGCTATCACTTTCACATCCGGATTGGATGGTGATGTTAGCACTAGTGTCAATCTGGTCAGCGTGAGAGGGCAGTACCTGCTCTTTGTTCCTCTGGCAGTAAAACCATAGTAAATACAGGGACTGGAGGCCAGGGATCAATTGATCTCTGGTCTCTGGTCCTTTTTTTATCTGCTATTTCTTTGACGTAGATGGGGGATTAAATAAACACCGCTTAATCGTCGCGGTATAGCTGGGGAGAAACAAAAGGGGCCAGGGCATAAGCAACCGCAACGGCGAAGGTCTCCATTCGTAATACCAAGCCGTTTGTCAGCGCTCCTACCGCTCCACCCTGCTGCTTGACATTGGTCTGGCCCAACAATTCATCCATCACGGGTCCCAATTCCTCACCTGATAGGACTCGGCGGGCAATATGATCTGGCAGCGGTAGACGAGCGCCCCCTCCTATACCTTCCAGGCCGTTTCGGCCTATCGCGACTACCCATCCCAGCAACATGAGTCCATCGGGGTCTTGGTTGACGCCTCCCTCCAAGCCAATGCCCAGATCAACACCCGGGCGTCGAATTGCCTGGTTAGCCCGGTTGCGGGCGCCGTCAATACACTCCTGATCGCTCAGGGGCATAGCGCTGACACCAGGATCGACACCTACAGAGAATACTTCCGCCTTGGGCCAGGCTCTCTCGACAACCGAGATAACGGCGCCAACCTTCACAGGGTTTGCAGAACCGACCGCTATTTTATTGGGTAAAAACAATGGCGTTGGATGGCTCACTAGGATCAGAATCTATTGTTTGAGGTAAATGCTCTAAGCAGCCAAGATATTAGCGATGTTTTCAAAGTCCATCTCAGCGCTAGCGCCTACAAACGTAACCATAGCCGTTTGTGCCAGCTCAAAGAAGGCCGTCAAATCGGAGATTCGATCCAGGACATAGGCAGCTTGCTCGCGCTCGTCAGCCGGCAGATCGCCTTCTACCTCTTGAAGTTTTAGAACGCTATCCCCCAGCACCTGCAATGCAATCTGTACCTCTCGCATCTCGCGTCCGCTGAGAACATTGCGGATAACGGTCCACATGTCCGATTCAGCCATGTAATACTTCTTTCGTTCTCCCCGAACCCAGACCTCTTTAGCCATTCCCCACCGTTCCAGAGAGCGCATGTTCATGCTCACCGAACCTTTGCTGATTTGCAATCCTTCGGCAAGCTCGTCGAGACTAAGCGGTTCCGGCCTTAATAGCAGCATTCCGTACAGTCTTCCCATCACTTCGCTGAAACCGAAGAAACCGGCTAGACGTCCGAGTCCTGCAACAGTACTATCTTGCACCGCGATCAGGTTTTCGTTCATGCCATTCCCCTGCTTTCAATACGTTCTGAAAGCTAAGCATATCAAAGAAAAATGGGGTTGGCAAGTGCATTTCGCCCCCTGTCCAAAGCCGGTTGGCCGCTTGTTTGGCTGCGATTAATAAGTACGGAATTTTGACCGGCTACTTTTTGGCGATCTGCCGGTTTCCCCACGAACTCACAGGACCGTGTCCCGCTCCAAGATGCCAATCTTTGGCATCCTCGATCGCCGCATTAGTGAAGGCTCGAGCTCCAACAATTGCTTCGCTCATGGAGAGTCCAAGAGCTAGCAGGGCACAAATCGCAGCAGATAAAACGTCTCCACTTCCGTGTCTATTGGGAGTATCGGTCCAAGGGGAACGGTGCTCGACCGACGTCTCTCCATCAAACAGCAGATCGACCATTTCCATTCCATCTCGCCGCCCAGTTACTAGAACGCTGCTCGAACCCATAGAATGCAACCGATCAGCCGCTGAGACTGCGGATTCCCGATCGACAATGCTCATCCCGGTCAAGAGCTCGGCCTCTCGGACATTTGGCGTAACCAAATCCGCAACAGGTAGGAGATGGTCGACATAGGCTTGCGTGGCAGAACCCGGAAACATGGACTCCCCTCTATGATTTACCAGAACCGGATCGACGACGACGTTTGTCAGTTCATAAGCGGTAACCGCGCCGGCTACGACCTCAACTAGATCAACCGCGCCAAGGAAACCGGTTTTCGTTCCCTGAGCGCCATAGTCACCCAGGACGGCGTCAAGTTGGCTCACCACAAATTCGAGAGGTAGTCGATAGAGGTCGTCTACGCTTACGCTATTTTGAGCGGTCACTACAGCGAGGACGCTCATGCCGTATACGCCAAACATAGTCCATGTCTTTAGATCTGCTTGAATTCCAGCGGCCCCTCCGCTGTCAGAACCCCCAATGGTCAAGACCTTTACGGGTTGAAGATTTTGGCTCACCGAGATCCCATCCGTTATCTGGACCATTACTCTTATTGACCGGCTAGCAAGGGCAGTGATGATCGGCTAACCGGTCCGATTATTGTTACATGTTCTCTACGATGGCTTTGGCGAATTGTGACGAGCTCAGTTTCGTCGCGCCTGACATCTGCCGGTGCAAGTCATAGGTAACGGTCTTTGCCTGGATGGTTTTGGTCATGGCTACGTTTACGAGTTCGGCCGCTTCCTGCCAACCCATATACTCAAGCATCATTACTCCACTCAGAATGAGACTGCCCGGATTCACCTTGTCCTGTCCGGCGTACTTTGGAGCTGTTCCGTGAGTTGCTTCAAATAGGGCAACACCATCTCCGATGTTTCCGCCGGGCGCCATCCCTAATCCTCCAACCTGAGCCGCCGCGGCATCACTTATATAATCCCCGTTGAGATTTAGCGTGGCGATGACATCGTATTCGTCGGTCCGAGTTAGCATCTGCTGAAGCATATTGTCGGCGATGCGGTCTTTCACCACGATTTTCCCCGCCGGCGTCACGCCATCGTACCTTTCCCATAGTTCGTCCTCAGTAATCGTTAGATCGCCAAATTCATCAGCCGCTAGCTCGTAGCCCCAGGTCTTAAAGGCGCCTTCAGTAAATTTCATGATGTTTCCCTTATGCACAAGGGTCACACTGGTCCGTCCTCTGTCGACAGCATATTGGATAGCCTGGCGGACCAACCTCTTTGTCCCGTGTTCTGTAACGGGCTTGATGCCGATCGCAGCCAACGAGCTGATATCCTTGCCAAGCTCATCGTTCATAAAGGCGATCAATCTGCGCGCTTCATCAGAACCCGCCGGCCATTCAATGCCCGCATAGACGTCTTCGGTGTTTTCGCGAAAGATGACGATATCCATCTTCTCCGGACTGACCATTGGACTAGGAGTTCCTGCGAGGTAGCGGACTGGTCGTACACAGGCGTAGAGGTCCAGTACTTGCCGAAGGGTCACATTTAGACTTCGAAAGCCGCCACCTATAGGCGTGGTTAGTGGTCCCTTAATTCCAATCACAAAGTCGCGAACCGCCTCAAATGTTTCTTCGGGCATATAAGTCCCGTAGATATCATTTGCCTTTTCACCGGCATATATCTCCATCCAGGCTATGGCGCGACTGCCGCCGTAGGCCTTGTCGACCGCCGCATCCAACACTGCTTTCGCCGCTGGGGTAATATCCACCCCAATTCCATCTCCTTCGATGAAAGCAATAATGGGATTGTCAGGAACAGTCAACTTGCCACCGGAAAAAGTGATTTTCTCACCAGCAGGTACTATTATCTTCGAATATGGCATTTCTGATTGTCTCCTATCTGGATTTGATCGATTGGCAACCGATAATTGATGAGAGTTTTTTCATGTGGAGATTCCGGTCTTTATGCTAACTCAAGGCCGTGAATATCTCGCCCGAAACGGTTGCCTACCTTCAATGAATAATCAGAGAAGATTATACCCGAAAGAGAGCATGTGGGAGAGAGATAGAGTCACTGCTAGATTCTGATCGCTATCGATATTTTCAGTTGATTGGTCTGTGGACAGATCAATAGACCAGGCACCTTTAATGAAGAAGGCGCGATACATATGCCCATACTGTTCAGCCATACGATAGTCAGCTGGATTTGCGGCTGCTTTCGCAAGCTAAAAACCTCTATCGCGGTTTCGGTTTTAGGCCTAGATCAGGACTGAACTACTTTCTCCGCCAGGCGACGATCCAGGCGATGGCGAAGATGGCAAACAGGGCGAAGATCAGCCAAACACCCGTGGGCCAGGAGAATCCAATCAGGTGGCGCAGCAAGCCAATCACGGCCAAGACGGTAAAAATCATTTCGGTCTCGACGATGATGCTCACCTGTTCCCAATCGGTGGCTCGCCAGCCCCGGTAGGAACTCCATGCGAAGGCGATCAATACCGCCCCCAGCACCCGGCTCAAGAGGGGGTCGATCCCATCTTCAGCCCAACCAAATATGGGCAGCATCCGGCCTGGGACAAGCAGCAATGGAATTCCCATGATCGCTGCTACGATGGCATGAGTCATAAATGTGTACTTGGTCGATTGCTTCATCTCCCTACCTCCTAGGCTTGACTGCCTAATCCTTGAAATATTCCTTGGCTCAATTGATCGACGTCGCTCATCGTTCATCCCTTCGAGACGAACGATGGAAACGCTCGGAAACTACTCCCATTCTGAACGAGTTGGTTCAATTGTCAAGAATAACTTTATCGGATCAATCACATTGTACATCTCTAGATGCTTCACCTGGCTCGTCAGTAGTCGTTACCTCCAGACATGGCTGGCATGATGCGGACCTGATCGCCCTCAGCTAACTGGTACTTTAAGTGGGCGATCCGGCCATTTACCGCCAGCAACAATGCGTCCGGGGGTAGTTGGATCTCGAGCATTTCGAGCAAATCCTCCATAGAGGAATCTTGCGGCACTTCTAACGTCAGCAGCCTTTGGGGGCCTTCAGGCGTTATGCGCTGGAGGATCGTGTGCAAATGTACAGTTACTGAGGTCATAAGCTAATACGTGGAATCCATCTGCCCGATGGAGTTAGCCACCTTTCTATTCATCCCAGTCGAATAAACCATCGAGTTCCTCATCAGAGACGTCAAAAACAGCATTGTGGGGAGCCAGAGGCTCGCGGGCCATCCACTCAGGCAAGCGATCGTCTGCTGGTGTAAATCCGGCTAGTCGATTAAATTCTCGCTCCAGCAGCAGGGTCTCTCGACCCAATTCCTGAAGTATGCCGTCGCCAATATCCCAACCGTATCGAGCGTTGAGCAGATCTCGAATAGTCTCCGGCGCCGCAGCAAAACCGAACCCGGCAAAACTGCAGGCGCCTAATGTGTCGTAACCGGCTGAGTTTATCTGTGCCGAGCGCGATAGATCTACCTGGCCTTTTGGATCAAGATGATCTATTTTGGCTCGTATCGTTAATCCAGCTGTGTGGTCTGCTCCCTGAGGAGAGGTGGCATAGGTTACGCCAGTACCTTTGATGGCCCTGGGTTCGTAGGCTGACATGGCCTGTCCTTTAACGACAGGTACTCGTTGGACGCCAAAAACACGGCCTGTAACGGCCGCACCATGGCCTAAAACACGACCCAAGGGAGTACCTTCGCGAATTTCTTCAAGCAATGCCAGGGCCTTGTCGCCATCTCCGAACTCCCACAGACCAGCTTCGGCCGCGACGCCAAGGGCTGCACCAACCTCTATCGAGTCCAGACCCAGATCGTTGACAACCCAATTCATTCTGGCGATCGTATCCAGCGAATCGATGCCCAGGTTGGCGCCCATGAGGCCAATAGTCTCGTACTCAAGGGGTGAGACAATTACCTGACCATCTTCTCCTCCGAAGACATTGGAGCAGAGTATTGTACAGCCAGCCATACAGGCATGGGAGATCTTGCTAGCACCTTCTCGACGAAGAAGCTCTTCTCGCATATATTCGCCACTTATCGCCTCCGCTCCTTCGAATTCCCCGGCCGAAAAATTCCGCGTGGGCATAGCTCCGAAACCATTGCACATTAAGGTCATAGCTGCCGTGCCATAGTCGTGATAGACAGTCGTTTGAGGGTGCGACATCAATGCTTTATTGTATGCCTTATGGGCTCGTTTGAATTCTTCTGGATGAGTGACCTCTGGTTTTTCTCCCCCTTCTTTATCGATAACTATCGCCTTCAGTCCCTTCGAACCCATGACAGCCCCCAACCCGCCTCGCGCATTAATTCGAGAAGGAACGCGATCCTTATCTATATTCTGGATGCCGGCGCTTGTAAGCCCATACTCACCTCCAATGCCGATTAGGGCGATGGCCACGTTCTTACCGTATCGCTCTATGAGAGATTCGGCAGCCTCATAAACGCCCGTGTCATCCAGACCAATGGCCGGCTCAAAGCTTGCCCCGTCTATTCCAAGGTGAAGAATCTGGTTTCGCCCGTCTTTGGGCGTCCCTTCCAGGATCAGCACTTTGATACCCAGATGGGTCAGATGCAGGCCCGTGCGTCCACCGGCATTGCTCTCCTTGATCCCGCCAGTGAGCGGGCTTTTTCCTCCAACTGATATCCGGTCACAGCTCGAAAGCATGTGACCTACTAACAATCCTGGCGCAAAGATCAGTTTATTGTCCGGACCAAGAGGATCGCAGGTCGGTTTAACTTCATCTATGATGATACGAGCTAGAAGACCACGTCCACCTAGCATTTCCCAAGTGGGCTTTACAGGTTCGCGGCTTAATGTATGAGAACGGACGTTAACTCGCCACGTTTCCATGAATACCTCCTAGAGAGAACTTGATGATTGTCACTTATATCATGAGAGCTTGGCGACGATCTTGTCGTTTCTTGGATCCAATTAAGACGACAGAGATAGTCGTACGATAAATGTTGTGACTGCCTGGTGATTATTCAAACAACTCAGCACTCAGTCATCGTTCAAGATATTTTTGCAGCATCTGAAGTTGGGAATCGATGTACTGATTGCTGAAAAATCCATTGATAGAATACTCATTCTACAAGACGGAAATCAGCCTCTAGGAAAGCCAGATCAATCCCTTCCACAGATAGTTCAACTAAGGTATCCAATTCGACGTCCTTTCCCAGGTAAATGCCTGCGTCCATTGCCAGTTCTGGGATAAGACATTGATACCTTGCACCTCGTCGGTCGACAACAACAGCTTCTCCGCGCCATCCAGGATTCTGCACCAGATAGACCAGAGTCCAGTGCCGGTTGGAATTCCGTTCTGCACGGCGGATACTGCCAACTACCTCATCAATTGCCCCAATCCGATCCAGGATCTCCTCGGCATTCAGTGGATTGGATCCGGAAATATGGGCTCTCAGCTGCTGGTGCACCAGCAGATCGAGATAACGACGAAGTGGACTGGTGGCCTGAACGTACTCGTCCAAACCCAACCCGGCATGAGATCCCGGGTGAACTGTCCGCCGGCTAGCCCGGAGGCGGTTTCTCATGGCAAACATTTGCGATAGGGTTTCGCCATCGAACTCATAGGATTCTGGTATCTCTTGCGTTGTAAAAGGCATCGGAATCTCGTGCTCTACAGCATACTCAGCCACGGCTTGCCCAGTCATCAGCATCGCCTCGCGAACTAACTCGCGACTTTGAAGTGATGGTAGCGGACGTATATCTACCTCACCATCCACCGTCCGGATTTTAATTTCGGGCAGAGAGAGTTCAATTGCCCCATTTTCAAGGCGTCGTTTTCTGGACAGTAGGGCATAATCATTTAGCTGACCGAGTATTGGTTCGCTCAGTCGGGATTCCGCTTCATCGTAGGTCAAGCGGGTCACTTTCACCCAGCTGGGAACGATATCGAGACCCAGTACCTCCCCGCTGTCGGATATGTTCATACCAAATGATAGTGCTGGTGACTGCTCATTCAACCCCAGGGCTAGCTTCTCGATCGCCTCTGGAGGCAGCATGGTGACCGTATTTTCAGGAAGGTAAAGGGTTGCTCCCCTGCTGCGAGCTTCGGAATCAGCGGGGCTATTGGGAGGAACCATGGCAGAGGCATCGGCGATATGAACCCAAAGACGTCCATCTTCTATGCTGAGCGCATCATCAGGGTCGTTGCTCCCTTCGTCGTCAATTGCGAAACTTTGCAGATGAGTTAGGTCGCGACGCTCCTCATCACCAACGAATTCGACCGGAACTTGGGGGGATTCCAATGGGAGCCGCGATCTGATGGGGTAAGGATTGACCTGCTGATCCCAGTATCCAATCTTGAGCAAAAAGGCATGAGCTTGCTCTGGGCTCTCTGTAAATTTCAGCGCTTTGAGAACCCGGCTTCCATCTCGTTCTCCAATGCCCAACTTCACCACGTCCTCGAGATATATCTCATCTTCCTCGAGATACTCACCACGATCAACTCGATTGATAAATTCTTGCCAGGCTGCTTCCTCAGCGAGCTTTCGGTCCCGCAGGTCCTTCTCGTTTTCGACCTCTTCCGCAGTACATACCGATATATTTTGAGGCTCTCCCGTGAAGTAGAGCCCATCAAGCACCAGCTGCCATGATGCCCATGCGGTTGAAGGGTTGTATTCCCCAAAAACGAGTCCGGCCAGCTCAGAAATGGTTGTTGATTCTCCGGTCAATAGCTCCCAGGCTGTCAGTAATTCGTCGTCGCCCGCCTGCAATTCGACCAGCTGACCTGCTGGTCCTGGATGGAGGGAAATGACATCCTTGAATCGAACGCTGAGGTGCTTACCGCCCAGTACCTCGATGGTGACCTTCTTTGATTCAAGGTGAACGACACGAGCCGGACGGTTCCTGTACAAAACAAGGCTTTCTAGGATAGGAAGTGGTGCTGCCATCGTTGGTTAACCTGAGATACATTCCTGATTATCCTACTTTCACGCACCCCACGGTAATTAGCGCTCAATTGAAGGAGTTGTGTACGAGGATGCATCATGCTAAGCTGATCAGGATGCATTCCGCAACCTTTCGCTTCTATGCCCAATTGAATGACTTTCTGCCTGAAGATCAGCGCCAGGTCTCCTTCGGAGTTCCATTCGAAGGCCGTGTGTCGGTCAAGCACCTGGTAGAGTCTATAGGGGTCCCTCATAGCGAGATCGACCTGATCATCGTTAATGGGGATTCCGAAGACTTTTCCTACCTTGTGCAAAATGGAGACTTTGTCAGCGTTTATCCTGTGTTCGAATCAGTAGACATCAGCACGATCGGCCGGCTCCGCCCAAAGCCTCTCCGTATTACGCGTTTCGTTCTTGACACACACTTGGGCCAGCTAGCCACATATCTTCGTCTGCTCGGCTTCGACAGCCTCTACCGAAACGACTACGGTGATGCTGAATTAGCCTGGATTTCCAGTGAACAGCGCCGCATAGTGCTCACCAGGGATCGAGGTCTGTTGAAACGCAGCCTGGTTACCCATGGGTACTTTGTTCGGGAGATCGATCCAAGACTCCAAATTCGCGAAGTAATCAGACGATTCGACCTCAAGGGGATTATTGTTCCCTTTCAACGCTGCCTTAAGTGCAATGGTGAGTTGGAAAACATTGACAAGGAGGCCATCGTAGACCGGCTGGAGCACGATACCAGCAGCTACTTTGACGAATTCCGGATTTGCCTCAGCTGCAGTCAGATCTACTGGAAAGGTTCGCATTACGAACGCATGCAGCGATTTCTCGACGAGTTGCTAGGGAAGTAGTGATGAAGAAACCGAGTTTTTTATCCAAATAGAGAGTCGATCCCATCAAGGAAAAACTCGGTTTCTGGCATACTCCCTTTGTCATTTCGACCCTGAGCTTGCGAAGGGGAGAAATCCCTCAAACCTTATCTGATCGACAATATGGCATTCAGTGATGAATCCGCAATTAGCTTAACCTTCTCAGTTCAGCTGTTTTAGCTTACAGGCTGATGAAAGGGATTCCACCCTTCGTGACCTCAGGGGACTCCGCTGCGCTTCGGTCGGAGCAAAACCAAGGCGAGTTGCATTCAACTGTCATTTCGACCCTGAGGTATCGAAGTAAGGACGACCCAAAGGTCGTTCAGGAATCCCCAATACCTCGAATCAGCAGACGAAAGGCCCGCTAGGTAATCCAATGGCGCCATTGATCGGGCAGCCCCTTACTGAGCGCCTTCAAGTAAACGCTGCTCTTTCCATAAAAGATAAGCAAAGCCTCTTTGTAAACATCCAATTGGATTTGCGGGGATAGAACGAAATCACCTCCCCGGTCAATTTTACGATTGTCTATATCATCCTGGCTGAGGTTAGAGACAGCCTGTTCGAGTTCATGATCAAGCGCCGAATACCAGTGAGTCAGTCGCTCTACACTGCGTTCAAGCTCGGGCTGCTCTGCTCGGTATGTAAAATCCATCCTGAAAGTACGAAAAGACTCGATGTAGCTGTGCTCGACCTCTCCAATCTCCCGGCACAGAGTTCCCAAATTGGGGTTATTTTGGCCGGGTGTAAAACTAAGATCTTTGTCGTCCAACAGCTCCATCATCTGGCTGCGCAATGATTGGTAGAGCCGGAATACAGGATAATATGATTCCAATATGCTGTTCATATGATCTCCTCGGTCGATCAGCTGTTATTTTCGGGGTCAAAGATATGGCTTCAGTCCAGACCAAGTGGTCAATGCCGGCGCTGCGATTCTAAAGGGGAAAAGTCGAGCCATCATCAAGACAATTCGGGTAGATCTGCCATCCCTGCCACTTCTGCGATTCTGGTCATCATCTTGGTGAGTTCAGATGCTTGCTCCTTCGCGATGCTGGGCTTTACGAACTTATCTACAACCTCTGACACCATCACTTTGGCTCGATCAAAGGCGTCCAGCCCACCTGACTCGCGCCAAGCTCTGTGTGAGTTTCTGTCAATCACCTTGGATGGCAGGTACTGCTCAACGGCAAAAAGCTCTCTTGTGCTCTTTTGCTTAAGAAAATCCGCCTTAAACTTGAACTCTGGATACATGTTGGTGGCAAGCGGATCGGTGCGCACTTCAATGCCCTCAAGCAGCCGCCGGATCATGGCGATCGCCTCCCCATCCAAAACGAGCTTCTCGACACTTTGGCAGGCGAGGAAGTCAAGCATGCCTGGTCCTGAAATCATATTTATGCCGGCAAGCGCTCCCACTTGAGCAGTCAGGCCGCTTTCAAGTCCCGCCTGGGCATCGACGCTTTTTGCATCGCTCGCCCCGAGATAGGCGTGGGTAGGCAGATTCAGGAACTTGCCTACCTGGGCATAAGCAGCATCGAGCATGGCGGTCTCGATAGCTCCCATGGGTGTTGTTCCATGTCGCATGTCAAAAATGGCAGGCGCCCCACCCCACACAATGGGGGATCCGGGTTGGGCTAACTGGTGGATAGTGATACCGCTAATACATTCGGCCGCGTGCTGAACGACTGATCCAAGCAGCGTGACCGGAGCGGCAGCACCGGCAAGAGGCATGGAGACGATCTGCGCCGGCAATCCTGCCCGAGCAAGATCAGCCAGGTTTTGGGCACCGAATTCGCTCCAAACCAGGGGAGGTGTCGGGCAGACGTCAAAGACAGCTAGAGGCCTGGTTTGCATCGCCCTTGAACCACCGGCGATCAGGGCTAGCATTTCAAACATCCTGTGGGCCCCTTGCTTTGTAAAAGCCCCCGTCACCACTGGTTTGGCCGAGTAGAGCAAAACCAGATAAAGGCGGTAGAGGTCGCCCAGCTCCTCAGGGACATCGTGGCAGATAACGGCGGTGGATTGAGCATCATATTGAGAGAGCTGTTCAGTGACCTTGATAAGTTTCACCAAATCGGCTGTCACTGCAGGTCTGTGCTCGAGTGTGTCCGGATCGAGGACATTCACCCCAGAAGAGCCGGGGTTAAAATGTACGGCGTCTCCCCCGTAGCGCACGGCTGGTTGGCCTTCCCGGTCATAAAGCCAAAACTCCGAGGGAGCGCTGTTGATCGCCCAGCGACCGAGCTGCTCCGGGATTTGGACGATTTCACTGTCACCAAGAGCCGAAGCGCCATTGTCGGCCAGTAAATCCCTGACCCCTTTGGATTGGACTCTGATCCCTGGCGATAGCAGCAGCTGAAATGCCTCATCGAGGATGCGAAGGATCAAGTCTTCAGATATTAGTTCAATTCTAGGTCTCATAGCCATATCATGTTCCAATTCTTGATGTGCGGCACCTTATGCCGGCCTTCTATCGACGCCAGTTAGCCGGATTCAATGGAAGCGATCATTGTTAACAGTTCGTCTGAAAGGGCGGCATCCAGAGTTTCTGGTTGATGGTTTTCCAGGATACGCTGGGCCTCTGCTGTCGCCCACTGCTCTGCGCCATCCTGTCTCTGTTCCCATTCGTTATAGGTTCTTCGGTCCATGTACTTTGGAACCCAAAGATTCCCCATATTATGCTTAGTATGTTTCTGGGTTAGATAATTCCCGGCGGGACCAACGGCATCGATGACGTCGAGGGCAATGGTCTGCTCGCTAACCTCAATGCCCTTCATCATGTGCCATATCATGTCGAATATCTCGCAATCCATCAGCATCTGGGCAAACGACCAAATCCGGCTACCATGCAGCAGCCCGACCCCCAATAACATGTCCGACATTACAACCGAAGCCATGAACGTCGACATCGAGTTATCAACGCCTGCCTGCCAATCGGGCTTCTTGGCGCCCGTCGCAAACGAGCCCATGGAGAGCGGCACATTGTAGAAATCTGCTAGCTTATTCGTCGCCGCACCAAACAGAAAATCTTCTGGCCCGCCTCCCGTATAGCCGCCGCTCCTGAGATCCATCGACGTTTGGGCAGCAGCATAGAAAACCGGAGCCCCAGGATAAGCCAATTGGATTAGCGCCAAGGCGCTGATAACCTCAGCGTTGCCGACGACGAGATTACCTGCCAGTGTGACCGGAGCTGTCGAACCGCTTGAGGTCATAGTCATGAATCCAACCGGAAGACCAGCTTGGGCAGCTATCAAGGCCGCGTCAATACTGCCCCCATCCTGTCCCAGAGGTGGTAAGGTGCACTGCATGATTGACAGCACGGGTCTCTCGCGCAGTTCCGCCGCTCCTCCGGCTATGGCTGTGGCCATCTCAACCGCCGCCTTAGCCTCAGCCACGGAGTATATGCTCTCTGTCTGAACATGTTTCGTAGAATTCAGCCAGATAGCATGCAGTTCATGCAAACTGCGTGACTCAACGGGTCGGTCCTGAGCAGAGACCGCGACCCAGTGAAAGGCGACCTCTGGCAGGTAGTCAGCCACGACGGCGATATCTCTCACATCTTGGATTGTGGAGCCTCGGCGCTCTCCGCTATAGAGATCTATCACCTCCACTCCGCATCCATCAGTTCCGACATAAACATGGTTGCCGTCGAGGTAAAGGTCTTGATCCTGGGAGCGTGCGGCGAGCACGTAGTCGGACGGCGCGGTCGATAGAGCTGCCTCTATCACTCTCGCCGGTACCCTTGCTACTTGTCTATCCCGGTCAATGGTCGCCCCATGTTCCACCCAAAGATCCAGGGCTCTGGTTGAAGGAAAGCGGACACCAGTCTTTTCAATGACTGACAGCGTTGCCTCATGGATGCGTTGAATATCCTCGGTCGACAGAATCTCAAGATTGAGCTGTGGATCTGAAATCGATTTGATCTCGGTTCTCATTGTCTAGTTGCCTCGATGTTATGGAATATAAAATCCTGATGGCTGTTATTGAACAAACAAGTACCATATTAGATAAATAACATTAACAGCCTACCTCTAGGTAGGCTATAGATGCTTTGCTAGAAATGACGCCGGATAAATCGCCCTCGTCCGGCTTGTCCTCCGAATTCACCATTTTCCACTATGACTTCACCACGACTTATTGTTGACTGTGGCCAACCCTTTAGGGTCAGGCCTTCGTAGGGCGTCCAGTCAACATCCTCATGCAATAATTCCTGAGAAATGACGACTTTCTTCTCCGGATCGAATATCACCAAGTCGGCATCCAATCCGATAGCGATGTCACCCTTTCGGTCAAGACCTGCGATACGCGCCGGGGTCGTGCAGCACAGGTCAACCCACTGGTTTAATGTGATCCTGCCGGTTTCAACTCCGGAACTGAAAAGAGCAGGAAACCGGATCTCGACCGACGGTACGCCACCGGGAATTTTACTGTAATCTCCAAGGCCGGTCGCTTTTTCTGACTTTGTAAATGGACAGTGGTCTGTTGAGACGACCTGCAGGTTTCCCTCTCCAAGGGCTTGCCAGAGGTCTTGCTGAGAATTCTCATCCCTGATAGGTGGCGAACATACTGGCAGCGCCCCTGCAATACCGGGTCTATCGTAGACGTCCTGGGTTAATAGCAAGTATTGAGGACAGGTTTCGCCGGTGACCGGAAGGCCCTTGCCGCGAGCGACAGTCAATCGGTCAACGACATCAGCGCAGGTGATGTGGAATATATGCAGCCGCGTTCCGACAAAGGTTGCGATATCTATCGCCCTTCCGGCAGCCTCACCCTCCAACACAGCCGGACGGCTGCGGGGATGCCAGGACGGCGAATTGTTTCCGGCTGCCAGGTTTCGATCGATGAGAGCCGTGATTATTGGCCAGTTCTCGGTGTGGATCACCGGCAAGCCGTTAACGTCTCGTATAGCTTCCATAGCCAACATGAGCTGGTCGTCCGGCAAGCAAAATCCGTAGGCCATATACAGCTTAAAACTTGGACAACCAGCATCGTATACCTCGGGAAGCTGATTGAGTTTTCCGATCTCATCCGGTCCGATAGTCATATGAAGACCATAGTCGATAACGACTTTTGGATCGGCGATACCCCGGCGGGTTTTCAGAGCCTCCAACATTGATTCGTCGGGTTCTGGCTCGACAAAATCGATGATCGTAGTGGTTCCACCATATGCTGCTGCTCGGGTGCCCGTGAAGAAATCATCCGATGAGACGAACTTGCCGAGGGGCATTTCCATATGGACGTGGATGTCCACCGCCCCGGGGGTTACCAACTTATCCCGGGCGTCGATCTCCCTTGTACCTTTCAGATTCTGGTCAATAACTGCGATCTTCTCGCCCCGAATACCGATGTCAGCGATGTAGGTTTGCTTAGCCGTGACTATCGTTCCGTTCTTGATAACTAGGTCGAAATCCATATATGTCCTCCGTATAGGAGTACCAGCCTGACAACCATAGCCGAAAAAAAGGTCAGGCTAAGGCTGGATCAATAACTCTGGCGGTACATCCAGCGGCCCGCTCAGCGCTTGGAGAAAAGCCTCGAGTTGTTGCAGGTCTACACCGTTGAGGCCAAGCGGCTGCAGGTCGCTGTGTCCAAAAGGTCCAGTCTCGGCCCGGTTGTAATGGTCCAGGACTTCAGACAAGGTCTCAAATTGACCGGCATGCATGTACGGCGCCGTCTCAGCCACGTTACGAAGAGTCGGCACCTTGAAGGCACCGAGTAATTCTAGCCCTTCTGTTTTAACAAATCGAAGCTCCGTACACTGATCGGGATTCGCATCACTGTACGGACTGAGGCAATTGAATTCGCTGTTGACCACCTCAGCCACTCCTGTGAAACGGCCGACATCAGGTTCGAGATCATTGATGTCTGGTACGCCGGCGCTATGAAATCCATTATTCGTCAGTAGGGGACTGTTATGGCACTGGGTACAATTCCCTCGAGAGATAAACACTCTGAGACCGGCAGCCTCTTCTTCTGACAAAGCGGCTTCCATCCCTTCTTTGTCTTCGTCCAACAGGGCCGAGACATAATTATCAAAGCGAGATGGCCCGGGCAAAATTTGGCGTTCATAGGCGGCGACCGCCTTGCCTATATTTACAAACACCTGGGTCACTGTGTCTCTATCTCCGGCATCCATCCCGTCCCAGGCAGCGACAGCACCCGGATCATCAACTGGCCCGGCATTATCAGGAAATCGAGATCGGTCTGAGAAATCGGGCAAGGGACCGAATAACGCCTCGTAAGCTTCTCGATACTCGGGGTCTTCGCTGATGATATGGGCAAACTGGGTGCGAGTACCGCCGTGTTCGATATCACTTTCCATGGGTACCATTGCTTGGGACCATTGGCTATCCCTGCGTCCATCCCAAAAAAACCATGGACTGTAGGCCGCTCCAACGATTGTTGGCGTCCCGCGTTGTGTTACACCTATGGCCTCCGCTTGAGCCAGGCCATCTGTGAAGAAGAGCTCTGGCTGGTGGCAGGTCGCGCACGAAACCTCCCCGTTCTTACTTAACCTTGTGTCAAAGAAAAGTTTATGCCCAAGAGTTTGCGCATCAGGAGAGTCGCCGATTGCATTGGATGGATCTGGAAGCAATGGCTGGAGAGAGCCAAGCCAAAGTGATCGAAGGACGGCAATCTCTCCCTGGCTCCATCCGGCGAACTCATTGCTATCCTCCACTGGAGTTGGCACTGTTTTAGTGGTTTCGTTCTGGTTGCTCTCGCTGCAAGCTGGAACCGTCACCAAGAGAAGTAAGAGAGCGAAGCTGAAAGCTAACGATCCAGAAATACGACTAAACCTGATTTTCATTATGGAAGAATAAGGTTGAAGGTAACGCTGTCGCTTTCTCCATCAGCGTCAATGGTTAGCATTAGTTCCCACCAACCGCTCATGTTGAACTTTACACCTTCAATACGGTAATCGCCACCACCCTGCTCCTGCGTTACTTCGGGAACTGTTGGAAAGCCATGGTTATGCTCGGGCATACCGCCACCCACAACGATTTCAGCCTGTTCAACAGGCTCGCCATTAGGAGTCTCTACATGGATTATCCAACTATGTATCTCATTTATGGCTAACGGATCGAGTTCAGGGGAGACAGTGACCGCAAAGACGCCATTGTCAGTTTCTAGAGATGTGGACGTGTCCAGGTCATCCGGCGTTTCTGGCATAGCCATACCGGGCATTTGATCCTCGTCACTTTCCATCTCCATATCGTTCTGAGATTCGTCCTCGGTATCATCTTCTTTTGCAGAATCACAAGCGACTAACGCGAGGCTTAGCAGGCCAAGCAGGACTAGAAGAAGACGTAAGTATTGGCGAGCCATTCTTGTACTCCTAGATGGTAAACAGATTAACAACCTGCATCATGCCGTATCTTGTCGAGCTTACCAATCCTAGAGATTTGGCAAGAGAAACGAAGATATTCCGGCGTTCCTTATCATGATATCTGAGTAGCTGGGCTTTTCAAACAGCCCAAGCTTCACCCGGATTATAGACATTAACCGTTCACACTCGATACACCTGTCGCTGTTATCGAAGGATTATTCCCGGCAAGGAGAATATATGCTCAAAGGGAAGGTTTCAAGGTGTCCTTTTGCTCCTGTGAAAGCACTTGTACGGAAATCTTGTGCGCAAGTTGAAAAACGTTAGAATCCTCTGGTTGGATCGCCAGATTATATTATACAAAACCAGGAATCGTTTTTACGAGATAGAGAGCGATGACTGCAAACGCTTCTGAATCGAAGTCAATAACTCTACTGAAGTCTTATATTCCCATACTCGACTGGCTGCCTAAGTATAGGAAACAATGGCTGCGTCCAGATCTCATTGCCGCATTGACGGTATGGGCTCTATTGGTGCCAGAAGCCATGGCCTATGCAACTTTGGCCGGTGTACCACCAGAAGCAGGTCTTTTTGCGGCTCCCTTGGCCCTTCTCGGCTACGCAATTTTCGGTACATCGCGCCAGCTTGTTGTTGGACCAAGCTCGACCGTCGCCGTGATGTCAGCCGTGGTAGTCGGCACCTTTGCAGTCCAAGGGACCGAGGAGTATATAGCACTCACGGCGGTTTTAGCCTTGATACTAGGGGTTTTGTTTATCGTGGCTGGCCTCCTGCGATTAGGTTTTCTAGCTGATTTCATGTCCAGACCGGTTCTGAGCGGCCTCGTCGTCGGTATTGCAATCACTATCGTCATGGGGCAGTTGGATAAAATTCTTGGCTACGGCGTCCCCGAGTCAAAAGGTTTCTTTCAAGAACTGTACTTTTTCCTGCGAGATTTAGGAAACATCCACTGGCCGACCTTAATAGTCGGAGTCGTCAGCCTTGTCCTGTTGTTTGGATTAGAGAAACTGGCCCCGAAAATCCCCGCGGCTTTGGTGGTCGTCGTTCTCGGTATCGCCATCTCTGCACTGGTTGATCTGAATTCCTATGGTGTTCATATCGTCGGTGATATCCCCGCCGGTCTACCTCCTCTTGGTTTTCAGAACGTCTCCTTGGTTGAGATCCTCAATCTGATTCCAGGAGCGATCGGCATATTATTGGTGGCCTTTGCCGAATCAGTGGCAGCGGCGCGGACCAATGCCAAGAAACATGGGTATGAGATAAGGGCAAGCCAAGAGATGATCGCTCTTGGAGTAGCTAATTTCGGATCCGGTTATAGCCAGGGATTTGTGGTTGACGGCAGCCTTTCCCGGACTGCTGCGGCCGACCAGACTGGGCAGAAAACCCAGATGGCCTCTCTCGTCAATGCGCTTCTGGTTTTGGTAACAGCGGCGCTCTTCACACCCATATTTCGAACACTGCCGGAGGCCGTCCTAGGCGCCATTGTGGTCCATGCTGTTTGGCACTTAATCACATTCGAAGAATTGAGACGACTCTACGGAATACGGCGAATCGACTTTTGGGCTGGCGCTGCTGCTTTGATCGGCGTGCTCACCTTTGGGATTCTAGGGGGGTTATTACTTGCCATCCTACTCTCATTCATTGCTTTGTTGGCCAGAGTCAGCAATCCTGATTATGCTGTTCTCGGGAGCATCCCAGGACAGGGTCGAGAAGTGTTTGGAAACATCAAGGGCCATCCCGATGCTCGGACTTATCCAGGACTGATCATATTCCGGTTCGACCAGATGTTGTTCTTCGCAAATGCACCGAAATTCCGGAGCCATATCATGGATGAATTGAGCGCCTCTGACACGCCCGTCAAAGTAGTTCTCATAGATGGTGAAGATATACCAGATATCGATTCGACTGCCTTGGATATGCTGCTCGACCTTCGAGAAGAGCTGTTGGACATGGGTGTTGATCTTCGGTTCGCCCGTTTGAAATCGAACGTCGAGGAGCTCATGAGACGTGCATCCCTGTTACAGAAGCTCGACGACGGGCACATTTTCCTGTCAGTGCGATCAGCTGTCGATGCCTTTTTAGAGCAGGAAGAGCGAACAGATGTGGATCAATAGATCCTCACTCCTGGGAGTTCGTCAACGAGCATTAAGCTTGGGTAAGTCTTACTGCTCGAACAATAGGTATACTATCGGTACCTCGGTGTACCTCCCTTCGGATGGTTAACCATCGAAAACTAGCTAAACCAAACCGCACATTGATCATTTGAGTGTGCTTGCAGCACAACTGAGTTTTCAATCGACTCCCTCAACCAAAGAAGCCGTGTCAATGAACCTTGACACGGCTTCTAAGTCGGGGTGACCGGAATTGAACCGATGACCTCTCCGACCCGAACGGAGCGCGCTACCAATCTGCGCCACACCCCGAGTGAACAGCGATTATAGGTCATGCTGTCTACTTTGCCAATGCCGGTATGCAGCAATACTCGTGGCTTCCGGGGAGACCAAGAGAAACACCCCCTCATTCCTAGTTCGAAAGCTCGTGATACAATTGCTTGCTGTGAATTCGGGTACTGCGTGTTTGACTAAGACCTCTGGCAATACCCGGTGTATATCCAATGATGGAATGATTCCTGGATCTTGCATACATGTTATCAAGAATTGTTTTAACTAGAATATGAGACGCTGGCAGCTTTGGCTCGGATTGGCGATCAGCGTCGCTTTTCTATGGATAGCCCTTAGGGGGCTTCGACTTGAGTCGGTGTGGAATGCTCTTCAGCATGGCAAATACTACTGGCTCATACCAAGCGTTGCGGTCTACTTTTTAGCCGTCTGGGCTCGGACCTGGCGCTGGCACTACATGCTCCGTCCTTTGAAAGAGATCTCCCTGCGACGCCTGTTTCCAGTTGTTGTCATCGGATACATGGGAAACAATGTGTACCCATTCCGAGCTGGCGAAGTATTGAGATCCTATGTCCTTCGCCGTCGAGAGAGCGTGACCATGAGTGCAAGTTTGGCAACCGTCGTTGTGGAGAGGGTCTTCGACGGATTGGTGATGCTGATCTTTGTCTTCGCTGCATTACCGCTCGCCCCATTGGAAAGTGGGAACATCCGTACGGTAGTCATATTAGCTAGCGTATCGTTCTTTGGAGCACTGATCTTCTTCTTAGCTCTTGCCGCCTTTCCCAAAAGTGCTAATCGCTTTGCCGAGATTGTGGTCAATGCTTTCTTGCCCAAGAGGGTTCGCCGTCCGGTTCTCGACATGACGGCACTTTTCCTTGAAGGTTTAGAGTCGTTGAGAAGTTTTCGCAGCGTGCTGATGATTTTCTTCACCTCGCTGGTGATCTGGTTGCTGGAGACTGTGAAATACTGGTTCGTCATGCAGGCATTCCCCTTCGAAGTTGGTTTCTTCGCCCTGATGTTGATGAATGGTGTCGTTAACCTTGCGACGACGCTGCCGTCAGCACCTGGCTATATCGGCACATTCGATGCACCTGGGATCGCGGTCCTTACTTTATACGGCGTCCAAGCAGCAGTTGCCACAGCCTATACGCTTGTCCTCCATGCTGCCCTGTGGCTGCCCGTCACACTTCTCGGAATCTACTACATGATAAAAGAAGGATTGGGCTGGTCAGATTTCGATCGGGCGACAAAACAGGTATCAGAAGGAGAATCGGCAACGTGAAAATCGCAGTGGTGGGCGCTGGCATCGCTGGCCTGTCAGCCGCCTATGATCTTCTTGCATCTGGACACTCGGTTGTCATCTACGAGGCAAACAATTACAGCGGCGGTCTAGCGGCTGGCTTTCAGGATGAGATTTGGCAGTGGCCCTTGGAGCGATTTTACCATCACCTGTTTCGCCAGGATAAAGCCATCATCAATCTAGTTGAAGAAATTGGCATGGGTGACGACCTCTTCTGGCCTCGTCCGGTTACCTCAGTGATACATGACAGCAAGATAGTCCCCTTCGATTCTCCAATAGCCTGGATCACCTTCCCTGGCTTTAATCTTGTTGATGTAGCCCGATTTGGTCTGGTAAGCGCCTATTTACGCTTCACCAATCCTTGGAAGGAGCTTGAGAAACAGACCGCCAATGATTGGCTAGGCAAATGGTACGGTGACAGGATTTATGACACGGTTTGGAAACCGCTGCTGATCGGCAAGTTTGGCCCGTATTACAAAGAGGCCAACATGGCTTGGATGTGGGCCAGGCTCCACGTGCGAAGCCCACGACTTGGTTATTTCAAAGGGGGATTTCAAACCTTCGTTGATTCGCTTGCCTCGGCCGTAGAGTCTCGTGGCGGCCAAATAATCTTAGAAAGCCCAGTTCGGGCCATCGAAAAAATGGCCGATGGAACGATATCCTTGAGCCTGGATGGCGGCAAGGAGGTCGTGGACCAATGCCTTGTCACAACATCACCAGGGCTATTTGGCCGGATGGCGCCCGAGCTTCCGGAGAATTATCTGGGAAAGCTTGGCGAGTTGAAGAGTATGGGCGCCGTCGTTCTGGTGCTTGCCCTCCAACATCAGCTCATGAAGGAGACTTACTGGCTGAATCTACCGTCGACTTCGCCGGACAAGAAACAGACCGATATACCGTTCCTGGCCCTGGTCGAACATACAAACTATATCGATCCCGTGCATTACGGCGGCGATCGCATCGTGTATTGTGGCGACTACGTGGTGCCCGATCATGAATATTTTGACATGACCGATCAGGAACTAGAGTCGCTATTTGTCAAACCTCTATCGGTTATTAATCCAGATTTCAAAAGCAGCTGGATTCGTAAGAGCTGGGTATTCCGAACGCGTTATGCCCAACCAGTCCCGGAAATCAATCATTCACGAAACATCCCCGATATTCGGACACCGATAAAGAACCTGTTCTTCGCCAGTATGAGCCAGGTATATCCCTGGGATCGTGGGACCAATTACGCAGTGGAAATCGGACGCAAGGCTGCTAGCATGATGATCGAAAGGTGATCATCGTTCTTGAGCAGCTGACATTCACCAGCTAGGGGCTATAATTCAGCTTCGGAGGATTTAATATGAAGATTATTGTTGTTGGAACAGGATTTGTCGGTCTCACTCATGCGGCCGTTTGCTCTGAGTACGGACACCAGGTAATCGCTTACGATATCAACGAGACGCGTATCGCGGCTTACCAGACCGCCGAGCGAGATAGGATCGAAAGATATGTAAACGAGCCTGGCTTGGCGGCGATCATTGCCGAAAACCTCAACCGCTACATATTCTTTACCACGGATATCACCTCTGAGATTCAGGACGCGGACGTGATATTCATGTGCCTGAATACACCACCCAACCTGGATGGTTCGACGGACTTGAGCTACTACCTGAATGCCACCCACCACTTGGGAGCACTTCTGGCAAAACGGGACACATCGCAGAGGGTGCTATTGGTCAACAAGAGCACTGTGCCTATTGGCTCAGCACGCATGCTCCAGCAGGTTCTCAATGAGCATGGGGTTGAGAACTTTGGAGTCGCTTCGAATCCCGAATTTCTTCCACAGGGAAACGCGGTTGAAGCTTCGCGAAAGCCGGACCGTGTAGTTGTGGGAGCCGACACCACCGGAGACTTCGAGATAATGCAGCGGGTGTATCCCCAATTTGTGAATCATGTTCGCATCCGTTATATCGAGACCACTCCCGAATCAGCCGAAGCCATTAAATACATGGCCAACTCGCTGTTGTTAACTTACATCTCTTTTTGGAATGGAGTGGGCGGACGGCTCGCAGAAACTTTTTCCAACATCCTCATGGAGGATTTGAAACTAGGTGTAACCTCCGATGCGCGCATAAGCACCTGGGGATCCTACGTCAGCAATGGCGCGGGTGGAAGCTGTTTCGGTAAGGACATCCAGTCCCTTATATACCAACTAAATCAGAGTGGACGTTCTACAGATCTGCTTCAGGCGGTCTACAACATCAATGAGTATCAAAAGACCTATCTCATCGATCGGGCGATCCACGAAGCTAAATTCAATTTCAATAACAAATCGGTCGCATTATTGGGCCTGGCATTCAAGAAACACACAAACGACATGCGTGATTCTTCCGCATTAAAGGTTGTGGAATCTTTGCTCGCCCGTGGTGTGTCCGAAATCCGGGCCTATGACCCGTTGGCAATGGATGAGGCTAAAGTCTGGTTTAACTCAGGACAGAACCATCTATTCGACCGGATCACCTATCACGAGTCCGCGGTAGAGGCGATCGAAGGAACAAACGCCCTTTTTATCTCCACAGATTGGGAAGAATTCCGGGGGCTGTCAGGTACCATTGAACGAACCGTAAAGCCCCCCTATCTGATCATCGACGGCAGGCGTATGATCCCAGATTTCGGCGCCTTGGTTTCCAGAGGCTACGAATACCTCTCTGTAGGTGGGCAGCTGGGAAACCCGCATTTAGAAGCTGCAGAGAGCCAAAACGGTCAGGAATTGAGCCGTGCCGATCAGGGGATACTTCGGAATGCTATTTGAATGTCGATAAACGGTTGGTAGTTCGACGAATGGCGACCGCAGGGCACCAATCCTGGTTAGATATCGACAGTGCGGGACAGTTAAAAAGCGGGGGAAAGTTGCTTGCTGTGGTCGACACCGCCCAATAATTGGCATCATCCATGCTCTAGTAGTGGGTTAAGCTCCCATCCTTCCTCGAACGTTCGACGGCGTAACGAAACACCACCAGGGATGTTGGGAACAGCACTATCGTGAAGGCAAGGAGAACCAAGAGGTCGGGCATTAGTTCTGACCAGGAAGCCCCAACAAGGAGAGAAAGTCTCATGGCTCTCACCGCGTAGGTGACAGGCAGTAAGGCGGAAATCACCTGAAGCCATGATGGAAGGATTTCTACGGGATAATAGATTCCACCGACAAGACTGGCGAACGAACTAAATAGGGCGGTGATGGCCTCTCCCCTTTTGATAACCATGATAATGCCGGCAGCAATTATGCCGATGCTCGCAAAAGCCAGGATGGAGAGGATTAGGCTGACCAAAGCCCCAAGAAAATTCGCCCCCTCAAGCTCCAGTGTAAACAGCAGCGTACCCAGTAAAAGATAGATAATGACCCTGATAGTTGTGAAAACGTAGCTCCATGTCGCCGAGCCAATAACGATCATCGACACGGGAACCGGGGTCATTACCATCGCTTCTAGGGTGCCTGTCGTCTGTGATTCGCGCAGCGCCCTGGCAAACCCTGCCAGACCCAGAGTGAAGTACCCATTGAAGGCGATACCTATGAT
>DASRZI010000485.1:0-2938 GCA_035686605.1 Candidatus Zixiibacteriota bacterium
TTCTATATCAGTCCGAGGGCGGCTGTTTCTTTCATTGCCCAATCTGGAACGGGAGGGTACGCGCGCATCAAAACTCAACCTTTCCGAGTCGTACAATCTCTGATGTTGAAAGCGAAGCGCTTAAGCGAGAACCTTCTTTGAAAGGGACTTTGTTAGGTCAACCTGAAAGATCATTGTTAAACAACATTTAACAAGAGCGGTTCTTGAGGCCGGGTGAGGCGGACATCTGCGGGGGAAAAAAGCTGATTTCCAGTTATAAAAGCCAAAGTCCAGATTTCTTGATCCCTCGGTGGATCGCTATAGACTTAGGTGATATGTCCAGATTACAACCCAGCGATGTTGTTCCTGTCGCCCGAAGACTCCAGGGTATCGTCAATCGTACCCCGGTTCTAACGTCTCGGACGCTTGATGCGCGCTCTGAGAACAAGGTATTTCTCAAATGCGAGAATTTCCAGCGAGTTGGCGCCTTCAAGTTCCGGGGCGCCTACAACGCGATCTCCCAACTCGGCCAACGAGAGAGGGACGCGGGTGTCATTACCCATTCCAGCGGCAATCACGCACAAGGAGTTGCTCTCGCTGCAAAGCTGCTCGGCGTTAAGTCTGTAGTAGTCATGCCGGAAGATGCCCCGGCGATAAAGAGGAGAGCAACGGAGCTCTACGGCGCTGAAATCGTGCCTTGTCAGGCAATACAGCGCGAAGAAATTACCCAAAAGCTGATAGAACAACATGGCTATACGCTGATCCATCCCTACGACAACGACAATATTATTCTTGGCCAGGGGACCGCGGCTTGGGAGCTGCTGGAGGAAACTGGTCAGCTTGATTACATTTTCGTACCGGTTGGAGGCGGTGGTCTTATCAGTGGCTGTTCGCTTGCAGCGGCCGCCTGGACGCCTCCCGCAAAAGTGATAGGAGTTGAGCCCCAGCTAGCCGATGATGCGACACGCTCCTTTGAGGCCGGACAGATTATCGAGCTGGATCATGTGCCGGCAACGATCGCCGATGGCCTTCGACCTCGCCATATCGGCCAACGCAACCTGGAAATTATGCAGAAATACGTATCGGACATGATCACTGTCGACGAAGAAGCGATTGTTTCGACACTCATTTTCATATGGGAGCGAATGAAAATCATCGTAGAGCCCAGTGCTGCGGTTGCCCTGGCTCCCATATTCACAAAGCAATTGGGAATCCAGAATAAACGCGTTGGCGTGCTGATAAGCGGTGGGAATGTCGATATTCTTAACCTGCCAGAAGAGCTTCGAAAGCTGGCAGCCCTCGTTTGACCTTCGCGACGTAAGCGTTTACAGATAGCTGCGACTAAAAACATCGACCGGTGCTTACAAAACGTCAATGTCTGCTAGAATTGCTGGCTATCATAAGAGTTTGCCATTACAGTCATTGGATCAAATCTATTAGGAGGAATCATGGATTCTAACCAACTAGTAAATCAGGTTAAGGAAGACAATATTGTATTCATCAGCCTGCAATTTACGGATATACAGGGGACGGTTAAGAGCGTCTCAATCCCAATTAACCACCTTGAGGAAGCTCTTGAAAGGGGAATATGGTTCGATGGCTCCTCCATTGAAGGCTTCGCCCGAATTCACGAAGCCGATATGTTCCTCAAACCAGATCCTGCGACCTACGCCGTTCTTCCCTGGAGTAGTCCTGAACGCCGTCGAGCTCGAATAATATGTGACGTTTACGGCACAGACGGACGCCCCTTCAAGGGTGATCCACGATCAGTTCTTAAGAACTCAGTTGCAAAGGCCCGAGAACTGGGATTGAACTTTAGCTGTGGTCCTGAGGTAGAGTTTTTCTTATTCAAGAATGAACCCGGAAGTATTGAACCCGTACTTCACGATGTAGCCGGTTATTTCGACTTCTCGCCGCGAGATAAGGCTCAGATCGTCCGATCCGATATTGTGCGGGCTTTGGTTGATCTCGGTATTGATGTAGAAGCCTCGCATCATGAGGTCGCCGCTGGGCAGCACGAAATTGATTTCGAATATGCGGACGCTGTCACGGCGGCTGATAATGTAATGACATTCAAGTATACGGTGAAGGCAGTTGCTGCCACGCACGGGCTGCTGGCTACCTTCATGCCCAAACCGGTGGTCGGCATCAGCGGGTCGGGTATGCACACCCATCAGAGCATCCAGGGTAAGGATGGCAAAAACCTTTTCTTTGATCCCGAGGGACAGTTTAAGCTATCCGATATGGCTCATTACTTTGTTGGCGGCCAGCTAGCGCACGCGAAAGCAATCTCGGCCGTCGCTGCCCCAACGGTCAACAGTTATAAGCGTCTCGTTCCAGGATATGAGGCGCCTGTTTATATTTGTTGGGCACAGATAAATCGGTCGGCGTTAATTCGAATTCCCAGGTACTCGGTCGGCAGGGAAGAATCCACTCGCGTAGAATTGCGCTGTCCTGATCCGAGCTGTAATCCATACCTAGCCTTCACGGTTATGCTGGAGGCTGGACTGGACGGCATTCAGAACAAGATCGCCCCACCCCCACCTGTTAGCGATGACGTTTACGAGTATTCGTTGGCTGACTTAGAGGACCGGGGAATTGGCATGCTCCCTGGTACTCTCAATGATGCCCTGGAAGAGCTGGCGGCCGATGATGTGGTCCGCGGCGCTTTGGGTGAACATGTCTACGAGGTATTTCACCGGGCAAGACTCGCCGAATGGGATGAATATCGGCTGCAGGTTTCCCAATGGGAGCGAGATCGTTATCTCGAAATTTCGTAATAGTGTTGATTTGATCAGAGGCTTCATTCCAATTCCAGAACAACCTACTAGATGTAAAGCAGTTAACACATTTTTGCCTTGACTTCAGTCAAGGCCTATGCTAGAGTTTTTGACGGTATTGAAAGCATTAATTATCGGAGACACATTTATGGTCAGCTTCAACAGGATCAACGGAAAGG
>DASRZI010000486.1:0-6932 GCA_035686605.1 Candidatus Zixiibacteriota bacterium
GCCAAATTCTCATAGAAGTAACGGAGGTGAGAAAATGCAGCAAGAAAGTACGATTTCAGCTAATGGTGTGCCGGGGGGTCACTCTTTGGGGACAAGCTTTGTTAGCTCCGGCGTATCCGTGGCTAGAAGAGGATTGGATGCGGGGATATCTTATCTGAATACCCGGTTCCACTCATTCACGATTTCCGGTGGACAGGTCAGTACGAATGGGCATCACGATTTTGCCTCTGTGTCTTTATCTAGACTCATCATTTCTTCGCCCAGAATCGCCGGAATGAAGGTCACTCTTGGGTTAGATGCTCAGAACCGGCCCGTTCAACTCAACCTGCAGGATCGTCATGTTGGAAACGTCTTAATCTCTGGTCAGAAGGGCGCCGGAAAGTCCTCACTTCTGCGAACGATCGCTGCCTCGGCGGCCTTAGAATACCGGCAATCGTCCATTCAAATCGCCACAGTCGCGCTAACTGGCAGCAAGGCTGGTCGACCGCTGACAGAAGGATCTCTCGATTATATAGGCGAGCTCCCTCACTGCATCTTTCCGGTGATCAGAACCGTTCCCGGCGGCCTGGACGTTGTTGATTTTCTTGTTGAAGAATTGGACTATCGCAGGAAGAAAGAGATATCGAACCCCCTATTGATCGTAATCATCGACGGGTTAGAGCATCTGCTGGCGAGTGGCGAACGCATCCTTTACCGCAAACTAGGACATCTGCTAAATCATGGTCCAGACAGTGGTTTTCGTCTTTTCGTGAGTATCGAAGATGCATTGGCAAAGGAACTTCGGCCCTTGCTGAGATATGACTTTCCGCTCAGATTGGTCGGGGGTTCGGCCGATTATGATAGGGCCTGGGCCGCGGCAGGCATTCCAGACTCAGGCGCGGAATCAATCAGTAGAAGTGGCGAGTTTATAGCCGTTCGTGGTGAAAACTGCCACCGCTTCCAGTCAGCTTTCATCAGTGATGATGAGTTCTTGAAATATTCAAGACAACTCGAAATTCAAAAAGGAAGGACCATCGTGGTCCAGCCACTATCGAAGGATGGAGCTGCTGCTTCCAACGGTGCATCTTCCCGCTCGTCGAAGTCAATAAAGACATCTTCTCGCGCTGGATATGGACAGAATGGGCAAGATCCAGCATCAGAGAATGAATCAGGAAGCGATGACTGGCTTACCGCGGACTGGATCGACCGATTCTGGATGGACAGAAATTGACATAATAGTATAATTGACCTAGTTAATCTTATGAGTTGGGAGAAGTATCGTGAACGTGGGCATGTTATGGCTAGACGACGACAAACGGACGACAATCGAAGAAAAGGTCATGCGAGCGGCCGATTTTTATCTGCATAAATTCGGGCGAGCGCCAGATACGTGCCTGGTCAATAAACGTATACTGAAAGGGGAGATGCACGTCGGTTCTATCCAGGTAAGCCCGGCTCGCAATGTACTGCCAAACCATCTCTGGATTGGAAACGATTCGAGCTAGGGTTAATCTTGGTTTCAAGCTAATTCGAACTTCAGGATTATGTCAACATTATCGTCGCTGGATGCCTATCCGTCGCGATAAATATTGGGGTATGCCAACAGCCAGGCCTTAGGACAGATTCCATCGTTAGCGCTGACTTTGGATCAGGAGAGTATCAGCCTCCCAGCCCACATTGATATAAAAGCTCCCATTACGACATGTGGTCTTTCTTATCCTGGTGGTGAGCAATCGTCCGGCTGAAGAATCTGGGCTATAGTTCTTCGTTATGCGGTTGCGCCAACTGTTCGTCGCCGGGTTCGGTTTAGCTGCCGGATTACTGATTCTGGCATTGTGGATGACGCCTCGAATTACCACCTGGGCGCCATCTGATGATCGTATTCGTGCCCGTCAAAACATCTCTCTCACGGCCAATACGCCTATCGAGGAAGGGAGCATTGGAAGCCACTTTCAGAGTACGCCACCCATCGCCGGAACGCTTGGGCTGGATGGACGATCCGTTATTTTTGATCCCTTCGAACCGCTAGAATATGGCAGTACCTACACGATCACAATATCTCCTGGCTTAAGGGGCGAGAATGGCCTATCGTCCTTGAGCTCTGCCCAACACTCCTTCACCGTTCAAGATCCTGAGCTGGTCTTCATGAGAGAGGTTGACGGGCTCACCAATCTGTGGCGGCGAGACAAAGCCGGTTCAATGACTCAATTCAGCTTCGAGCCCCTAGGCATCTGGGAGTACAGCATCCTGCCTGATGGCAGTGGCGTTCTTGTCTCGAGCCTGGATGTTGACGGCAGTGAGGACCTGGTGACGATCCTGTCATCAGGCGAACGCGCCGACGTATTGGACTGTCAAAAGCACCGCTGCCGGGATGCCCGGTGGCAGCCTGAAGGGGCGTTGATCGCCTTTGAGCGAAGCGGCATTGAAGGAGATGGAGATGCTGCTGAGATATGGATATTGGACACAACCACCGGTAGTGTCCAACCCGCCCACGGGTCTGCCCTTTTTAGCGATCCGGTTGTGGACGATGCTTCCAGTCGTTATCCCAGATGGTCTTCCGACGGCAGGTATCTTTCCTATTACAAACCAAACGCCCAAAGCATCGTCGTGCTTGACATGTTTGGAGACCAACCTCAGCTAATCCCCGCCAACGTCGATGCGATGGGCGAATGGTCGCCATCAGGGTACCAGCTGGCTTTTACACAGTTAAGCATTGATGAGACCCACGATGAGAGTTTTAGCGACTTGACGGGCGAGATTGGTGAAGGTTCTTCGTCATCGATCAGCTCCGCTGTTACAGTCGCAGATATCGAAGCTTCCAACATCATTAACCTGAGCCAGGGAGGTTCATATTTAGAAGGCGTTCCCGAATGGGGACCTGTAAAAGGTATGATCTCATCAAGTCAGATCACAGACGGAACTCGACAGATCTGGACCATACCTTTGGAAGACGGAATGCCTGAAATGCTAACCGGCGATCCGTTTTTCAACCATACTTCGCCGAGCTGGTCACCAGATGGATCCCGCCTGGCCTTCATGCGTTCTGCGATCGGCACAGGGGGCGGATATGCTGCCCTCTGGTTACTCGATCCTGGCAGCGGTGAGGTTTTTCTGGTGGCCGATGATGCCTTTGTTCCCGGCTGGATACCTTAGCAGAACTTGCAACCGCTATAGCCATGAGATAGCATCGCGTTCCAATGGATATAAAACAAACGCTTGGACGAAGGTCAGGTACTCCCTGGTGGCTGTTGCTTGCCCTCGTCCTAGGTATTGGTGTGCTGTTCGGCTGCAGCGAACCTGTCGAGGACCCAATCGTTGCAACGGAGGTGGCTGCGGTTGAAGGTCAGGAGGTAATCGTTACACGGATCGTCCTACGCACGCTTCAAGTTGAGATTACCCCTGTCATCGTGGAAAATCAGGATCCGGTCATACTTGATGTCAGCATCAATGAGGAGATCACCACGCTTGATCCCCAGTTGTCAGCCGGAGAACCGGACATCCATATAATCGACAATATTTTCGCCGGCTTGACTCGATACAACCATCGTTCCAATACCATCGATCCAGAATTGGCGACCGACTGGCGGGTCAGCGAAGACGGGCTTACCTGGACGTTCAATCTTCGCGACGATATCTACTGGGTTCGCCGGGACCAGCCTGGCAGGCTTCTTGGTGATGAGCATGGCGTTGATGCTCTACGACCAGTTACTTCGCATGATGTCGTTTTTGCCATCCAGCGCGCTTGCGATAGCCGGTTGGCTACACCAGATGTTTTCGTACTCTTTGTTATCGAAGGCTGCGAACAGGTGTACGATCTGAAAGAAGCGACCCCGGATGACTTGGATGGAATAAAAGCCCTAGCGATCAATGACACCACGCTGGAGATCATCCTTACCGAGCCTGCCAGTCATTTCTTGACCATGACCAGTACTTGGCTGTTGCGACCTGTTCCGGTTGAGATAGTAGAGGAAATGGCAGATGAGTGGGATCTAGTTGAGAACATCGTCACCAGCGGACCGTTCGTCCTGAGCACAGAAAGCCTTATGGACACGCGTATAGTCCTTGAGCGCAATCCATATTGGCCACTGCCGTTTGAAGGCAATGCCGATGTAGTCAACATCCTTCAGATTGATAGCTGGGATGCTTACCAACTGTGGCAGAATCGCAATCTTGACGTGAGTCCGGTTCCCAGGTCTGAACAAGACAATATCCTCAGCCAGTATGAAGGGAAATCAATTTTGGTCCCGAACCAGGCTGTCTTCTACCTGGCTTACAACATGGACAGTCCAGTCTTCAAATTCCCAGAAGTCCGGCGGGCTTTTAGTTGGGCCATTGACAGGGAGCGTCTTATTCGAGAAGTCCATGGGGGTCGCGGAAATCCGATGCGCCATATTGCTCCACCTGGGGTGATCGCCGCTCCACCCATTGACGAGATTGGCGTGGGATATAGTCCCGATAAGGCGCGTCAGCAAATGAATGCCAGTCCTTTTGGCGACTGTAGACTTATTACTCCCATTCGCTACATGGTAACCAATTCAGATATAGCTCTGCAGCAGGCAGAGTTGTTCAGGGAGATGTGGCTCGAGGAGCTAAATTGTCCTGAGGACAAGATAATCATCGAGCAGGTCCAATTCGGTACGCTGCTGGCAAGCACGGGCACTGATGTTCCAGCCGCTGAGCGTCCCGATCTCTGGGATCTAGGCTGGTCCAGCTACTATCCTGACGAAGATAATTGGGTTGGTGACGTTCTTCACTGCTCAGAGAGTGAGAATAGACAGAATCGAGCTTGCAGCCAAGTCGATAACTGGATTGTGGCTGCCGATGAGCTTGTCGAATTGGAGGAACGGATCAATCTATACCGGCAGATTGAACGGAGTTTCTTTGGCGATCAAGGAAGCGAGCCGGTGTCACCTCTATACGTGCGGGTAGATTACTATCTGCGCCATGGATGGGTTGACTATGTTCCGGCTTCTTTTGGGGGTGAGCGGTTCGACACATACTACGTCGATTCTGAAGTCAGAGAACTCGAGCAAAACCGGTAAGCGATAGGATGACTTCAGGTGTAGACGACCTCGATGCCTTGGTTGAGGGTGCAAAACGTTTCTCCATCTCACTCGATGACAGGCAGTTGACACAATTTGGCCGTTACAAGAAATTACTGCTCGAGTGGAACGAGAGAATGAACCTGACAGCTATCACCAATGACAAGGATATCCAGATTCGTCATTTCCTGGACTCCCTCACGTGCTCGTTGGTTACCGGCGATTTGAGCGGCCAATCGCTGGTTGATGCTGGAACCGGGGCCGGATTTCCCGGAATACCCCTGAAAATCTACTTTCCTGATATGAAACTCACCCTGGTGGAGAGCGTGACTAAGAAAACGACATTCCTTGAGGTCTTAGTCCGGGAGCTGGGTCTGGAAGATGTAGATATTGTTGCCGAGCGTTTGGAGATAGTTGGTCAGGATCCTGTCTATCGTGAATCATTCGATTGGGCAGTTTCGCGCGGCGTGGTAAAAGTTGCCGTCCTGGTTGAGTACTTGCTGCCCCTATGCCGAATCGGAGGTCGAATGCTGGCTCAGAAAGGATCAAGCGTTCTTGAAGCGCTTGATGCCGCAAAACAGACAATTGAAATTCTCGGCGGTGGCGAACCCGAAATCCTGCCCGTTGACCTGACGGAAACACAACAAAGCCACACCCTGGTGGTCATTCCGAAGCTCACAGCTTCGCCGGCAAAGTATCCCCGAAGACCGGGCATCCCGAGCAAGCGTCCGCTCAATTAGGCTTGCCGACAGGTTTTACAGACTCTCCAACTTTCCACGTAAACATTAGTGGGTCCGTGTCCCCTTCTATATCTGCCTAGGCGATCAAAAGCGATGCGCGGGCGAAGAATTCCAGCCGATTGTCGATTTCTATCTTCACTAACTTACTAATATCTTCGGATCCTGATTTGTTCGTTTCTTTTATCTCAAGCTTTAAGCTGCCGGCCTCGATATCTCGAGACAATAGTTCCAACAATTCGTCCTTGTCGCGTTTCCCGTTGAGAAGACGAAGAAGATACCTGGACAGACTATCCAGGGTGACACGCTCGTGGCGCATGTTGGTCACCTTGACCATGTAATCCAGCTGCCACCGGGCGATCATGCTCGCTTCCGGCTTGTCGCTGACATTTTGGGTTACGTTGTAAGGACGAATATGGAACTCGACCAAACTCTCGCTATAGCTATAGGCGCGAAGGAAATTGCCTGCCACCATTGCTGCGTGGTCCGCCACCGATTCCTCAGGATTTAAGAAGACCTCTTTTAGGCAATCTTTGATCACTTCCTTAAATGACACAGCTCGCGGGAAAATCTTACCCAGGTAGTTAAAGGCTTCGATCGTTAGCGAATGATCGGTCGTAAAATTCGCCCCGTCCTTACCTCTAAATTGAACCAGGTTCTCAGGAAGATCGTCCGACCTGTCCGTGACGGGCTTGGCCTCTGAAACCAAGTGGAAATCAAAAACAACCTCCGGAGTAAAGATGCGGTTTACTTCTATTGCGTCATGGCAAAGGAGAGTCCGCCGAAACGTCCTGAAGTTCAGGAAGTCAAGGTACTGCTCCATCTCAATGGTATCTCGAGAAATCTGACGAATGTAATCCCCGACCTCGGTAGGGTGTCTGGACGGGATTACGCTAGAGAACTCTGCCTCTACCAGATATTGGAGGCCGTGACTGTTAGCGTGCTCCACGAATTCGTGGAAATAGACAGGCTCATTGAACTCTTCTAACTCATCGTGCAGAAGTAAGGTGACATCCTCAACTTTTGTGCCCACCCGCTTCTTCCGAATGAGCTCTAGATATTGTCCCAAATAGGCACCATAGGCGCTCTCCTTGGGACCGATTGAGTCGTGGAGAAACTCAACAAGTTTTCTGGCTTCGTTCGCTTTCTCCATGGGCGTTTCGATATCGCGTAC
>DASRZI010000487.1:0-3545 GCA_035686605.1 Candidatus Zixiibacteriota bacterium
TACCAAGGTTCGCATTTTGGCAAGCCATGATAGCTGCCCGACCTGCGAGTCCGTTGAAGGCGCTTATGAATTTGACGAGGTTCCTGCCCTGCCACTTGACGGGTGCTCGCACCCGCGCGGGTGCCGCTGCCGCTACGAGCCAGTACTAGACCGTTTTGGGCCCTAAGCGAGCCATTCCCTCAGAGAACTGCCCCAAAGTAGTGCGCGAAATGTTGGTCATGAAAGCTGGTCCGCGCCCTATTCGATCCCCCCGAGAGACGAAGGTTTTTTGAATCAGGGAAGCCAGATGAAGGAAAAACCGATCCTCCCAGCAATAGCGCTGCTCTTGTCCTTGATTCTCGCCGCCTGCGGCAGCGGTCCATCATCGGCTTCTACTAATTCAAAGATCGTACAGGGCGAGCGGACATTTAAACAAAACTGTGCAACCTGTCATACAGTGAAGCCGGGTGAAGTCCTGGTTGGCCCCTCATTGGCGGGTATCGCGTCGCGCGCCGCCACTCGCATCGATGGCATGGATTCCCGCGAGTATATTCAATTCTCAATCGTCAAACCGAGCGAATACGTCGTCGATGGATTCGTCGATCAGATGCCCACTAGCTTCGGAAAATCACTGAGCGAGGATGAGCTAGATGGTCTCATCACCTACCTGCTTTCTTTAGAGTGAGGCTCGTAAGCCATCTTAACCTGTCAGGCGTTGGCACTTCAACCTAAATCGATGATCGAGTAGCACCCCCATCAAACATCAAGCCATGCCCGTGGATGTATGAGGAAGCCGGGGAAGCTAACCAGGCGACAGCCCGGCCAAACTCCTCGACGTCTCCCATTCGTCGCAGTGGAATCGTTGCCGCGATCGCCTTGGCTTCTTGTTGGAGATCGGTTCCTTTATCGGCCGCCCTGTTCTTCAATAATTGCTCAACGCGCTCCGTCCAGGTGAAGGTGGGATTGATTGTGTTGATCCGAATGCCCTTTGGACCAAATTCGTTGGCCATCGACTTCAACATGCCGATAACAGCCATCCGGATGGAATTTGATAGGATGAGATTATCTATCGGCTGGCGAATAGAGATCGATTCTATGGCGATGATGTTTCCCGAACCTTGCTCTAACATCTGTGGAACGACCTCGTAACAAAGTCTGACAGCGCTCATAAGGGTCAGTTGGACCGCCTGTTCCCAATCAGCCACTGTGAGATCCAAGAAATTTCCAGGGGTTGGTCCACCGGCATTCGCAACCAATATATCGATTCGTCCGAATTGACTCACCGTGCGCTGAACCAGGTTGCTGATATCTGCCTGGTTCGTAACATCGGCCCGTATCGCAACGACTTCCGCACCGGTTTCTTGTCCTATTTCCGCTGCCGCTTTTTCAAGGAGATCGCTTCGGGCGCTCATCACAACACGAGCTCCTTCTCGCGCAAGCTGTCGAGCCGATGCTTTTCCTAATCCTTTTGAAGCTGCAGTCACCAGGGCTACCTTGTCCGCCAGCTGAAGATCCATTTTAAATTCCTCCGTCAGAGAACATTGATTTTCTGAGCGATTATGAAGTGAGAGAGAACCAGCGTGATTGGATACACCCTCCGGCTCTTCACACCAAATTACTGGCTATCTTGTTCAAGAACCAGGAGAGAATCGCTCCATGTTCGTGAACAATCGTGCAGTATAACACCCCTGAGCGGGGCTCTCAATGCTTCCGATCAAAGGAGGAGAGGTACCAAATGTCATATGCCCCACCTCGTCATCAATGGTATCATCGCCGCCATTGGTCTTCCCTGGCTTTCGCCTTCTGCAACGTGATGCCAGATGTGTCTGCAGAGCGCTCAAATTGTATGGATCTCGCAGCTAAGTTGTGCGAAGATCCTATCACGATCATTTCTGAGAGGTGCATTGGATGAAGCGACTTATTCTGATCTTAGCACTGTTCGTTGGGTTGGGGGGCATCATCTTCGGTCTGGCAATCAGCGGCACACCCGCCTCTGGTGGTCCGAAATTTGAAACCGAATTTGTTGTTGTTCGTGCCTACTATGGGGATTCCAAAAAACTGCCCACAATTACAGCCTGGCAGGAGCCATGGGAAGTAAATCACGACGAGGGCTTCATCGTATTATCGGCAACTCCATCTGAATATGAGTGGCTCGAATCCCTTGGGTTTCGCCTGGTGATCGATGACAAACTTACAGCAAAATACAACCGTCCCAACGAATGGTTGCCCGGTCAGCAGGAGGGAATTCCATCTTATCCTTGCTACCGCACCGTCGAAGAGACGTTTTCAGATGTTGAAGCCATGTTGTTCGAACATCCACAGCTTGCCAGCTGGATTGATGCCGGAGATAGCTGGGAGAAGGAAACTGCGGGTGGACTACCCGGTTATGACATCATGGTCTTGAGGCTGACGAACGCAGCGATTCCAGGCCCGAAACCTAAGTTATTCATATCAAGCTCCGTTCATGCCCGGGAATATACACCGCCGGAATTGAGCATGCGTTTCGCCGAGTTCCTGGTGGATCATTATGGTGTTGACGCCGATGCCACATGGCTGCTTGATCACCACGAAATCCACCTGATGCTCTTTGTAAATCCCGACGGTCGAAAACATGCAGAAACAGGAGCCTCTTGGCGGAAGAATACAAACGAAAACTATTGTTCTCCAACCTCCTCGCTTCGCGGGGCTGATCTCAATCGGAACTTCGAGTTCCAATGGGGATGCTGTGGAGGCTCAAGTGGCTCCCCATGTTCCACAACATACCGGGGACCGAGTCCAGGATCCGAGCCAGAAACCCAGACGCTTCAAAATTACGGTCGGTCTATATTTGAAGACCAACGTGATGATCCTCTGACCGCAGCCGCACCTGTAACGGGGACCGGCGTTTACCTGGACATTCACAGTTCTGGGCGATTGGTAATCTGGCCTTGGGGTTTTACCGATGACCCGGCTCCCAACAACGACGCTCTGACGACGCTCGGTCGTAAATTCGCTTATTTCAATGACTATGAGCCTGACCAATCAATCAGCCTTTATCCGGCGGATGGTACAAGCGAGGAGTTCGGCTATGGCGAACTTGGTCTGGCGACGTACACCTTTGAATTAGGGACGACATTCTCTCAGAACTGCAGCTACTTTGAGGACATTCTCCTTCCCGGCAACCTGCCCGCATTGCTGTATGCGGCTAAAGTTGTCCGGACGCCGTATCTGACGCCAGCGGGACCAGATGCTCTAAACCCCGTACTAAGTCCCGTCGCCGTTGGTCCCGGAACAATTGTGACCTTGACCGCCTCAATCAACGATGGAAGATATAACAATAGTGTTGGGACCGAGCCGGTACAGAATATTGTCGCTGCGGAATACTACGTTGACGTGCCTCCTTGGATCACCAGCACGACGCCAATCTCTGTGGCCCTATCAGCAGCCGACGGCGTCTTTGATAGCCCCGTTGAAGCGGTCGCCGGCACTATCGATACCTCGGGGATGGAAACAGGACGCCATATGGTCTTTACCAGAGGTAAAGACGCTGACGGCAACTGGGGAGCATTCTCTTCTGCCTTCTTATT
>DASRZI010000488.1:0-7465 GCA_035686605.1 Candidatus Zixiibacteriota bacterium
GCATCAGCCGTCTCTGAACTGATTACGAAAGCCTCAGCCTATGGCATGGAAGGTCAGCGAGTGAATGGAATGAACGTCATGGAAGTCTATGACTCCTCCAAAAAAGCACTAGACCGGGCCAGGTCAGGTCTGGGACCTCAATTCATCGAGATGATCACCTATCGCTACGAAGGTCACAGCATGGGCGATCCTTTGCGCTACCGTTCGAAGGATGAAGTTGAGAAATGGCGGGAAGATGATCCCATAGGAGTTCTCGAGCGCCATCTACTTCAAGTCCTGGAACTCGATAAAGACAGCCTCGAGGCAATCGATCGAAAAGTTGAAAAAGAGATAGATGAAGCCGTCATCTTCGCAGAAGAATCTCCTTTGCCTGCCATTGAGGAACTCTTCACAGACATCTACGTGGAGGCTTAACATGGCAAAGATTACAATGCGACAGGCGATTACCGACGCCCTTCGCGAAGAAATGAAACGCGACGAGAATGTATTCATCATGGGCGAGGAAGTTGGCGTTTGGGGCGGAACCTACGCAGTGACTCGTGGTTTCCACGAGGAATTCGGCGAGAAGCGGGTCCGCGACACACCAATCGCCGAGATGGTTATCGGCGGAGCCGCCGCAGGTGCGGCGATGAACGGGCTGCGTCCAGTAGCGGAATTCATGACCATCAACTTCGCCTTTCTGGCATTTGACGCCATCGTCAACCATGCTGCAAAGGTTCACTACATGTTCGGCGGGAACATTAAGTGCCCGGTGGTATTTCGAGCACCAGGCGGTGGTGGAAGGCAACTAGGCGCGACGCACAGCCATACGCCTGATGTCATATTCGCCCATTTCCCAGGTTTGAAGGTGGTGTCCCCCGGTTCGCCTGCCGATGCCAAGGGATTGCTTAAGTCCGCCATCCGATCTGACGATCCGGTGCTCTTCATTGAGCACGCAACTCTATACCAACTCCGTGGCGAGGTCCCCGATGACCATGATTTTTTGGTTCCCATTGGCGTTTCAGACGTCAAACGAGAAGGATCAGATGTCACTATTGTCGCCTATGCCCAAAGGCTGTCTGTTGCCATGGATGCGGCAGAGCAGCTGGCTAAGGAAGGGATCGAGGCTGAGGTTGTCGATTTGCGAACTCTTCGTCCCCTTGATATGGGGCCTGTGTTGGATTCATTCAAGAAGACTTTCAAAGCAGTCGTCGTCGAAGAAGGTTACCGGTCATACGGTATTGGTGCTGAAATAGCTGCCCGAATCCAGGAAGAAGGATTCGACTATATGGACGCGCCCATAAAACGCGTCGCCCAGCTAGAAGTGCCGCTTCCATACTCAGCAGACCTGGAGCAAGCTGCCCTGATCAATGCGCCCAGGGTGATCGAGGCTGTCAAGGAGATCGTCTAATGGCAGAATTCATCGTTATGCCAAAACTTGGCTTTGATATGCGCGAGGGAGTCCTGGTGAGCTGGGTTAAAGACCTGGGCGATACAATCACAAAGGGAGATGTTGTAGCCGAGATTGAATCCGATAAGGCTACATTGGAGCTAGAAGCTCAAAACGAAGGCTTGCTCCTGCATCTCATCGCGGATGCAGGGGATGTTGTTCCTATAGGCGGTATTATGGCTATTGTCGGACAAAAAGATGAGGACATAGCTGGAATGCTTGAATCGGTATCTGGACAAGCTGCAGCGGCTGCGGAGAGCCCGGAGATGGACAGCCAGAGTACACAAGCCGAAGTGCAAAAACCATCAACCTCTGAGGCAGTCGCCGCAGCTGGCGCCTATCCAGAGGGAGTGAAAGCCACTCCAGTAGCCAGGCGAATAGCCAGGCAGCAAGGGGTTGACCTGTCCGTGATCAACGGCAGCGGTCCCAGTGGTAGAATTCGCAAATCAGATGTAGAGGCTCACATCGCCGACGCGGAAAAGGCTGCTTCAACGATGCCATCAGCTGCTCCTGTACCCGCGGTAGCTGGCGATTCGGAGATACCAATGAGCAGATTGAGGCAGGCTATCGGAAGGAGAATGGTGCAGAGCAAGACGACGGCACCACATTTCTATGTGACTTCCGAGGTTGACATGGGAGCAGCTCTAGCGCTGCGTAAGGAGATCAATACCTTGTTACCTGCAGAGCAGAAGGTCTCGGTAAACGATATGATCGTGAAGGCTGCAGCCTTAGCTTTGCGGGATTTCCCGAACCTCAATGCCAGCTATGCCGGTGAAATGGTTATCCAACATCAGCAGATAAACGTCGGATCGGCCGTCGCTGTAGAAGGCGGTCTTCTGACTGTGGTGCAGAAAAACACCGACTCGTCTACGCTGGCTCAGATAGCCATCGATAACAAGGCGATGGTCGCCCGGGCGAGGGATGGCAGAAGTCACACCGACGATTTTGATGGTGTGACCTTCACGGTAAGCAATCTTGGCGCTTTTGAGGTCGATCATTTCATCGCCATCATCAATCCCCCCAATGCGGCGATTCTTGCTGTTGGTTCTGCACAAGAAGTACCAGTGGTCGTCGACGGTGAACTGGCTGTTGGCTGGCGAATGAAGGCAACCATTTCGGCCGATCACCGGGTAACGGACGGCGCTGAAGCTGCCAGCTTTATGCAGCAATTCAAGGCCACGCTAGAGACGCCTATCAAACTGCTGCTTTAATTATCTCTTTCCACGAGCGGCATCCAGGTAAAAATACTCTCCCCACCCATCTTCTCTCGGGCTTTCTTGGCGATCTAACTCTGACCCGCGATCCCCAGGGATGGGACGCCTCTAGAGGCGGAACTAATTTCTTATTGCATCTTCGATATATTATGCTAAAGTTTGATTGAGTAAAGTGCCATAGTTGCACGTGCTCCCGCGCCATAAATAATAGTAGTACTGTTCAGTTGAATACGTTCAATAACCGATAAGGTAGAAGTATGCAGACTATATTAGTTATTGATGACGACGAATTAGTGTCGAGGACGCTTCAACGCGCATTAAAGCTCTATGACTATCAGGTCATGGTAGCCCATAGCGGCGCTGAAGGTTTACACATGGCCCGAAGACACCAACCCGACCTCCTAGTCCTGGATGTAATCATGCCGGGTACAGATGGCTTCCAGGTGTGCAGGCAGGTGCGCGGCGATCCGCTGCTCCACAGTGTGCCAATCCTTTTCCTCACCGCCAAAACCAATGACGAGGATAAGATTGAAGGCTTTCGTGCAGGGGGCGATGATTTCCTCTCGAAGCCCTTTAACATGCAGGAGCTGCAGCTTCGTATTCGCGCGATTCTGAGGCGGACCGTTGACAGAAAGACTGAGATAAGCGATTTCAACCGGATCGCCGTTGGTGAAGTCACCCTGGACACCAGGAAATTCAAGGTTACAACCCCCTCCGGCTCTACGTTGCTGACGAATGTTCAGTTTGACCTGCTTTATCACCTGATGAGCAATGCAGGTCAAGTTTTCACGAGTCAACAATTGCTCCAGGACGTTTGGGACTATCCCCGCGATACTGGTAGTCCTGAGCTAGTACGGGCCCACATCAAAAACCTGCGGGACAAGATTGAGCCTGAGCCTAGACGCCCGGTCTACATTCAGACTATCCAGGGTCACGGTTACACGTTCGCTTCCTCATAGCCCTGGACCAGGCGTGAAGAAAAGTGGTAGTAGTCGCGGGCCAAAGACGTTGTCGGTCCCATACGGGGATTCTTGAACTGGCGTCGATGGAGCTCTGTAGTCCGGAGTGCTAGCAGCGATGAGATCCATAGCCCCATCGGGAAATAACTCTAAATCCCACATCCTCGTCGTCGATGACGAACCCGAGATCGCTGACTCTCTGGCCGAATACCTGGTTAGCAAGGAGGCTTACCGCGTAACGGTTGCCTCAAACGGTCAGGAAGCGACCGATTTCCTGCAGGCGACCCATTCTGATCCTCAACGCGCTGTTGATCTGGTTCTCTTGGACATGAGAATGCCGATCATGACGGGGCCAGAGGTCTTAATCTGGCTGCGAAATCATCCAAATCTGAAGTACACGCGGGTTATCGTCCTCACCGCCGCGGCAAGCAATCGCGACAAGGTCGAAGCGCTGTCAAGTGGAGCCGATGATTACATCACCAAACCTTACTACCCCCAAGAGCTGCTGGCCCGGGTCAAGACTATCCTGCGTACCCAGCAGCTTGAGAAAGAACTACAAGACCAGAGCCAACAACTAGCCGATCTCAACCGGATCAGCCTCGCGGTCAGCGCGGAGTTAAAAACCAGTGACGTGCTCGATAGAACGGTCAAAGGTGTAAACCAGATCTTTAACGTCGATTTATCTGCAGTATACCTGGCGGATAACGGCAATCAACAACTTCTATGCCGGAGTGCGTTTTCACCGCACGGCAATTTGCCTATCTCAGCGTTCGCACCCATCTCGAGCGGGAAAGGAGTGATCGCCCAAGTTTATCGAGACCGGTCAGGCCTATGCCTGAATAATCCGGCAGATGATGAACGATTCGCTCCTGGCGTCGACGCACCTCCTGGACTATCTGTTGTCTCAATAATGGCCATGCCGCTTAACGTCCGCGGAAAACCTGTTGGCGTGGTGACGGCGGTTAACAAACAAATGGGCGCATTCTCTGATATTGACCAGGGATTGTTTGCCTCTCTCGCCAGTTCGGTTAGCCAAGCGATTGAGAATGCCTTGCTGTTCCAGAGCGTGAGGAACCGGCAGCAAGAACTGCTTGAAAGCCGGAATACGCTGCAAGCCCTCATCGATGGCATACTCCATCCAATTTATACGATCGATAGAAATTGGAACCTGGTCGCCGTAAACGACACCAAAGCAGCCGAGATGGACGCGGAACCGATATCACTCGTGGGGCACACCTGCTATCGCGTTTTCTATAACCGCGACGCGCCCTGCGAGCACTGCAAGGTGCAAAAAACGCTGACCGACAAACATGCCGGTGGCTGGTCTCTGAGCTGGCAAGGAGATGATCATCTCCATCATGAATGGGACATCAGCGCCTTTCCAATGCCCGGTTCGAAGGCGGAATCGCCCAAGGCGGTGATCGTTTGGCAAAATCGAACCGAAGAACGACGTCTAGAGAATTCGTTGATGCAGGCGGGAAAATTGGCGGCGATTGGAAAGTTGGCTGCCGGCGTCGCCCACGAGATCAACAACCCGCTCACGGTTATCAATGCCAATGCCCAGATGCTGCAGATGGTCACGCCGAAAGAGGAAGACAATTATGAGGCGGTCGACCTTATTGTCCGAGCGGGGGATAGGGCTGCGACAGTCGTCCAAGGTCTTCTCGATTTTGCTCGACAAGCTCAATATGAATTCGAGAGCGGCGATGTCAATGATTCAATACATGCCGCCCTAAATCTCGTATCCTATCAGTTTGCCAACTCGAATATCGAGGTAGTAACCAATCTTGCTGATGATCTACCGCCCACCAGTGCTAGTTGGGAGCATCTGCAGAGCGTCTGGCTGAATCTGCTGATTAACGCCAGAGATGCCCTGCAAGATAGCCAGAGTGAACGCATGATCGAGATCACAACCACAATAGACCAGGCCAGGGACAATATCGTCGTCATCATCGGGGACAATGGTGAGGGTATGAATCCAGCCGAGCTGGACCAGATATTTGAGCCGTTCTATACAACGAAAGCGCCGGGTCGGGGAACTGGCTTGGGACTGGCTACGACGCACCGGATCATAGAACAACATGGTGGGCAGATAGAAGTGACAAGCGCTGTGGATGATGGAACAACCTTCGTCATTCGCCTGCCCTTGGCCCCAGATCAGGAGCTTCTTGAACCGAACCTATAAATAACTGGTCTCGCCAGAGACAGCCCCAACTCCCCATCCAATTCTCTCCACATTTCCCTGATTATTGAAGTGGCCTTTTAGATCTTTCGGCAGACCAACTCCCCCTTCCCTATAGGTACGACGAGAGAATCCACACGGGCGTCCGCCGCCGCTCGCGCAAGCACAGTTTGGAGAGATTCTTGGTGGTTAATAGCATTGTCAGCCACAAGCAACCCTCCTGGAACTAACCTGGGGATAATTTCCTCGTAGCACCTTTCGTAGATCTCCTTCTCAGCGTCGAGAAAACAGAAGGCTATGCGATCAAACTTGGGTAGGTGTTCGAGAGCATCTCCTTCCACCAGGTCAACCAAGTCTTCGACTCCAGCACTACGAAAAGTCTCCTTAGCCAAGAGTGCCTTATCCGATAGGACTTCAAAGGTCGTCAACCTGCGTTCGAGGTATTCACATGCCAGGGAAAGCCAGAGGGTTGAATAGCCCGCGCTGGTCCCGATTTCGAGAATGGATCCCTGGGGGACGCTCGCTGCCAATAAGGCCAGGAATTTTCCTGTCTCAGGCGGGATCTGTCGAAGACGTTCCAAGCGGGGGGTACCATCCACCCGGTCGATGGCATCAATAGCCTCAAGATACCGCATGCGTGACGAAATCGATTCTCTTATGGTATGGAACACAACAGCACCTCTTCTGGCGAATATCGACATGCGCGAACTAAGCAAAGGTTATGATATTCGGCCCGGCATAATACAACAAATCGGCGAACCGGTCCTTGTTCTTGTCTATGTCCCAGCTAACCATGCAACTACAAACTCAACCTCTCTCTGAACTCCAAGCAAAAAAATGGCCGGACACAGCAAGGCCGGGGAAATATGGGGCTAACCAGTCCTCCCGGTTCTATTGCCGGGCATTTTGAAGATCCTATCTTGGAATTTGGTTCATTATCGCCGTGGGGTGCGATATAATCGGGCTATGAGCATCACCGTTTCGCCGCATATAAGAGAGATTCTTGACAATCTTCCCCAACGACCCGGCGTTTACCTTCATAAAGATGCCAACGACACGGTGATCTATGTCGGTAAAACGGTCAATCTGCGGAATCGCGTCCGTTCCTACTTTCAGAAGAATGTCGACTCCTTCAAGACACGCCGTCTCCGGGACCAGATCGCCAATATCGAGATCATAACCACTGATTCCGACCTTGAAGCGCTTCTTTTGGAGATGACGCTCATCAAGAAGCACAAGCCGCAATTCAATGTACGGCTAAAGGATGACAAGCGATACCCGTATATCAAAGTTCATTGGGCTGATCCTTTTCCGAAGGTGACAGTCACTCGACGAATGGAAAGGGATGGCTCGCGGTATTTTGGACCTTATACCTCTGTCTGGGCCGTTCATCAGACATTAGACCTTTTGCGCCGGATTTTTCCTTATCTGACTTGCGACCGCCAGATCACCGGTAAGGATGACAGGGCTTGCCTGTACTTTGATATTAAGCTCTGCAACGCACCCTGCATTGGAAACGTCAATCAGGAAGAATACCGGCAGATGATCCAGCATCTGATGGATTTTCTAAACGGGCGCAGCGATGGGATCATCAAGGGTCTGGAACAGAAAATGGAAGACGCCGCGGTCGGGTTAGATTTTGAGAAGGCGGCCGTCCACAGGGATCAATTAAAGGCCATCA
>DASRZI010000489.1:0-8193 GCA_035686605.1 Candidatus Zixiibacteriota bacterium
GGGGAGGTGCAGCAGGTGCAGCGATTTGGACCCTGACTGAGCTTGGTCTTAGGTCGCATACTGCCTGCGTGTTTATCTGATCTCATGTTTGTCCGCTCTTGTTCCCCATTGTTTTATACCAATGGCCCAAGTCTCTGCAAACCAACCAGCAGCTTAGACCTGTCGATTATCCGATTTCGCATAACGTTTCCTACGCGTCAAGACGGAGCTCCAGACCCTAGATGAATCGGACTTCCTCGCGAATCTTGTCGCTGACATTGTCCATCGTCGAGAAAAACGACCGGTAGGCCTTTCCGGCCTGGTTTTCGCGGTCAGAGAATAAGCGGTCGAGAGTGGCGGAGTTTTCGAGCCAGAACACCCAATTTGAAGATTGACCGCTGCCAAGGCCACCGCTAGCAGCTAGTACCTTCTTGATCCATTCATGTCCTTGTACGGAGCTGTGCAGTTCTTTTGCCCGCTGGCCGTATTCGGGCTCGAAAGGGCTCGGCCAATCGAACTCAACGACAAGGTAGATTGCTGTTCTTTCTGCGTCAGGCACGTTGTCTCCTCTGTAAGCACAATGTGATACTGAGAAATCTCCAGCAGAGATTATACTACCACGACTTTAGGATACCATCGTCTTGTCTAGACAGGATGATCCATCGACAACTGGTGAATTCAAGGAGGTAACCGATATAGGGGCACTTATACGGGCGCTTGACGGCACCTGAACGCTGTAGTAGAAACGACGAATCGGGAGATTGTTATGACAGGTCAACCAACAGGTGATGATTTTGAGATAGGCCTGGCCGCATTGGGAGCATCGCCGCGGGATCAAGGCGTTCTGGTGATGATTGTTTGCCGACCGGAAGTAGGTGATCGGTACGAAATGAAGGACGCTGAGTTAGACATGATCGATGGGCTCATAGGTGATAGCTGGAAGGAGCGTGGCAGCAGTCGCACAGGCGATGGACAGGCTCATCCCGATATGCAGATAGCGATAATGAACAGCCGCATCATTCATTTACTTGCCCGTGAAAGAAGTCGCTGGTCGCTGGCTGGCGACCAACTCTTCATCGATTTGGACCTGCGCCACGAGAATCTGCCGCCAGGTCAGCGGATTGCCATAGGAACGGCGATCCTGGAGATCACAGACATTCCACATCATGGTTGTGATAAGTTCAGGGAGCGATTTGGCTCAGCCGCCATCCGGTTTGTCAACTCCAAAGAGGGACGAGGTGTCCGTCGAAGGGGACTTTATGCCCGCGTCATTAAGGGGGGCTCGATTCATGAGGGAGATGTCGTATCGAAGGTCGATAGCCTGGATCCAATGTGAGGCTCTCGCTGTTTGAGCTTAATAGGTAAACATGATCGGGATAAGCAGCAGACGATTGCTCAAGGCAGATGACTCTATTTGTGACAGAACTGCCTGAGAGCCTTACGAGAGGATAAACATGAGCGTGATGACGACCACGGAAAGGGCCACTAAGCTTCACAAGGAGTCCATCGTCGTTGATGGTCACTGTGACATCCTCATTCCTATCTCCGAAGGTAAAATGAATATAGGTGAGAGGGTGGAAGTGCCAGATCCGGAGACCTGGATCCCGCCACCTGCCTTGGAAAGGCACCCGCTGGTGGATTTTGGCGCCCAACCCCACACTGTATATTTCGGCTGCATGGGGCAATATGACATCCCCCGTTTTGTCGAAGGGGGTCTGACCGCCCAGGTGTGCGCGATTTACCTGGACGACGACAAGCTGGGTGATCCACTCCGAAATGGGCTTGAAATGACCTGGCACTTGCATCAGGCCATAGCCGCCAATGATGAGGTCGACATCGTTTTAGTCGCCTCGGATATCCGGCGATTCAAGCGAGAGGGCAAGTGCGGTTTGATTCTTGGCTTTGAGGGCTGCGAGGCGCTCGGCTCGGATTTGCATTTCCTCGACCTATGCCACAAGCTCGGTCTGCGGATAGCCAGCCTTACCCATACCCGGCGCAACATCTATGCCGATGGTTGCTACGCGGCCGAGAAAACAGGTGGATTGACCGACCTGGGCAAGCAGCTAATTCGGCGGATGAATTCGCTCCGGATCGTCATTGACCTGGTGCATATATCCGAAATAGGATTGTGGGAAATCTTGGAGCTGACCACGGCTCCTGTGATCCTATCGCACTCTACTCCAACCATGTTCCCCAACTCTGATCCAAATACTATCGGCCCCTTCAGCGGCAAAATCCCACGACCTAGATTGGAACTGCCTCGTGACCGGGCTGTCCTAGAAGCGATAGCCACGAACGGGGGTGTGCTTGGCATCACCTGGGTATGCCATGCCAACATAGACGATGTGGTAGCGGATATTGAGACGGCAATGGATATCATGGGTCCAGATCATATTGGCCTCGGCAGCGATCTCTACGGCGCCGAGACAGCGCCACAGGGTCTCGAGGATATTTCCCAGGTGCCTGCCATAACCAACAAACTGGTTCAGAGAGGTCATTCTGATGAGACGATCGCCAAGTTTCTTGGCGGTAATTATCTGAGAGTATTCGAGCAGGTTTGGGGATAGTGAAATTACCAAAAGCTACTCCGGTCGCTGCAACCGAGCCACCGGTGATAATTCAGCCAATCAAAACGTAAAGTTGCTCAAGGAAGCTGACAAATGATCGAAAACACTTATGCTGCCAAAGCCGCTTTCTACTTGCAGACCCTGTGCGAGGTCAAACCCAACCGGCGCACCGGATCAGCAGGCAATAGTGAAGCTACCGAGTTCTTTGCCACGATCGTTGGCGGCTTTGGCTATGACATGGATACCAGGCCGTTCGATTGTCTTGACTACATCGCTGGTCCATCAACGCTCAATTCTGGTGAAAGCGATTTCCAGGTTTACACGAGTCCATATTCCTGCGGCTGCTCCATTACCGGCGAACTTGTCGCAGTATCATCTCTCGAGGACCTGGAAAGCAGTCAATGTCAAGGCAAGATATTACTCATGTATGGGACGATCGGCGATGAGCAGCTGATGCCCAAGAACTTCGTCTTCTACAATCCGGAACACCATCAGCAATTGATCGCCCTGATTGAGAAGAAGGGTCCTGCGGCGATAATTACGGCTACCAAGAGGAATCCCGAGATGGTGGGCGCCCTCTATCCTTTTCCATTGATCGTGGACGGCGATTTCAACATCCCCATTGCCTATTGCACCGACCTGGAAGGAGGTCGCATTCTTGAGCGATCAGACAGTCCATTCGAATGTGTAATCCAATCGCAAAGACTCAATTCCTCGGCAAGCAACATTATTGCTCGGAAGAACCTCGGCGCACCTTCGAAAATTGTTGTGACAGCCCATATTGACAGCTATGAGGACTCCCCGGGAGCATCCGACAACGCTTCAGGCACAGTCGTATTGATGCTGTTAGCGGAGATGTTCAAGACCAGCCAGGGCGAGCAAGGTCTTGAGATCGCCGCCTTTAATGGCGAAGACCATTACAGCGCCGGAGGCCAGATGGATTATCTGGAGCGGTATGGGAACGAATTCAGCAAAATCCAGGTGGTGATCAATGTGGACGACGTTGGATATATCAGAGGCAGGTCAGCCTATTCGACCTACGACCTGCCGTTTGGCCTGAGTAAGAAAGTTCATGAAACTTTCGATGGCTTTGAGGACCTCGTCGAAGGGGAACCATGGTTTAATGGCGATCACATGATCTTTGTTCAAAACGGCGTGCCTGCGATTGCTTTTACAGCAGAGCTGATGCCCGAATTAATGGCTTCAATCACCCACACCATGGCTGACACGCCTGAAAACATCGATCCCCGAAAGCTAGTCGAGGTCGCTCGAGTGCTAGAAAGACTGATACTGCAGCTATGAATGCCTGAAATTTGCCCAATTTCAAAATCGACCGCCACTAACCGGGCAGTCCAACTTGAGAATCCGACCAGATCGCCTCTCCACCACCCGAGGAATTCAGTGTATCAATCGCTTATTAGAGGTTCTAGATCCGGTTGCTCTCCATCCAATCGACTGCGAAATCCACTAACGACCGTTGTTTGAACAAACGTACGTCGGCCTTACCGATCTGCCGGACGACGACACTGTGCGTCCTTTCAAATTCAGCGCCTAACTCGTTGAAGTCTTCATCATTCAGGTCCAGTGTCTCGTAAGTCACCCAGTGTTGATTTCCATCAACTAAGATGGAGCTTCCGGTTTGGATGTACTTTTTGCCGGGAAAACTTCCGCGATGTTCGGCTAGATGAATCGATGTATTGTTCATATGACCTACTCCCATAAGTAAAACAAAACCATCCAGTTCGTAAAGTTTCCCAATTGGCGAGTCGTTGCCCAGGTCAGCCTCAAGAGATTGATCGGACGTTAGATACCTGGCTGCCGGACCTTTTGCCGCAAAGGAAGCAACGGGATGGTCACTACGTATGGTACCCGGCCATGTTCGGAATAACTCCGGTAGGGCACCCATCATTCGCGACGGCGACGTTTTCGGGTCAAAAGCGGGAGTCATCTCCCGGATCAGCGACCACCATGCTTCGGGAACAGGCGGGTTTTCCCATCTGGCCGGATCAGAGTTGTCTGAGGTGTGCGTGGGCATCATCAGCGTGCCATTCTCTCCCAGTACATCTAGAAAGGCCAAGATGACCGCCTCCGCGCCGCCAACAATCCAGCCCAGTTTGCTCATCGACGAGTGAACCAGAACTACCTGCCCTTCCATGAGACCGCAAGCCCGCAGCGCTGCTGCTAGCGACCTCCTGGAAAGTGGAAATTCTGTCTCTTTAATAATGTCAGCTTCAGACAATATTTAACCTTTCCTTATCTCAACAGACCCTTCTGGATTTAGCGAACGGAACAAATGGATCGAATCAAAGCCAGTGTAAACGCGCACAGAATCCATGGCAAATTACATGTCGGAAAAGGAGCATCTGTATCCAATTCAGGGGCTTTGAATATTGCCCAGATTGAGCTCTTGGCTAGGGGGCGGGGACTTGTGTTTCGTCTTGGATGCTCTATTACTCTGATCCGTTGCGCCAACAATGACAGCTTCGATGACATCAAGGCCGTACGATTTATATGAGCGAGCAGTTGGATCTTGAGAGTCAGCTCTCCTTACCCCAGGGGTGTGTAGAAGAGAGTATCCAGATATAGGCCGTGGTTTTTCCCCGTTTTGTCCTCGAACTGAAGCTCCCTCAGTATGCCGCCAAATCTGGAGAAGTCATTGTCCAATCGTTTCGATCCACGCGCTGTAGCTATCACTGTCCGGGGTGTTTTCATTTCTGGCGTGTCGAAGACCTCGTATACGTCGAAGAGATCGATGATCGGAATCAATGCGATGACTGGCACGACCATTACGATAGAGCCTTTAAATTGGTTCTTTTTTTCGACGAACACAGGGAAACCAGAAACGATGGCAGGCATCCCTTCCTTCCCTTCTACTTCGACGCTCGATGGAGCCATGGTTTGAGGTCGATGAATCTCGTACTTCTTTCTCAGTTCGGGTGAAAGGAGGGCGGTAGTTTCGGCTTGCTGCTCAGGTGGTAGCTCCAACAGGGCCATCTCATAGTGCAGAAAGGTCTTGGCACTAAGGGACAGCGACCCGGTAGCCCTGGCCAGTTCTGATGGTTCGATGACTTTGTCGTCGGCGTCGGCGAAAAGGTTGAAGAACCGGCCACCATTGTCAAGGGCTCTCAGCGCGCCATGCATCGTCTTATAGGGAACAATCTTCCGCATCGGTTTTCCTACTTTAGAATGGAGTGACTTGACTCAGCTAGCCAATCCGTTCCGATTCTCCGTAGAACCATATGATGTGGCGGCACGCCTTGCAGATATAGCAATCGCCCGACGGATTAAAACCATCAAAGCCAAAAATGCTCGCTACCCTAGTGTTCAGTTGGGCTTCCCGCTTCCAGAATTTCTGGCCATCACACATAGGACATTGGAGCACTATGCCAGCTCGCTCAAACGCTCTTGCAACGTCAGCCATCGAAACCCCTTTTTGTGTCGATTGAGTCAGCTCAATCGAACGATAACATCCTCCTTCATCCCAGGTTAATCAAGGTTGGACTCAGGAATAAAGTATTGATCTAATGTGATTGTAGCGAAGTTCCCGGCCTAGAACATCGGACTTGTGGGTAATCTTCTGTTAGCAATATGGCTAATCCTGCTGGGTTTGAATGGGGTCTACTCCTTGCGGGATAAAGTTCAACCACCTCGTATGTCGTCGCAGTCCATCCTTGTCGCTCCGTGGATGATGGATTTGGGCAAGCTGGCCAAGAAAGCGGTCATTTTGCACCATCGCCTGCTGGCGCAGAAGTCTGCTTGAGGAGCACTCCCGTGGCAATTGAATTGAGGAGCCAGGAGAACGCGATTGTTCAACTAGCTGATGCTATCTCGCTGCCGGCGGATTATTCGTATCCGATGCCTGGATCGGCGCTGAAAGGAGCTGAACCTGTATCCGAGATCCGTTCGTTATCTTTGATATCCCTTCGGGAATCATGGCCACAGCATTAAAAACAGCCATCTCGCTAAGCCGGCTTTTTAGTTTCAGTGGAAGAAATGTCAGGGTATCGCCGGAATTCGCCACTTGGCCATAAACAAACTGGGTCCAATCAATCTGCCCCTGCAGCTCTTTCTGCAGAGTCGCTGCTATAAGGGGGTGGGATGGAGCCGCCCAGCCGCCGAGCTTCTTGATTCCAGGCATCGCTAATTGAAGAAAGGCCATTAGATTTGAGGGAGGGCCACCCGGAAGGCAAAAAACGGGTTTGCCAGAGTACAAACCGAAGCCGGCGGCTTTGCCCGGTCCGATTCTGACCCGATGGAAAATCTTGCTCCAGCCTATATTGTCAAGAATATCGACGACGAGATCTCGCTGCCCTTTCCAAGCGCCGCCACTGGTAAGCACTACATCGCAACCGGTCAGAAACGTCTCCAGCCCCTCTTGAATGAGCGTGTAGTCATCGGGCACTGCTCGTGTCTCAACGGGCCAACCATTGCGAGCGCACCATGAGGCGAGAGTGACTAGATTGCTGGCATAAACCTTGCCGTTGCTAATCGGATCTCCCGGAGATAAAATCTCATCACCAGTGGCCAGGATTCCAACGCGCGGCCGTTTAAAAACCAACACATCGCCGTGACCACCAGCGGCTAGCAATCCGACAGCCCCTGGTTCGAGCGGAGTTCCTCCTTTGACGAGATGATCGCCTCTCCGCAGGTCGCTGCCCTTAACCAGGATATTTCGTCCTGGCCCAGCGTCTCGGGTGACAGTCAATGAGTCTCCGTCGCGAGACGTGAATTCCACGGCAACTACCGCGTCGGCGCTGGCAGGAATGCGAGCGCCACTTAGAATCCTTACAGCTTCTCCTGACCTGAGCTCGCCACCCCAAACACCACCGGCGGAGATCTCTCCTACGACCTGGAGCGTCTCAGGATTTCTGACAGTGGCCTTGGCAACATCTGGGGACCGAACGGCATAGCCGTCTTTCAACGATACGTCGGCCGTCGGCGATTCCACAAGCGAATGCAGATCCTCCGCGACAATCCCTCCCGTGGCTTCAACCAGTTTCAGGCGTTCTTTTTCAAGCGGGCGCACACTCTCGAGTGTTCTTCGGAGCGCTTCGTCAAATGAAATCATATTAGATGGCTTAACAACCACTCTGCTTTGGAGAGTGAAATTTATCCCAGGTATCGCTCGACAATCAGGTCGACGATGCCATTGGAATCATCTAGATTGAATTGTGGGATGTCTGTCTCCAATTGTGCGTCTGTGGCCACGGCGAAGCAATACCGTTCGTCGCCAATCAACTCCAATCCTCTCTCCCGGCGGGCCACCTCAATGGATGGCTGTCGGGCTCTCTTATATCCCTCGGCAAGAACGATATCGACGCCAGTTATGCCCTCGGCGATTTCTGGCAGACTTAGTTCTCGTTCCAGGAGACGGTAGGAGGCGATTTTATCCGGAGAGGCAATGATCACATGGTCGCTTCCTGCTTGGGCATGACGCCAACTGTCCTTTCCAGGTTGGTCAACTTCGAAACCGGCGTGGTAATGATGCTTCACGGTAGCTACGCGATAGCCGCGTCCTTTTAGTCCGGCTATGAGTCCTTCAATGAGAGTGGTTTTGCCAGATTTCGATTTACCGATTACCGTGACTATTGGAATTGACATGATTATTGTTTCCCTGGAATTGGTTTGAGATGGCTCAGGTTTTGTG
>DASRZI010000490.1:0-11538 GCA_035686605.1 Candidatus Zixiibacteriota bacterium
AGTCTCTTCAGAATTACCGAGCGTAACTATCTGCCAACTGCTCCATATTAGTGGATCCTTATTCGATTCCACGACCATCTCTGAGAGAAGTGCGGTGGGCTTGATACCAATATCTACTCTGGTATAATGCTCCGTTCTTCCACGAAAATGATTGATATGGATAATCCTGACCAACACAATGGGAGCCAGCTAGCACGATGTACGAATTGCGACAGCGTACTGCCATCGGGCGCGGCGCAGTGCCTGATGTGTGGCGAACCGATCGATCGGCATGAGGAGATCGAGCAAGACGTTGAGCAGAAGGATGAATCATCCGTCGAGGAAGGGGGAATCCGACCAATCTCAGAGCCTCCGAAGACGGGGGTTATGGAAATCGCAGAAGCCGCTGCTTTAGAATCTCAGGTCGTTGAATCGGAGATGAGAGAGCGGCTTTCGCCAATCACTTTCTGGCTAACAGCTCTGTTTGTGGTTGGTGTAATTAGCCTGGGATTTCTCGTACTGCTGTTTCCTGCCGATGCTGCTATAGAATTCATACCAACAGCCACGCCAATTCCAGTCGTTCTAATTCTGACGGTTAACCCTGGACCAGCACCAACGGAGCCATCTGCGTCACCTGATACGCCAACACCGACTGTGTCACCAGCTCCTACTGAGACTATCCAACCGCCGCGTCCCCATACGGTGGCGTCTGGAGAGACCCTTTTCGGTATCAGCCTGAGATACGGAGTATCGATGGAGAGCATCGCCGAGGAAAGCAGCGTACCGGTCGACACAGCCTTGCAGATATCACAGGAGCTGCTCATCCCCTGGCCGACTGCAACTCCGCCCCTCGTCCCTGTTGAGGTAGAAGTGGGCAGTGAATTGCTGGTGGCGGATCCCACCGACTGCCAGATTTATGAGATCCAGAGGGGTGACACACTATTCGGCATCGCCGCCTCATTCAATGTTCCCTCAAGCGCCATGTTAGCCGTCAACCGCCTTTCCGAGCTTTCGATCCTCCAGCCTGGAGACACGATCTGTATTCCCCAGATTATTTACGGAAGCCAGCTGCCGGCGACGCCAGGTCCCTCGCCAACCCCCGGTCCAACAAGCCCGCCACCGGGTCCTGAGCTCCTTTATCCGACTGCTAATTCGAATATCCCATCGGCCTTGGGAGCAGTCGCCTTGCAGTGGGTAGCAGTCAAGGACCTGACGGATGATGAGTGGTATATGATCGAACTGACTGATTTGACCGATGTGGACAGTCACCCCAGGCGGGCGTTCACGCGTCAGACATCGTTCCAGCTGCCGGAAGAATGGGATCCATCGGATTCCATCCCCCATGACATCAGATGGCGAATCAGCATAGTGCTCGTCACAGGTCAAAGGGAAGATGGATCATTTATCTTTACATTTGGTGGGCAGAGCAGCGAGGACGCCTTCTTTTTGTGGGGTGGGGATTCTGGATAGCAATGGGCTCCGCGGTTTGAATACTTTTATAAACCACCGGATAAGTGTGATCTTACTCCTATATCACCCGGTGACAATCAAGGCTCATTAGTCATCGAACAATTCTGTCAGGAACGGATTTCCCATTTTCTCGTCAGCAATAGTGGTGGCCGATCCGTGTCCGGGGAAGACCTGCGTCTCGTCGGGCAGAACCAACATTTGAGTCTTGATGGAGTCCATCATTTCCTCATAGTTGCCACCTGGTAGGTCGGTTCGACCGATTCCATCTTGAAACAACAAGTCACCGTCAAATACGACCCTATATTCGGGCAGATAAAAACAAACATGCCCGGGTGCGTGTCCCGGGGTGTAGAGCACGTGAAGCTCGAGCTCACCAACTGAGATGATCTGGCCTTCTGCGAGCATGTTGTCGGGAGGGGGTGGCGCGGCAACTTTAAGTCCAAAGAAGGCGGCCGACATTGTTGTGTTTTGCAGCATCGGCACTGAATCCGGATGAGCATAGATCGGGGCGCCCGTCGCTTCTTTCAGATCCATCAATCCGCCAACATGATCGAAGTGCGTGTGTGTCAGGAGGATATGGCTGATATCCCAACCGTCATTGTCGGCCATTGCCGCTATTGACTTTCCATCCCAAGCAGGATCGATAACCGCAGCCTGGAATGTTTTTTCACATCCAACCAGGTAGCAGTTTGTTGGAAGCGGTCCGAGTGAGAGCTGGCGAATCTGAACCATTTATGTCTCCATTCGTTTATAGATGCCCTATTTGGCATTCAGTTTTGAATCATCAATCAAGTCGCTGCGTGCTGGGGACGGTCAGCGATCCTGAAAGGCAACTCGAGCACTCGGCCGGTCCGCCACCACAAAAAGGCTAGCTCAAAAGTCGCCGCAAGTGACAGCGCCAACGCTGCGGCATTGATGCCAGGCCATTGGGAGCGGACGCCGATTGCCAGTATCGCCGCGCTCACTATCAGGTTAACGACCATTCCCCCATTGACGATCCTGGTCTCTCGGGCGTCTATCAATAAACCCCTAAGCCAGGATATCATGATAGCCAGCGCTGGCAGCGGGATAAACAGAATGATGCCAGCCCGCGCGATCGCGGCTACTTCCTCGGTCGTATCCTGAATCCCGTAAAGATATACGTATATCAATGGTGTCAAAGCAAGAGCAAACATGATAAGGCTGTTGGCTCCCACGAGGGAAAGCGTAAAACGCCGCAAGGAGGGAAACGTCCTCTTTCCATCGGTCAAGGCAATCACTACTTCTGGTAAAGCGAAGGCAGGAGAACGCATTACAAGCATGAACTGAAACACGACTGACCAGGCAGCCAAAGCTAGAGTCGGGTTCGGTGATCGTGACAAACTTATCGATACCATTGGCTGCACGAGCAATATCAACAGCGATGTAGCAGCTAAGGGGAGATGAAACCAGAAAAGCTCGTTGTACGTGAGGGATTCTGCGTCTTCGCCTTGGCTGTCCGAAGATAGGTGCTCTCTAATAAGCGGCCGAACCGTCACCGTAGCATAAAGGGCCTCGGCAATGACACCCACCATCAAGGCTGTCGCTCCGATGACGACGCCCGACTCGTCAGTCAAATACGCCAGAACAACAACCGTTCCCGCTGAAGCGATCAACCGGACAACCGTGCCCCACGCGACTTTCCGGGTTTGACCGAAGTGGATCATGACTCCTTGGAGGAACCGTCGCCAGGCGATGGCAGCGCTCCAGAATAACATGATCCGTAATCCGATTCGCACCCAGTAGGCGACCGCATCAGGTATTCCCATCACCTTTATAACTACCAGGTCAAAAAGAGGGGTGAATCCAATTAAAGCAGTGATCAAAGTAAGAAGAATCATCCAGTGGAAGGTGAATTTTCTTAGCAGCAAGTACGAACTTCTGTCTTTCGTTAGGGCCGTCGAAGTCGCGAGCAGGTTGATGATAGGACTCTCGATCGTGACCGATAGACTGACGACGATCCCTTGAGCAGCCAGCATAATCACTTCGTTCGGAAGGCGATTTATGACAGCGCTAATGATTGGTCCTTCGGAGGTCATCAGCAGCCAGCTAGCGAATAATGGCAGCCAGAAGAGAAGTATGTATCGCTGACTTAGTATGTGTTTCAATCTTGATGGATCCCTTCGATAGCCGGCCAAGTCCGTCTATCTTTGAGCAAAACAATAGCGGAGTGTACCATTCGCTATAAAGTTGCCAAAACAGACACCAACCGTAGAATCTATCGACGAGGGACTACGATTTCTAGGGTTCCGGAGTAGTCTCACTACGACATCATATATTGTGCATTGTTTGCATTATTTAAACTTGTAAGTTATAGAATTAGCATCAGGAGAAAACGATGCGTAAAAGGGTAGTTCTTGTTACTGGGGCGGCAGGAGAGATGGGGCAGGCCTTGGTGGAAAGATTGTCTGCAGCGGATGAGTGCCAGTTGTTGACGATGGATCTCAGACCACTCCCGGGAAATCTATCTCCTTCAGTCAAACATGTAGAAGGCGATATCCTGGACAAGGCTTTGCTGGACCGCCTAGTAAGCGAGTACGAGTTTGATGTCATATATCACCTGGCGGCTCTTCTGTCCACACGGGCCGAGTTTGCACCGGAGATGGCTCATCGTGTGAATGTCGACGGGGCAATGACTCTGCTTCACCTGGCTGCCGAGCAATCTGAACGGAGAGGGCAGGCAGTTCGTTTCATATTTCCGAGCTCAATTGCGGCTTATGGAATGCCAGATTTAGAGACCAAAGCGATGGTCGGAAAGGTAAAAGAGTGGGAGTGGAACTATCCAACTACGATGTATGGCTGCAACAAGCTGTACTGTGAGCTTCTGGGAAACTACTACAGCCGGTACTATCACCAACTGGAATCTAAACGGCCCGTTCCGGTTGATTTCCGTGCGCTGCGTTTTCCGGGATTGATCAGCGCCTTCACAGTTCCCAGCGGGGGGACGAGTGACTACGCGCCGGAAATGCTCCATGCCGCTGCCCAGAACAACAGGTACGATTGCTTCGTGAGACCTGATACAGTCATCCCATTCATGGTTATGCCAGACGCGGTTACCGCTATCGAGCGGCTAGCGAATGCTCCTGCGGATTCGATCAAAAGCCGGGTATATAATGTGACCAGCTTTAGCCTCACGGCCGAGGAAGTTCGCAAACTCGTGTCAGATGCTTTTCCAAGGGTTGAGATTGGTTTCGCACCCGATGAAAAGCGTCAAAACATCGTTGATAGCTGGCCGGCCGACCTTAACGACAATGCGGCAAGGAAAGAATGGGGGTGGCAGCCGGCGTATGGCTCCATCCGAGCCTTTGAAGAATACCTGATACCCAACATCACCCGGCGTTATAAAGAAGATAAAGCAGCCGCGCTGGCCTATAACCAAACGCCCAATGAATAATGGAAGATAGAAAATCTCTTAAGAAATACGCATGGCTGTCTATTACTGCAGCGCTGCTTACTATTGGCTTGAAAGCATCTGCATATCTGATGACAGGTTCGGTGGGTCTTCTCTCGGATGCCATAGAATCTAGCGTCAATTTGCTAGCCGCCTTCGTTGCCCTGGCTGTCCTAAGTGTCGCCGCTCTACCACCCGACAAGGAACATGAATACGGTCACACGAAGGCTGAATACTTCGCCGGGGGAGTGGAAGGCAGTCTGATCCTTGTGGCAGCCATCGTCATCTCGGTCTCTGCGATAACCCGGCTGTTGGATCCGCAGCCCCTTGAGAAAGTTGGTTTAGGGCTGCTCGTTTCGGTCATAGCTGCGCTTCTAAACCTATATGTAGCCCGTATTTTGCTGCGCGCGGGCCGGCAGTATAGGTCTATGACCCTGGAAGCCGATGCCCGCCATTTAATGACCGATGTGTGGACTACAGCAGGAGTGCTGTTGGGAGTCGTGGCCGTCGCACTAACCGGCTGGCTTCGCCTAGACGCCATAATCGCTCTTGCAGTGGCAGTACAGATCGTATTCTCGGGCTTAAAACTGATCAGGGATTCCTTAACTGGCCTGATGGATGTGGCTCTTCCGGATGACGAAGTGGATATAATTCGGCAGATTCTCAACAACTACGCCGTCGACGGCGTCCAATATCACGCCCTGCGTACGCGACAATCAGGAGCCCAACGATTCATGTCAGTCCATGTCCAGGTGCCTGGCGACTGGACAGTCCAGATGGGCCATAGTCTTCTTGAAGATATCGAGCGAGAAGTACGTTTGGCATTAACCCCCATCGCAGCCTTCACCCATATCGAACCCCTTGAGGACCCACGTTCATGGGAGGATCTTTCAATTTACAGGCAGCAGTAGCTGCTGCAGCCGCTCCCTTTTGAAAGGACCTCCAGCGACCTGCTAATGGCGGTCGTAGGTTAGACGATAAACCAAAAGGCCTAAAAGGCCGCCAGCTAAGGTCGTTATCAATCCAGCCCAGTAGCCCAGATTATCCAGCCACGAGACGCCCGGCAGGCCAAGAGAGAAGTAAATGTAGAAAAGGAGCCCGCCAATGAGGCCCCACATCACGCAGCGAAGGGTACTGCTCGCGGTTCCGTATTCAGTCCGGCCGACAGCGATTCCAGCAGAACCAGTGACAAGAAGGCCGACGCCGAAGGCTAAGAGCATCTGTCCTGTAGCGTTAAGACTCAGTATTGATGGCTCAACCTGCTCTTCTAGCGGCAATGCCGTTGGAGTCGGAACGGGCGTACCCGTGGCGGTTGGCGAGGGAGTAATCGTCGGCGTCTGTGTCGAGGTTGGAGTAGTGGTCGGCGTGCTGGTGGGTGTCGCCGTTGGCGTGAGTGTGTTTATGCTGACGATCGCGTTTTCGCCTATGACAATATCGATCTGTTGGGACGCAATTGCCTCTCCCGCTGAGGCCGTGATTCGAAAGTTTCCGGTACGCGCTTCTAGTAAATAATCGAGGTTGGCGAATCCGGCTGCAGTCGGCCGTTCATCGATCACATTTACGAAGCCTTGGATCCTGTCCTGCTGGATAAATTGGACCACCGTTCCGTCTGGAACTGGATTTCCATTGTGGTCCATAATAATGCCAGTTTGAAGGCGCAAGGTTGCTCCAGGAACTACTTCCAGTGGCGCTTCGCTGGCGGGCGACGTAGGGATTCCTTCATCCAAAATGTAGAGTTCGATTACCTGGACTGGATCAGGCTCGGTTACTTGTCGTAAGTCGTACCTGATACCTTCAATACCAACCGGGGAATTGCCTTGAAGGGGAGCTTCTTGAAATAGTGCCCGGACGGATGCGTCAACAAAAACATCCATCTTGCTGTAAACGCCAAAGTAGGCCGTTAATTGGCTGATCTGGGTCGCGTCCAAAAAATAGGGTGCACTGTGGGCAAAAACGATCGTCTTTGTGCTGCGGGCGACATCAGGTCTCTGCTCTAAGAATCGATCTAGGGCATTGGAAGATTCGAACGACTGGTTCGGATCCAACATGGCGAAGATGATCCAATCCGCATCAGCCAGAGCATTCTGGACTAGGAAGGCTGGTGGTGGGGTAGGGGTGGGAGCAGGTGTAGGTGTCCCTCCAGTCGCTTCCGGGCTCTCACCAGGTGTGATCGTCGCCGTCAACACCAGTTCAGGCAAAGGCAGCTCTTCGGCTCCACCGCTCAGATAGTCGTCTAAATCCTCGAATGAAAAGCTTGCGAACTGGCCTTGCTGCACTTGCCCGCTTGCTTCGGATCCGTAGAGGGCGACCATGCGCTGCTCAAATGCATCCACTGCCAGCCATGATTGTGGCGGGCACTCAGTACATTGTTGTTCTGTGCGCAGATCGGTGAAAATGACGATCTGATCGTCCAAACCTGGGGGAAGTTGCTCGACGAGATCTGCAGGGCTGGGAGAGATCAACGTTATCGCCTTCTGGGCGAGATCAAACATCTCAGCACTGTTCTGAAGAGCTCTCTCTTCCAGATCTGGCCTGGAGACTAATATATTCCTGGTATCAAAATCGCCATCATACAGATCAATCTTTGACTGCAGATTTCGAAGAACCGCGTCGTCGATTCTTTGCTGGAAGGTCTGGTCAGTTACATACTTTTCACGGAACCACAGGATCGTGTCTTTGATATTTTCTTGCTGCTGTTCATAAGTTCCACCATCTAAAGCAAAATCGGTCAGAAGCATCAGATCATTGCCAGCCAGAAGGGCATCCTTTGCTACCAACCGGTGGGGAAATTCCTGTCCAGTATCGTCATAGAATTTCTGAACCGCCGGAGCGCCTAGTGAATCAGAGACCAAAATCCCTCCATCATTGCGCCACTCCCCAATTTCAGGCAGCTGAACCAACGAGCTCATTGCTTGCGGATCGAGACTGACCGGTGCAGTCGCAGAACCGACGTTTCCCTGAAAGCCTTGATATCTCACGTGGGCTGACATCAAACCGTCTACGACAGATCCGGGTTCAGTTGCCCCGCCAGTCACGGCGAGAAATGGTTTCAGTTCAACTTCGAGCAGTTGGACGAGAGTTTTGCTGACTGTACCTATCTCTTGATTGATTGGACGGTCACTATTACCATACCCTGGGAAGTGCTTGGCGATTAATGCCAACCTGCCGTCACTACCTTCATGTACACCCTGAATATAGGACTTTCCCATCAAGCCAACCCAATAGGGATCTCCTCCAAAGGTTCTGCTGCCAAGTCCGGCCCCATTATCAGGTTTAGGGTTCTCAAGAACGTCCAGAGAGGGTCCAAAAAGAAGATTGACTCCCAGGGAGGACAGCTCATTCCCAGCGATTAACCCAGCTGCCTTGCTCTGCTCGGGCATCCACGTTGAACCAATTGCCATCTGATTTGGCAGCTGAGATGTCCCATTCCTGATTTCAGTGTAAGGTGGCCCATCTCCCTCGTGATTCGTCCCAATAAACAAGGGTATCGAGATGATTGTGGATTCAATCGTTGGAAGCGCAATCCTGGTCGATAATTGGAGATTACCCTCGATTTCATCGAGGGAGGGCTCTGGCGCCCCAAGGAGTGCGAGGGTTTGCAGCGAATTAACGAGGTTTGAAACTTGTGCTGCCGTATCCTCTAAGGAGGAGATGTTGTCATTCTTGGAAAGCAGAATAACTCCTCCTACCTTGTAGTTGGTGATGAGATCGGCAATATCGCTCTCTGGTTCGGCGCTGTCACCCCGGAAAGGGACCAAAAACAATTGACCGACGCGCTCTTCAACGGTTAGCTGATCAAGCAATGCTCTCGCTTCCGCAAAGGTGTCGGCATCTTGCGCCTGGCTCGCTCCGTCAGAACCAACCATAATGAAAGCACAGCTGAGGAGGATGGCTATTATTGCTTTCCAGTTTATTCGCCAGTCATTTCCCATGATTGGAGTACGGGTTTGTATTAGGTTAAGTATCCAAAAATATCGCGTTCTGGATACTCTGGGTACTACGTTAGAAATGGCCTGTATCAAGGCTCCTGCACTTGGATAGGTAAATCAGGTGAAGTATACTGACTGCCCCTTAAAGGGACAAATCGAGCGTATTCAGAGTTCGGCCGGGAGTGGCCTAGAGATATTTATTTGGCCGGTCCTGGCTGTTTTGCGGAAGGTCCAATGCGGAGTAATAAACGTGATCTTTTAGCCATCGTTATGGTGGTTCTATTGGTACTCCTATCTTTCGGTGCGGGGTTCCTTGTTAATGAGTTGGTAGAGACCAGGTTGGGTCGAAGTTCCAATAGCGACTTTGATGATGAATTCGCTGTGTTTTGGGAGGCTTGGGACCGGGTTGACGAGAATTTCATCGGTGAAATGCCGTCAGGTCAGGAAGTAACTTACGGAGCTGCTCGTGGATCGCTCAGCGTTCTCGAAGACCCGTATACCATATTTGTCGAGCCCATTGCCAGAGAAGAAGAACGGCAGCGCTTGCGTGGCAACTTCGGCGGTGTAGGAATTGAGCTAACTAGAGATGAAGATGGAGTATTTATACTGGAGCCGATTCCTGGCAATCCTGCGGAGGAGGCCGGAATCCTTTCGGGAGATATTCTGCTTGCCGTCGATGGTCAGGAATTGACGCCTGAAACGACTGTCCAAGAAGTAGCCGAGCTCGTTCGGGGCGAACAAGGCACAGAAGTTATTCTCACAGTTCTACACCGAGACAGCGAGCAACCATCAGACGTTACGATCACCCGGGCAACAATTCTAATGCCATCGGTTACCTATCGGCTACTCCCCGAAGACGAAACGATCGGATTCGTCAGGTTGACCAGATTCACAGGCGAAAGCGGCAAAGAAATTGAAGAAGCAGTAGTCAGCCTGCGCGAGGATGGGGCTGAGCACCTGATACTCGATCTTCGTCAAAATGGTGGCGGGCTGCGAGATGCCGCAGTGGACGTCAGCGATCACTTCCTCGACGGAGGAACCGTCGTATTTCAAGCCAATAAGGATGGTGCGGAAGAGGAATACAGCGCCGCCAAGGGTGAGCTTGCTGAAGGTATGACCGTTGTCGTCTTGATTGACGAGGGCACCGCAAGCGCCGCAGAAATTGTTGCCGGAGCCCTGAAGGATCGTGATAGGGCGACTCTGATCGGACGCCCCACTTTCGGCAAAGGCTCGGTGCAGCTTGTTTTCGATCTTAGCGATGGCTCGTCGGTTCATGTGACCTCCGCCCGATGGCTTACCCCAAATCGTACACAGCTTGACCAGGAGGGTCTACAACCTGATATCGTTGTTGAATTGACCCAAGAAGCGATTGATAGCGGTATCGACGAGGTATTGGAACGAGCAGTAGCATTTATTAGCCAGCAGGGGTAGATCCCTGAATTGGAATAGAGAATGACAGATAAATCCAAACGCATACTAGCGATTCTGACTGCTAGCGTGGTAGTAGTCCTTATAGGCGCCCTTGTCGCTGTCGGTGCATTTGCCCTTGGGCGCGAGTCTGCAGCCGGCGATGAAAGGCCCAATACCACTCCTAAAGCGGAACTCGCTGAGGCAGCAGATGCATTCGAGGACCAGCCGGAGCCTGAACCCGAATCGGGCGGGAGTCAAATCTCCGACCTGTTCATCGAAGAAAGAGACGCGGTTCCTACTGCTCAAAGTAGCGGTCAGACCCCTTCTTCTGAGGTAGCTGATAGCCAGCAGCAATCCGAGGAAGAGGAACAAGAGATCGAGGACGAGATTCGACTTCCCGTTGACCTAGAGGAAGTAGATACTGAATTGTTATTGGAAGTATGGAATATCATCAATAGGGAATTTGATGGTTCTCTGCCAACTTCTTCTGATGTCACCTATCAATCCATCGTTGGTTCGATGGAGCTGCTCAATGATCAATTTACCCGGTTCATTCCTCCCGATGTGGCAGAACGCTCCAGGATCCAAATTCAAGGAGGTTATGAAGGCATCGGCGCCTTTGTTGACCTGACTGATGACGGAAATCTATTAATCGTTAGACCAATCGACGGACAGCCGGCTGATAGAGCCGGATTGTTGAGCGGTGATATCGTCACAGAAGTTGACGGTCACTCTATTAAAGGAATGGCCCTGGTCGAGATTGTCGCAATTGTTACGGGGCCAAGGGGAACAGAGGTTAGATTGACAATTATGCGGGAGGAGACCGGCGAAACTTTTGAAATAACAATAGTCCGAGAACGAATTGATATCCCTGTTGTCTCATCAAGAATGCTGGATGAGCGTATTGGATATGTCCGGCTGACAACCTTCAGTAATGGCGCCAGCCAGCAATTATCGGAGGCCATAGAAGAGCTTTTAGCGTCGGAACCGGTTGGATTGATTCTTGACCTGAGGGACAATCCGGGCGGGTTGTTGTCTGAGTCTATCGAGGTAAGCGATCTCTTTCTTCCAGAAGGCATCGTCGCCTACCAGCGTGATACTGAGGAGATCGAGCGGATCTTTGAATCAGACGATGGAGATCTTGCAGAAGCCATTGCTCTCGTTGTGCTTGTAAATAAGGGAAGCGCCAGTGGCTCGGAAATAGTCGCCGGTGCGATAAACGACCTTGATCGGGGTATACTTATCGGCGAAACGACGCTCGGAAAGGGCTCCGTCCAACAGAGCTACACCTTGTCAGATGGATCGGAACTGAGGGTGACAATTGCTCGGTGGTACACACCT
>DASRZI010000491.1:0-5404 GCA_035686605.1 Candidatus Zixiibacteriota bacterium
TTGATTGTCGTACGGTTGGCCGTGAAGATGATATCAGGCGCTGGGGTCGCCGTCGGCGTGGCGGCCGGCGTCGGCGTAGGGGGTGAGGGGATAACTAAGACGTTGCCACCATTTTGAACATCAACATACTCTTCTGACACCCAACCGTAATTATTGGGTACGCCGGGTACGTTGACAACCCACCAGGTCGCATCGGCGCTGACACCGACAACCTCCAGGGCACTGCCGAATGGGGCAATCCCGATAATGGGGAAGTTAAGGCCAGGGCCGGTGCGCACGTTAACACCCTTCCGGGCAATAACAGTAGCCGTAGGATCGCCCGGCTCAGGTGTGGGCGGGATCACGGTCGCTTCGACTGTTTCTCCTGGCGGCGGCAACACAGCTTCCCCTTCGGATCCGGATCCGTTGCCAAAGACGTAAGCGACTAATAAAAAGATAATACCGGCCAGGGCCAGAACCAGCGCCACTACCAAAATAATTATCAGCGTGTTGCTCTGACCCTGCTTCTCTGGCGTCGCCTCACCTTGACCGGTCAGATCGTCTTGTGTTTGGTCTTCCATAATGTTTACTCCTTTGATTAGTTATGAGTCTCCCTTCACCATCTCTAAGTCGGCAATGAACAAAGCGCCGGCTTGGGTCTGGTCAAACAGCAGGGCTATTTCGGTAATGTTTGCCAGGTCGATACCCTCGAATTCTTCAAGAGGTATACGCAGGGTTGGCATGGTGACGTGACCGCTGAATGAATCACCTTCAAAGTGATCGTTAGGCAGACGGACGCCTGGAGGATATTCGACATCGGACACGGTAACATGGGAGCTGCGGTCACGGCCGTCCACCAGTTCTACGGTAAATGATAACGGCTGCCCCTCGACATTCAGCTCGGACAGAGGATCGAGCGCCACCCGAAGTTGTAAAGCGGCATATTGGCTCCAATCAACAGCTGTTTTCGGCATGGACGTGCGAAATTCGGCGCCGGAATCTTCCCACTGGACGGCCAATTGCTGTGGGTTGCCGGGCTGATTGAGGTTGACTCGTTTGCAGGGCTCAGTTCCGGGCGCGCTCTCGGGTACGTAGTACCCTTCAGGACAGAAGGTAGCCTGAATACCCGTCAATTGGACATCACCGCCTAACAGATTCACGGACAGCTCCTGCTCGCTCTCAGGCCGGATCAACGGCCGCGTATCCGGCTTTGCCGGCGCAAGTGTTGTTTTGGCCAGGGCGCCGTAAAGCTCGTCAGGGGCTGGTTCAGACGGCAGGATGCCCAGGCGTTGATAGGCAGCCTGGGCCAGGTCGGGTTCGGCGTACAATGTCTGCAGGAAATCAATTGTGTATTGAACCAAAAAATCTTGCTGCGCTTGAGGGTCCAACAGCACGTTCGCTTCACAGTCTGGCCGGTCATCTAACAGCGGGTCAGCCGGCAGAGTTGAATTGAAATAATTATGATTCGCGTGTTCCAGGTAGATTGACGAGAGAAAATTAACCCGATCTGGATCAAAGCGCGCCGACTCGTAGAATTGTTGGCCCGTCAAGGCCAACACATCCCAGTCACAAGCCGGTAGAATAAGCGCCGTAGGCAAATCCACCGCGGGAAGAGAATCGATGAAAGCGGCCGGGGCGGCCACGTGGATTAATCCTTGGACAGGACCATACCCGATCTCCCTGGCTGATCGATCCAGTTTTTGGTCTCGGATAATCCAGTTGGCGATATCGCCGCCGCGGGAGTGACCCAGCCAGACCATTTGGGTCATATCGGCCCGGCCGGATAAATCCAGGCCAAATGCGTCCGATTCGACGGCATTGGCGGCCGCCAGTTCCCCTAAATGGAGATCAATCAGTTGTTGAGTTCGTACCGTTGGTGGCCCCTCGCCAAAGCCCAAAGTATGTTCGGCGTTGACGTTTATGGCTAGCGCAACATAGCCGGCTTTAGCTAGGGCTTCTACCAGATAGGTGAAACCCTCGTAATTCTTATGCTCTTCCTCGGCTGAGCATGGCCATTCGAATTCAACCGGGCACTCGATGTGTTTACCATGCATGATGAGAACCACCGGATGCTGACTATCACTCTCAGGTACGCCAATGACACCTTCCAACCTCACGGGCATATGGCGGAAAGGGCTTTCTTCGGGGAACTGGTCCTGGAGGATGGTCGTCTCACCTAAGTTGTAGGTTGTAACTTGAGCCGGAAAGCGTTCGAGTTCTAGCCCTGGGGCCGGCACCGGCTCTTCCTGGCGACAGGAAATGGGAATCAAAGCAACTGATAAAAGCAGCCAGAGCCACCTTGAACATGGAACCTTCATGTTTCTTCTTCCTTACCTTCACCTGCCATGACGATGAAACGGCATCGCATTCAGGCCTACAACATGGTTCAAATCAGATAGGTTCCACAGAGATCAGCGGTATCCCTAAGGCGTTCAAGTGGTTGACCAAACCGACCAGCGCCGCCTGATCCATGGGCTCACTCATAATGACGGTTATGGCGTTACCCATCTTGTCCGTTTCAACTGAGGCCGATTGGGCGCCAAAGTATTCGAACCAATCTTCGTCTAGTTCGCCCTGGATACAGATGCGGAACACGGCCGGCCTATGCATATTCAATTTTCGACTGGATTCTGCCATGCAGACACCTCTTATGAGCATAGAACTCAGAATCAAGGTTATTGCTGCCTAACAGTTTGTCAGAATTAGCAGGGGGATGCCTCTACCAAAATGGTAGAGAAACGGTAGATTTATCGAGACGTGGAACGATGGCTCCGAGATATTGCTCAAATCTTATTGGAACAAGATACAATACCGCATGCGCAATGGCCTTGATGTAAACGGCCGCCAGCAGAATTCATTGCCGAAGAAATTGTGGCTGTTTACTTAGGAGATAGATAATAGCGAAAGCTCCCTGGCTCTTTCAACAGCCTGTTGACGGCCATGTACGCCCAGCTTGGCATAGAGATTGAGACCATGGGTTTTGACTGTTCCTGGTGAGATAATTAACCGCTCGGCGATTTCCTTATTGGTCAGGCGTTGGGCTAGCAGCTCGAGTACTTCCATTTCGCGAGATGTTAAGGGATCAACCAGGGGTGACGATGGAGATGGCTCCGTCATTCGTCCATCGTCCGTGGTATAAGAAGGATATGAGGTCAGGATCGGGCCGATGTAATCCGGAGACACCCCTTGCCTATGCAGAAGGTTCAGGAGCCGGGTAACCGGTGGGCCTAAGTCCACAAAAAGTCGCACGAAACCGCCGGGCTCGGCCAGCTCAATTGCTTTCTCCAGCAGCCTTAGGGCACTGGTTTCATCGCCACCGGTATCTTGCCTTATGGCCTGCAAGAGTAAAACCTCGATCAAAACAGTTGTCTTGTGGGTAGACTCTGTATATTTCTGCAACTGATCCAATAATTCGGCCGCTCGTTGGCAACAGGTGGGCGTGTCGCAAGCCAGCCAGATCTTCGCCAGCGTTAACAGGGGCCGGTAGAGCCTGAACATGGGTGACAAGGGAGGGATTGAAGTGAACTGGGCCGCCCAGTGATCAGCTAAAGCGAGCCGATTTTGTCGCAGAGCCAGCTCAGCCTAAAATGCCTGGGCTTCCGCCAGCAAGGTCGTGTTTCCCGTTTCCAACATGAAAGCAACGACCTCGGCGGCTACTTCGCAGGCATCTTCCGGCCGGTTTTGCGCTTGATAGACCAGGGCAAGCCCGAAAGCGCTGTGGGCATAGCAGTCGCCATAATTCAGATACGGCTGCCTGACGACGAGAATGAACTGCCCTTCGGCCGCGGCGAGATCGTTTCGCTGATAATAAACGCAGCCCAGGTGGTAATGGGCGAAGCCTTTGATTTCAGCCGCGCTGGGCTGGCTGAAAAGTTTTAGACATTGCGCGGCGGCCAATTCCAAGCCCTGCAAATCAGCCGCCATCCAATGTAGGGAGCAGGCGGTAATGAGCATCGTTGCTCGCAAAGCATCACTCTGGACAACCTCCTGGTCGACACCGTGGTAAATGATATCGAAAGCAGGTCGCAGGTCGCCTTTCATCTGGAACGCGCCGGCCAAGTAGACCCGGGCTAAGGTGCGAACAATCCATAATTCCGGCGGGGTGTTCTTTAGCGAAAAGTTTGCTTCCACGATCGTCTGCTCTAGATCGGATCCAAAATAAAACAGCATGCTGCGCAAGGCACTCATTTCGCCCTTGAAGTGACCTAACGCCTGGGGGGAAAGCGCTTCCACTTCCAACATTGCCTCAAGCTTAGCCATAGTGGGCGGCAGTTGACTGTAATGGCCATGATGATACAAGAGCCAGGCTTTCAGCATCAGCAAGCCAGGTGTTTGGTCGACATATTCAGGCGGGAAGAGATGCAAGTAGCGATCCAGACGTTGCCAGCGAGCCAGGTTCATTAATTCGTAACGCTGCCGGGAGACTATTTCCGCAGCATGATCCAGATCCCCGGTCAAAAAGGCATGGGTAAGCGCCTCTTCAATAAAGCCATGCTCCTCAAACCAGCGACTGGCGAGCTTATGGAGGGCAGCGATGTGCTCTGGGCTGTACTGTTGCCGCAGTCGATGCAGCAACATGTCACGAAACAGGTGGTGATACCGGTACCACTCTGCTTGTTGATCAAGAGGGATCAGGAACAGATTGACGGCATTTAGTTCCCTCAGGATAGATCGAGATGGGCTGTTACTGAGATCAACTGCTGCCGGCGCCGTGTCACCCTTCTGCCAAAGGATGGCGTCGAAAAGGTCAGCGTTAAACCGCTCCAGGATCGAGGTATGCAGCAAGAACTCCCGATAGGCAAGGGATTGTTGGGAAAGAACCTCACTCACCAGGTAATCCATAATAACCGGGTTATTGGTTTCTTGAAATCTTTGGGCAAAGAGTGTAACGTCAGGCAAATCGCGAATAGACAATGCGGCCAATCTCAGGCCAGCTGCCCAGCCATCGGTTTTCTTCTCAAACAACTTGATGGTTTCATTACTTAAATCTCTGCCTGAAGCAAAGGCGAGCAAAGCCCCGACTTCTGCTTGCGATAGTCGTAGATCGGCCGTGCGTACCTCGGTCATTTCGTGGTTTGCTCTTAATCTAGTTAGCGGTAACGGCGGATCGATTCGGCTGGCTAATGCCAGGTGTATACCTTGGGGCAGGTAAACGATCAGTTCAGACAGGAACTGGTGGATAGCAGGCTCGGTGATCTTATAGTAATCGTCAAGGGCCAATATCAAGCCTGTTTTGGAATGATGATCCTGATTCAGTGGCTGATGTCCTCTGTGGAGGGCATCTAACTCATTGACGAGCGCAATCGTGATGATTCGTGGCGGTGGCGTTGAAATAGCGTTCATGAGTTCAAGCACCTCCCCACAACCGGTGGGGAAAACTGTTTGAATCGCAGCACAGAAATAACTCACAAAAACCATGATGTTA
>DASRZI010000492.1:0-6481 GCA_035686605.1 Candidatus Zixiibacteriota bacterium
CGAACAAGAAGTTCCAGAAAGCATTGGACGCATTGAAGTTGCTCCCGAAGTCTTAACAACCATTGTGCACTATACAACATTGGATGTGGAAGGCGTCAATCAAATGGCGGCTATACCAGCCGACATGGGTCGACTATTTAGGAGGACTTCCGGACGAGATGGCATCATCTTGGATTACGATGACGGAATCATTCGCTTCGAGATCTATGTCTTGATGGATCCCCATGTCAACGTATTAGAGACGAGCCAGAAGATTCAGGAAGCCGTGGTTGAAGCCGTTGACAAGATGGTTGGTTTATCCGTTGAAACGGTAAACGTCCATGTTGAGGACGTCGTTTACACTTTAGACGAGACAGCATGATTCTATGAAAGCAAGACGGCGGGCAAGGCGCGCAACCCTGGAAGCCCTTTATGAAGTAGATCTGGCTGGTCACGCACCTGACGTCGTTCTCGAGCGCCGGATTCTCGACCAACCTCTGGACGAGCAGGGTGAGGAGTTCGCCCACAAGCTTATGGCGGGTATTCTGGAACACCAAAGCGGCATGGACCTGGTCATCGCTCGCTATGCACCAGAGTGGCCACTAGACCAGATGGCTATAATCGATCGGAACATTCTACGCATCGCGATTTTTGAATTTCTGGTTGATGATGAGACCCCAGTCAAAGTTGCGATTAATGAAGCTGTAGAGTTGGCCAAGCTATACGGTTCGGACAGTGCTCCCCGATTTATAAATGGTGTTTTGGGAACACTTGCCGACCATGTCCCTCAACTACGCCAGGAATTACTAACAGCGTACGAGCCGGGATAAGAGGAAGACCTGATCTACGTCTTGGAAATTCGACCACTCACCTCCCCCAATGCCCAAAGTTCCCATCCACCACCAAACTTCACCGCGAACAAGGGTCACCATGTTTATTCGAACCATTAACCTCAAACACACAATCCGGAATTGAGTTCCCCAACCGATTATGGACAGCTTCTTTGGCATAGGTTTACCTGAATTAGTTATCATTCTTCTGCTGGCTGGCCTGGTCATGGGACCTCACCGGATTCGGGACATTGCCAGGATGCTCGGGAAAATTACGGCCCAATTCCAGAGAGTGTCCCGTGAATTCGCGCGGCAGCTAAACGCAGAGTTAGACGCAGTCGATTCGGGCGAGATGAAGGGCGCCTTAAGGGATGTAAGATCCTTGCAAGAGGAAGTTGAGGCTCTACGCCGGGAACTGTCTGAGGTGCCGAGAAACTTGCGCCAGCAGAACGCGGCTATTATCGCCGATGCGAAGAAAGCTGTGACAGAGGGAGAAACGGCGCTTAAAGGATCCTCAACGGTGAAGGAAGCCAAAACTGCTTCGCCGGACGCTGTTGAAGCACAACCCGACCTGGTATCTACCGCAACTAATGCAGAAAAACCAGCGCTGCCTAAGGCTATCGACGTGCCGGAGGATCGGGAATCGTGAGTGACGACGCTGCTTTGCTCGATGGACAAACTATCCTCGAGCATCTGAACGAGTTTAGGATTCGTCTAACCTGGGCGGCCGCGGGGCTGGTCGTGGCTACGGTAATTTGCTTCGCCTTCGCCGAACAAATTCTCGCGATCCTGATAGACCCATATGGCGCACAGCTTCAAACTCTCAGCCCTACTGAAGGAATCGAAACCTATTTCAAAGTAGCCTTGATGTGCGGAGCCATCATCTCCATGCCCTGGATGCTTTACCAATTGTGGTTGTTCATCGCTCCAGGCTTGCATGAGAACGAAAGGCGTTTTGTCTACATTTTCGTTCCCAGCGCCACATTCCTCTTTCTAATAGGTGTGGCCTTCGCTTGGCTTGTTCTGCTGCCAGCTGCCATCCTCTTTCTATCCGATTTCATGTCCGAGATCTTCTGGGCCCAGTGGACCAGCAATGAATATATTGGCTTCGCCACGTCATTTCTCTTCTGGATTGGATTGAGTTTTGAACTTCCCCTTATTTTCTACTTCTTATCCAGGGTAGGTGTGATCAATTCGGGGACGCTGCGCGAACATTGGAGAGTCGCCATTGTGGGTATTGCCGTACTGGCGGCGCTCGTAACCCCATCAATAGATCCGGTAACGATGATACTCACCATGGTTCCTCTATTTATTCTTTATGGTCTCAGCATTGTCTTAGTCGCTATTGGACAGAAGCAGTTTCAGCGCAGCGTGGCTTTAGATATGGACAGGGAAGAAGTTAAGGAAGATGAGCCAGCGGTGTATGCTGGAGGGACAGAAGAAGAGGAGTAGGGTGATAAATCTTTGGCCGGTAGGTGTATTTGACCAGAGAAATACGAACTGCTAAGATTTCATCCTACAGGATGCCAACCTGATGAGGATTATTTCAATGGTCGAAAACAAGGTCTTCTTTAGCTTCTTATTTACCGGCACTAACGATGCCGCACCTAAGTGGGAGGATCGTTTGACCTGAAGATAGCGGGCGACGACACGGAGAACTGAAGGACGCGGCTTAGAGACCGCGTCCTTTTTTATTGGCACCTTACAGAGGCCGTGTTAAGCTTTTTAGTCGCAGGTGATAATCCCACATCTTCAAAGTGGAAAGTGCTGCGTCCTACTTCTGCTGTAAGCTGGATAGTATGACCAAATTGAAAATGACTTCTGTCAAATGGATAAAGTCCAATGATTCAACAACTTGAAGAGAGCTACCAAGTTTCAATCGAAGCGCTTCAAAAGACGAGATCAACAGCTGATCTTGATACGTGGCACAAGGAGACGCTCGGCCGGCGCGGCAGTATCACTCTGCTGGCCAGACAAGTGGGCCAGATGAGTGCGGAGGAGAGACCCGTTTTCGGCCGTCGCGTAAATGAGGTGAAGGGCGAGCTCGAAGAAGCATACCAGGATCGCCTGGCACAAATTCAGCTGCAGGAGTCGGGAGCAGCTTCGGCAGCTGATGCTCTTGATGTAACTTTGCCGGGCCGCCGGCAGTGGCAAGGGAGGCTGCATCCCGTCACCCAGACCCTTCGTGAAATCAATCGGATTTGGGGAGATATGGGGTTTCAGGTTTATCGCTCTCGGGAAGTCGAGACCGACGAGTACAACTTCGAACTTTTGAATATTCCGGCCCATCATCCCGCGCGGGATCTGTGGGACACATTCTACACGAACTCGCCAGGGGTTATTCTGCGGACACACACAAGCCCGGGCCAGATCCATGCCATGCACGAGTACTGCCCCGAGCCCATTAGAGTAGTTTTGCCGGGCATGTGCTACCGGTATGAACAAATCACGGCCCGGAGCGAGATCCAGTTTACTCAAGTGGAGGGTCTGGCAGTAGGAAAATCCATCACCATGGCCGAATTGAAGGGAACGTTGGTGGACTTTACCCGGCGTATCTTTGGAGTTCACAGAAAGACAAGATTCAGGGCAAATTACTTCCCATTCACCGAACCCAGCGCAGAGATGGATGTGGAATGCATTCTTTGCGGTGGTGATGGCTGCCAGGTATGCCGTTACAGCGGCTGGCTCGAGATACTGGGCTGTGGCATGGTACATCCCAACGTGCTGCGAAACGGCGGCTACGATCCTGATTTATACTCGGGCTTTGCCTTCGGCATGGGTCCAGAACGAATCGCCATGCTCAAGTACGGCATCGACGATATACGGGCTTTCTGGGGAAATGACTTGAGGTTCCTGGAACAGTTTTAGAGGATGAAAGATTTTTCGCGGTATCTTTTAGCAAATAACTACTACTCAGATTTGGATGGCTTGATGCCATTAACCCAACCAGTCCCCTGCTGAAGCAGGAGACCAATAGCGGAGTTAAGCAATGCGCGTTCCTATCTCTTGGTTATCAGACTATGTCGATATCACCCTGCCAATAGATCAACTGGCAGAAAAGCTAACCATTGCAGGTCTAGAGGTTAACCATGTGGAATACTATGGAATTCCCGGCGGAAAAGGAACCGATAGACTGGTTTGGGACCTGGAGAAGATCGTTGTCGGACAAATCTTGGAAGTGAATCCGCATCCCGACGCCGATCGATTGGTGCTGGCCACAGTCGACTATGGCGGTGATGAAAACGAAGTGACGGTCACCGGAGCCCCAAATCTGTTTCCATATCTTGCTCAAGGAGACTTGAGAGAAAAACATCTTTATTCTCCTTTCGCCATGGAGGGTGCGACCCTGTACGACGGGCACAAACAGGGTCAGGTGAAGATGACACTCAAGGGACGACCGCTAAGAGGCGTCTACAATCGCTGCATGCTGTGTTCGGAGAAGGAGTTGGGACTCAGTGATGACCATGAAGGGATAATTATCATCGAAGGTAGCGAATCACTCGTGGAGCTCGTACCCGGAACACCGGTGGTAGAGGTCCTTGGTGATGCAGTCCTGGATATCGAGATCATTCCCAATATCGCCCGCTGCGCATCCGTTGTTGGAGTAGCCCGAGAAGTCGCCGCCTTGACCGGACAGAAACTGCGCCCACCGGATTATGAACTGGTGATGGAAGGTCCGCCAGCCGAAGGAATGGTCAATCTCAGCACCGATCGACCGGACTTGAATCCGCGTTTTGTTGCCCTGGTCATCAAAGGAGTCGAGCAGAAACCAAGCCCATTCTGGATGCAGCATCGATTGCGCCTTGCCGGGCAGCGGCCGATCAATGTGGTGGTGGACATCAGCAATTACGTGATGCTCGAAATGGGACAGCCAAACCATACCTTCGACCACGATTTTCTCAGGAGGCGGGCCGATGAATACGATCCCAGTGGCCCGGTCCACATTCACACCAGACTGCCAGACGATGGCGAGACACTGACCACTCTCGATGGAATAGAGCATGAACTTGAGCCCTACAACATCCTGGTCACAGATCCCGCCGGAAACTTAAGCCTCGGCGGCATAATGGGCGGTCTGGACAGCGAGATAAGCGACGATACGTCGAACGTACTGCTCGAGGCAGCGGCTTGGAACTTCATCAACATACGGCGCAGCTCTACTGCCTTGAAGATCAACAGCGAGGCTGGATTCCGATTCAGCCGCGGTGTGCACCCCAGCCAGGCTCTCCTTGGGGCAAAAAGGGCGGCCGAATTGATGCGGCTATACGCCGGTGGAACCATCGCCCAGGGCATCATCGACTACTACCCCAATCCACCGAAGCTAGAGCCTGTTACGCTGTCTGTGGCGGAGGTCAAGCGAATTGGCGGCATCGATCTTAGCCGGGAAGAGATCCAAGCGATTCTTGAATCGCTTGGATTTGAGGTAGAGGTTGACGGTGATTATCTCAGGGTAACATCTCCTGACCATCGCATGGATATCGAATTCGCTCAGGATCTGGTCGAAGAAGTCTGCCGTGTTTACGGGTACGATCGAATTCCCACAAGAGAAATGGCGGACTCATTACCCCCGCAGCGTACCAACCGGGAGCTGGATGTTGAGGAAAGAATCAAAGACCTGATGGTCCGGCAAGGATTTCAAGAAGTAATAACCTACCGGCTGACGTCCATAGAGCGAGAGAACCAGCTCTTACCAACACCGGACAGCCGGCCTGACGATAGACCATATGTTGAGATAACGAACCCTATCACCATCGATCGGGTCGTCATGCGCCACAGCCTGCTTGCTTCGATCTTGGAGATCGTCGCCGGCAACAGTCGTTTTCGGGATCGTATTACCTTGTTCGAACTGGGACAGATTTACCTCTCCAGCGAAGAAGGGATCTTACCGGATGAGCTGCGCAAACTGGTCATCGTCTCCCGTGGACCCCGGCATAACAGCTTTTGGGGTGAAGCCGGCGAGACCGGATCTATAGATTACTTCGACCTAAAGGGGGTCGTGGAAGACCTCTTCCAAGGACTGCATGTTCCAGACCTAGTATTTACCGCGGGAACACACCCTTCCTATCGCCCAGGCCGGACAGCCAAACTGCACATAGGTGAGCATCAGATCGGATGGATGGGTGAACTAGCGCCACGGGTTGTCGACGCCTTCGATATTCGTGGGGAGTGGCCGGTCATCGCAGCCCAGATCGATCTCGAGACAGTCATTCCCATGGTTCCAGAGGAACGTTCCTTTGTGCCAGCTTCGATTTTTCCAGCGATCCATGAGGATATCGCCGTTATCGTCGATAAAGATCTTCCTGCCGCCACAGTGACCCAACATATTCAGATATCGGGAGGTTTTCTCCTCCGTGATGCAGCCCTTTTCGACGTCTATGTGGGTAGTTCAATTCCAGCCGGGAAGAAGAGCTTGGCCTACCACTTGACCTTCCAGGCGCCAAACAAAACCCTGAACGACAAGACCGTTCGAAAACAGCGGGACAGAATCGTCAAGCAGTTGGCCCATAACTTTGGGGCTAAATTGCGGGACGCGTAAAGACGTCCCTTCGGATCGAGTCATCGACAACTTGTAATAGTCAGATCTCCCCTTGGCTCTTCGTTTGTTTCACGTTGCCACTAGCTCAAATTGGTCTGGATATTTCCCCAAAAAGGTCTTGACATTGACCTCGTTC
>DASRZI010000493.1:0-3308 GCA_035686605.1 Candidatus Zixiibacteriota bacterium
CAAACAAAACTCTAATTCCGCGTTGGTGCGCCTCCGATATCAGCTCTTCAAGATCGTCTAAAGTCCCCAATCGAGGCTCAATGCTATACAAGTCAGTTGCGTCATAGCCATGATGAGATGGACTTGGGAAACAAGGCGATAACCACAAACAATTTATGCCGAGATCTGATAGATAGTTAAGTTTCTCAATGACACCGCGGATTGTGCCACCGTAGAAATCGGAGGGACCGGTAACCGCATTCCATTCTGCATGACTACCTGGGTAGAAGCGATCAATGAATATTTGGTAAATAATGGCATCGTGTACCCATCCGGGTACTTCAAGGTCATCGACAATGTAGGAAAAAAGGCGTCCGTCTTCGGCCAGTAGTGATCCTCCACCATCTGAAAGCAGCGCTTCAATCTGATATTTGATGACTGTGCCTGCTGGTTGTGCTGGGATGAGTGCCTTCCAGGTTGTTAGATATCCCCAATTGAGTGTGTCCCATTCAACCGCGCTTTGAATGAACACGACTTCGTTACTTTTGTCGTTTGTGGGTTTGATCCCGTTCGTTGTGTAGCGACATAATACTTGTCTGACGTCAATATCACTCGCGGATTGAGCAAAAACCTGTACGGGTTCACCTGGTATTGGATCGCGAGGCTCGATTCGATTTAAGTGAACCAATCCCTTGCGTTGGCTCTTAAGTTGTTCTAAGCGCAAGTCGTCAGTAGATAGCGTTCCGAAACTAAATTCTTCCATTATCGGTCTTTATGTCCCTCCTTCACTTAATTCTTTGATGGTTGCCTTTTGGATTCGAGTGGTCACCGACTCCGTATAAGAATTGTCATTACTAAACCTGCGTTATGGGCTGCTCCTCATTGAGTTGGTCTTGAAGGCGATCACGCATACGCATAAGCAACCCGGATAGAGTGTCTTGCTCATCAGAGGTCAGGACATCAAACCGATGACGTGTGGATATCCCGTGCTCATCTCTGGCTTTTCGCCATAGCATCTCCCCCTCTGGCTTAACACTGATCTGTATCCTCCGCCCGTCTGTTTCATCTTGAATGCGTTCGATATAAGCGCTTTTCTCCATACCATCAAGCAAACGAGTTATATTGGCCTTATCACATAGCATCTTGTTTCCTAATTCGGAGGGACCAATCCCATTTGAATTGATTACATGCTTAAGGGCATTAAATCGAGCAACGCTTAGATCGAATTCTTGAAACAGGTTTCGATCTCCATTGTCAAGTAAGAGAAATACTTCTTTCAGCAGTGTATATATCAAGTAGGGTTTATCCTCACTGACGTTCAATTAATAACCTCCAGTATCTACGGATGCTCCCGCGGCAATATCTAAGATGAATACCAGCGAAAAGATTCGTTAAATTCTAGTAAACTCGTATTGCAGTGCATTGTAGGCAGATGAGTGTATGTGTTCCAGGGAGAACCTCAATATTTTGTTGACTTATCAACTATTTATATAATATGGTTGATTTATGTCAAAGTCAAGTTTTCGTTTGAGTTTGTTATAAATATTTAGAAAGCGAACTGTTTAAACCTGAAAAGTGGACACCTGCTTTGATCGAGATAAACTTTATAAAGACTATTCCTATCCCCGATCGTCGTAAGGCTCATACTGCACGGACATTAGGCTCCAATCCTAAATCGATACCCTCTCTGATGCGACCGAAAGGCAATTGCATCAACACAGCATCCCGCAAGAACGGTGTGGCTTTCCGTGTTGGAATTCTTCGTCTGACGCAGGTCCAGAAATGGTCGGGAAGTCGGCGCACTCTTAGACCTGACAAGTATTCCATATCAGATCGGGGAAAGCGCCCGAGAACTGGGGATCAGTAAGTTCGGCACCGCTGACGTACACACATAGTCCATCGAGTTGGCCTGGCGTCGGATCCGGTGCCAACCAGAGAGTGAGATCAGCCGCTGGTGTAAACGCCGCTTTGGTCAAGGTGGGAGTCGCATGCACCGGATTGGAATCGCGGCATCCAGGGGGAGCTTGATGCAAATCCCAGCCCTCTCAGGCCAGCAATGCAGCTGGATGAGTGACGAATTGCATGCAAGGTGCAATCACCGTGCAGAAACTTCTAGCTAACATGTCTGATGAGTATGGGCTGACAGCCAATTGAGCATGAAAATCTATTTATGTGGGTCCGATTCCAGAAACGCCGGTAGGTACATCTTTGAGACATACTCTTTGGACATACGAGTCATGCTGAAACGAGGAGCCAGGGTCATGACGGACTGCTTGACCCTCGCCAGCCACTCTACTGGCAATTCGTCAATCGACCGACTGTAATAAAGCGGCACGATCTCCCTCTCCAGCGTCTGGTAGAGGCTTTCTGCATCCGCAGCGTCCTCGGCTTCTTCGTCTTCGTAATCTCGATTTTCGCCGATGGCCCATCCATTGCTGCCATTGAATCCTTCATACCACCACCCGTCAAGAACCGAGAAGTTGAGCACACCATTGATGGCCGCCTTCTGACCGGAAGTGCCGGAAGCCTCGTTTGGACGGCGAGGAGTGTTCAGCCACACATCAACGCCTTGAATCAGGTAGCGAGCTAAATTTATGTCGTACTCCTCCAGAAAAACCAGCCGACCATTGTTGGCGGTTCGTTTCACCTGCCGGTGAACCTCCTGGATTAGGCGTTGGCCAGGTTCGTCGGCTGGGTGGGCTTTTCCAGCGAAAATCACCTGAACCGGCCTTCCGGGTTTGTTGATCAATTCGAGCAGACGTTCTGGATCTCGCAGGATCAGGTTGGAGCGCTTGTAAGTGGTAAAACGCCGAGCGAAACCTATGGTCAGGACATTGGGGTCGAGCTGCAAGCTGCTTGTAATAACCCGGGCCTGGTAGTCGTTTCCTGGAATCCGCTTTTGCCGTGCTAGATCATGAATATAAGCCACCAGCTTACGCTTAAGTTGAGCTCGCACCTCCCAAAATTCTTTGTCAGGGATGTTGTCGATACCTTCCCAAGCATCAAAGTCATCCAGATGTTCCATCCAATTGGGTTCCAGGTATTTGTCAAAGAGATCTTGAACACCTGGGGCGATCCATGATCGGGTGTGGACGCCGTTGGTGATGTGGAGAATTGGGACCTCACTGACAGGTATGTCAGGCCACAGGTGAGACCACATCTTGCGTGCTACGTTGCCGTGAAGTTCCGATACTCCGTTGCGCCGTCCAGACATACGCATGGCCAAAACCACCAGGCTGAATGTATCTCCCCAGGGCTGCGTGTTGTGCGCCAAGTCGAGGAAGGTCTCTCGCTCAAGGTTTAGTTGCGACCAAAAAGCACTGAAGTAG
>DASRZI010000494.1:0-13549 GCA_035686605.1 Candidatus Zixiibacteriota bacterium
GCCCCGCCTGCGTATTCTTCCCAGGTTTGATTAGAATACCATTGGCATCATTTAACAAGGCACCTTTGAAAAACAAAAGCGCACAGTATTCTTTAAACCCTTGTATAATAACTATGTTGCTATTCTGAAACGAGTAACAAGGTTTACCCCACTTCAATTCTTCGGTCAGCCCACAGTCAAGAACGATCATTCTCAACTTCCCCATTTCTTCCTGCCACTTTTTGGCTTTACTTAAATATACATCAACTTTAGGATTCATTCTATTCATTTATTGATACTCCGAAATATAGTGAGCCCACATCTGCTTACAATTTCTTTTTCTTCTTTGGCTTTGGCTCGGGTAATTCAACCAAAGATTCTCCGATAGCATTCAAATCTTGAATTGCAGAATCGGTCCGGACTATTTTAACCATTGTCGGTTGCATCGGGTTGTTAGTTGCCCACGTTAGGCGAGTTCAAATAAACCGTCCATGCCTGCTGGGATGGAGTTACCAGAAAGCGTCGTCTTCACGTTCACGCACTTCCCGGAGACGGTGCTCAGCGATCTCGCGAATCAGATCCTCTGGCAGGGGCTTGTTGTAGGGAATCTGAAGCATGCCCTTGGTAGTCTTGTGCTTATCCAGTTCCTTGCGAAATGGCGCCAACCCCGCCGCTGTTGGCGAGAAGTTGCAGTGTGTCTTGTGCGCGGAGAAAGCGAACAGGAATCGGGGCTCCACGAAGAAGGGGGTTCCCCACTTGATTGCCTCCTCGGCCTCCGGTGCGACGCTCTTGAGGATCGCGTACAGCCGGCGCAAATGCGGCTGGCCCTCGCGTGGGGCAGCCCCGATATACTCGGCGATCGTAGTCGGACGCTTGCTTGCCATCTTTATTGCCTCAATCACGGATGCTTGTTGCCGCGCACCTAACCATTAATTATACCGAAGTCGTCATCCCCAAAAATCAGGCTCAAAAGTTTTGAGCCAAAGTTGCTGGAAAATAGCGACTTGCTCTTTCAATTGGCCCAAGAGGGTTTTCTTTTGCTTCGTGCCCATCTGATCCGTCAGGTCATGTGGATTAACGACCTCACGGTTAGATTCACTTTCACCTTATGCCAACAGTAGTGTCATCCAGGTTTCTACATTCTCAACATACTAATGCCCATGAATGATTTAGTTTCTAGTTGTCGATCCATCTCTCGATTATTTCGACAGCTTGTCCAACACCGTCTTCATCACGAATTTTTGTTCCGAGTCTAGAAGCACGTTGACGTATGCCTTCGTCTGTAACAGCTATTTCAATGGCTTGAGCGAGATTTTCAGCAGAAAGTTGTTTTCTTGGAATCGGCTCTGGTCCGACGGCTAATTCCGAAGCTCGAGATCCCCAAAATGGCTGATCGCCAAAGAAAGGCACAATTATCGAAGGCACACCCGCTCTAAACCCAGCAGAGGTTGTGCCTGCACCTCCGTGATGGACTACCGCTGCGACCCGCGGGAATAGCCAACTGTGAGGAATTGAATCAATCATAATGATAGTGTCGGGTAAATCTGATCTCTTCAATCCGTCCCATCCAGAAAGCAAGATCGCTCGCTGATTACTCTTTCTTAGTGCGGAAATAACAATTTCAGCTGTCTCCTCCGGTTTGCGGCTGCTCATGCTCCCGAACCCTACATATACCGGTTTCGGACCTGATTCAAGAAATTCCGTTAAGAATAGGGGGGGATCCCAATCATTTTCTGAATCCAAGAACCAATATCCCGTAACATGAATATATTCGGTCCAGTCCTTGGGACGCGGAATTACCGATGAGCTGTATCCATGGAGAACTGGCAGACCCTGAATCTGATCAGAGTTATAAGGACCCCAAAAAGTGGCCGCAGGAAGATCAAGGACTTCCTGACGGGCTATCCTGTCCGCAGATCGAAATCCTTGCCACATAATTTGCCGTGTCATGTGATGTGTCAACCGATTTAGGGCGCCACCTAATTGAATTGAGATCTGTGGTAACAGCACCCCTGGAAAATCTCGAGTAGGTGTAAAAGGTACATAATAGGCTTGAATTAGCGGGAGCTGTAGTCTTTCCGCCAATGCAATACCAATAAATATTCCCCCTATTCCAGCTATCAACAAGCCTGCGCCTTGACAGGCAGCCAAACCATCTTCCGCCCATTCAACACTTGCTTGTTTCGCAGCTCTGGCTTGGAATCGAGAAATTGCCAAGTAGTTTCCTTTCTCTAATAATTCCCGCATTTCCTGACTTTCTATCACTTCCTGGATATTTCCCCGGGCTGGCCAGAACTCAAGCCCATGAGGAGAAACGTACTCTTCGAAAGCCAGATGAGTCAATAAGCGTACTTCATGTCCAGCTTGCTTCAAGCCTTTTCCCAGAGCAATATAAGGCTGAACATCCCCTCTACTGCCTAGGGCAATAATAACAATGCGCATAAATACATCCTATTTCGTTATGGATATTGTTAAAGCCGTACTGATAGCAGCTTCCATCTAGCTCTGTAAAACCAGATCCGGGTTGAAAGAAGGTTATTATTAGCTCATTATTACTTATGAGAATCTATCTTTTCAAAACTGATGATGAGGGAACAGCGCAGCAAATTGTCGGCAAGATGCCTTAGAAAACATGGTTCTGGCGGTAAGGTAAGATCAGAGGCAATTTTAACCAGCCTGTGTTTTAGTAATATGCACTTTAACTTACCTCTAAGGTCAGAAATCCAGAAATCTCACCAGAATATCAAAGGCCGGTTGGTTGATGTTGATATAAGTCTCCATACCGGGATTGACGCCTGATTTGGTGGCTGTAGAATATCGACAAAATATATGATTTATGCTCCGAGTGGCTCATTTACATTAACGATGCAAATCAGACCCCACGGTTCTTTTCAAAACCACCCTTTGTTAATGGGTTCTACCTCGAGTAGAATGGCATAAACGACTCGGTCCTCGTTCGTAGGGATTCACATCCGTGAGGATGCGGGCGCTCCATCACGCAAGAGCGCTATCGATGCTCCCGTTTTTTGACAGGCTCCGGTCAGCTTGCTCTGACTATATGTAAGCCGCCAGGAAACATTCCCCCAGGAATCGCCAGGGACCGCGTTGAGACAAATTTGCCTCGGGCAACATTGACTATCACCTAGACGTGAATTGGCTCACCTTCTACGCCATGGGCGGCTTCCATCAGGGCTTCACTCAGAGTTGGGTGCGCATGAACGTTTCGGGCTATCTCCTCGGCCGTCAATTCGGCAAAGTGAGCCAGGGTTAATTCTGGCAGCAGCTCGACAACCCCATGACCGACCATGTGTGCGCCCAGGATTTCCCCATATCTTGCATCGGAGACGATTTTGACAAAGCCATCCCTCTCACCAACACCCAGTGCTTTCCCATTTGCCTGAAAAGGGAATCTCCCCACCTTGATCTCGTAACCCGCCTCAATGGCCTGCGCTTCGGTATAACCAAAGCTTGCTACCTGAGGCACACAGTAAGTGCATCTCGGCAGCATCCGGTAATCGAGCGTTATTGAAGATTCGCCGGCTATAGTTTCAGCGGCGACGATGCCCATTGCCGAGCCCACATGGGCCAGCATAATGCCTTCAGGGGCTACGACATCGCCGATGGCGTAGATGCCGGGCACATTGGTTCTCATCGTCTCGTCGACGGCGATCGCCCCCCAATCTGAAACCTCGACCCCAGCCTTATCCAGGCCGATTCCTGCCGTGTTTGGTTTAAAGCCAACGGCGATCAGAGCTTGATCGGCCGCCATCGACTCTGCTCCTTCAATTCGCACCTCAACACCGTTGTCTGCTTGGCTGATACTCTCGACCCTAACGCCGGTGTGGAAATTTACACCCAGCTTCTTGTACGCTTTTTCCACCACTTCACTGATTTCCGGATCTTCATTGGGCAGCAGGTGAGGGAGCATCTCAAGGATGGTGACATCCACCCCGTAATTCGCCCAGATATAGGCAAACTCCATGCCGATCGGTCCGGCGCCCACAATCACAACTTTCTCCGGAACGGCATTTGCCATGATGGCTTCGTTATAGGAGATTATCCGTTCGCCATCTATTTCCACCCCAGGTATGGACGAAGGATGGGCTCCAGTCGCGATAATGATATTTCTTGCTGTTACCTCAATATCCTCTTCATTGTCTCGTGACACGACCATGGAGGTCGGACCTGTCAACATGCCTGAGCCCTCAAGGACGTCAATCTTATTCTTACGCATCAGAAATCCGACGCCCTTCACCAGCCGCTGGGAAACCTGGCGGCTGCGTTTGAAGGCAACCTCATAGTCGAGTTCCAGGTTGTCAAAGCTAAATCCGAATTCCTTGGATCTGTGGTTTAAGGTATGGGCGACTTCGGCATTATGGAGCAGCGCCTTGGAGGGAATACAACCCACATTTAGACACACTCCACCGAGCGCATTTTTCTCAATTATGGCGGTCTTTTTGCCGAACTGGGCTGCGCGGATAGCAGCCACATAGCCAGCCGGACCTGCACCTAATACGACGACATCGTACTCTGTTGACATCAGTGAATCTCCCTTTCTTGTTAATTGGAGTGAAATCGCTCCGCTATGTTAGCGCGCTATCTTAGCGCGCGATAAGTGACTCTGCACAGGTCTGAGCGACCCTATAGTTTTGGATATCTCCCGACCAATATGGGTACAGGGTTTGATTCCTCGACGTCGATTATACCGTTATCAACTGGGGTGGCACAAGCGGTTACACCCGTTAGTCAAACCAGCTATAATCGATATTGATGGGCTATCCAGAATGGACACTCCTAGGTATGGGTCTCTCGCTCCTCGGGGCGCTGCTGGCCCTAGCCTTCGCCTTACTCGGCCAGTCACCCGGATTGACTCAGCGTCTTGGATTGGGAGGAGCGCGACTCGATCTCCGAGTGCGTTCATTTACGACCTACGCTTTCGCCTTACTGCTGCTTTCAATAGGTTTCTTCCTGGCGGGAATACCGGTTGATTCGCCTGCTGCCGTAGCTGAAGGGACCACCGAACCTGAGAATTCAGATAACTCGCCGAATGACGTTGCCGGTATCGATTCCCTGGGGACACCCTCGGCGTTCGACGCTGGTGGGGAGAATAGTTCGGAAGAGAGCAAAACGGCTCAGGCCATAAGCCCGACTGCAGCCACTTCTCCCGAATCGGGATCGTTTGGAGGACCACCGCCATCGTCCGCGAGCGTGGAATCGGAGACGGAAGGAGAAGCATCGTCTTCTGAGTCGGGTAGTACTGGCAATGAGAATTTATCGCCTTCTCAAAACACCGAAACACCCAGGCCGTCGTCTACTCCAACCACCATTGCGGCTCCAACTCCCACCCAGACAGCCTCCCCCACGATTACCCCTACACCCATAACGGGAGAGACGGCAATCATCAGTTCCGGGGGGAGCACGGTTTGGATTACGCGTTCTCCTGGAGGTCAAAATCTGACCCTGGTTAGGGATGGCGATACCGTTCTGATCCTGTCAGGACATGCAAATCAGGCAGGGTTATTGTGGCGAGAAGTGCGGACCGTAAATGGCATTCTCGGTTGGGTCCAAGAGACTTATCTCGAATATCCAGAATAGACGAATGTAATGCCCCAGCCCTATCACCGATCCAGATAGGCAGCCAGGAGATTCACGTCTGCCGGAAAGGTTTGGGGCTCTGAAATCTGGTCGAGAGCAACCGTAGGGTCTTTGAGTCCGTGACCGGTTAGCACGACGACAACACTGTTCCCATCCGGGTTAATCTGCCCACTCTCAATCTGCTGTTTAAGGGCGGCAATTCCTGCGGCCGATGCGGGCTCAACAAAAACGCCTTCGTATTGAGCTAACAAACGCCAGGCCTCCATGATATTCTCGTCAGAGACAGCTGTCACGATTCCATCCGATTCCTCAAGAGCCTCCAATGCTTGCCGCCAACGAGCTGGATTCCCGATTCGAATAGCTGTGGCTATTGTCTCTGGATTCTTTATCACTTTTCCAGCAACTATCGGGGCTGCGCCTGCAGCCTGCGCTCCGAGAATCCTGGGTAATCCTTTTTCATATTCCTTGTAGCCCATCCAGTAGGCGGTGATATTTCCGGCGTTTCCGACAGGGAGACAATGCCACTGTGGGGCGCGACCGCCTAGTTGGTCGCATATTTCGAAAGCGCCCGTCTTTTGACCTTCAATCCGCCAGGGATTGACAGAATTGACCAGGACAAGGGGCTTTCGTTTGACAATATCTTGAACCATCTCAAGACCTTGATCGAAGGATCCTTCGATGGCAATGACTTCCGCGCCGCAGGCCAGCGAGGCTGACAGCTTGCCAAGGGCTATCTTCCCTTCCGGAACCAATACGACGCATCGCAAGCCTGCCCTGGCCGCGTAAGCCGCGGCGCTGGCGGCGGTGTTTCCTGTGCTGGCACAAATTACGGCGGTAGCGCCACTGTGCGCTGCCTGAGATATCGCCACTGTCATGCCCCGGTCTTTGAACGATCCAGTTGGATTCATGCCTTCGTATTTCAGGAATAAGTCGAACTTTCTGCCCGGGGCGATCTTCTCAGAAAGACGGTCGGCTTTGATAAGGGGAGTGTTCCCTTCATGCAGGGTGACGATCTTGGCATCAGGATCAAGAGAGATGTACTTTCGATATCTTTGTATTACGCCGCGCCAGTGCGAATTATCCATCGGCAGTGACCGCTACCTTTTGCATGATTGATTATGTAGGAGAAGCTGTCAACTAGCTCTCTTTTAGCATTGGGATTTTGACTCCACGCTGTCTCGCGACCTCGATTGCCCGCTTGTATCCAGCATCGACATGACGGGCAACTCCCATGCCGGGGTCGCTGGTAAGCACTCTCTTTAAACGTTCGGCCGCCTCGGGCGTTCCATCGGCTACAATGACCTGGCCCGCATGCAAGCTGTAGCCTATTCCAACTCCGCCGCCGTGATGAAAGCTGACCCAGGTCGCGCCGCCGACGGCATTTATCAGAGCATTGAGAATGGGCCAATCGGCAATGGCATCGGAGCCATCTTTCATGCTCTCCGTCTCTCGATTCGGGCTGGCGACAGAACCAGCGTCCAGATGGTCGCGGCCAATGACGATGGGCGCCTTTACAGCTCCGCTGGCGACCAGCTCATTGAACTTGAGACCTGCTAAATCACGTTCGCCATAGCCAAGCCAGCATATTCGGGCTGGCAGACCTTGGAAATGAACCCGCTCCTGAGCCATTTTGATCCAGCGGTGGAGCGGTTCATCCTTTGGAAAGAGCTCCATGATAGCCGCATCGGTGACGTAAATATCCTCGGGGTCACCGCTTAACGCTACCCAACGGAACGGGCCCTTCCCTTCACAGAAGAGAGGCCTGATGTAGGCAGGAATAAATCCGGGGTAGCTGAAGGCATCTGCTACTCCCGCGTCGTAAGCCCGCTGGCGTAGGTTGTTTCCGTAGTCGAATACGATTGACCCTCGGTTCTGAAACTCGATCATGGCTGAGCATTGTTGGGCCATGGATATCCCAGAGAGCCTGGCGAACTCCTTGGGCGATTCACTTTTCAGGATATTGGCCTCCTCAAATGACACTTCGTGCGGAAAGTAAGCCAGATAATCGTGAGCCGGAGTCTGGTCGGTCACGATGTCTGGGACGATATCCCTGGCAAGCAGTTCTGGGTAAATGGTCGCCGCATTGCCAATCAGCCCGATAGATCGGGGTTCTTTCTGGTTGACGAAGTACTTGACCCGCTTCAACGCTTCATCAATATCTTCGGCAACTTCGTCAAGATAGCGATGCTCTAGCCGGCGCCTGGCACGCCAATCATCTACTTCGACCACGAGACTCACGCCACCGTTCATGGTGACAGCTAGAGGTTGTGCACCCCCCATCTCACCCAAGCCTGCCGTAAGGACCCACTTTCCGGCAAGAGAAGGCCAGCCCTCAGATTTCGCCGCCGCAGCGAATGTCTCATATGTCCCTTGAAGAATGCCCTGCGTGCCAATATAGATCCAACTTCCGGCAGTCATCTGCCCGTACATGATGAGGCCTTCCGCCTCCCATTTATCGAAATTCTCCTGGGTAGCCCAGTGCGGTACGATGTTGGAATTGGCGATGAGAACCCGAGGAGCGTCCGTGTGGGTTTGAAATACAGCCACTGGCTTCCCACTTTGAACTAGAAGGGTCTCATCATTCTCCAGCTCTTTTAAACTCTCAAGAATGGCATCAAATGCTTCCCAGTTACGAGCGGCCTTGCCGCGGCCACCATATACAATGAGATTCTCGGGATCACCCGCAACCTCCGGATCAAGGTTGTTCTGCAGCATCCTGAAGGCGGCTTCTTGAAGCCACCCTTTGCAATGCAGCTTAGTGCCAACAGGAGAACGGACAATGCGTTTCATAACTCACCTGAGCGACGGTATATGACGGAAACCAATTCCAATGTGAAGGAGCGACTAACAGATGGAGGGCATCTATAATCCCTCCTTCGCGGGCCATTATAGTAGCGAGGCCGGGGGTGTCAACATGGTCGTCAGACTGTTATAATCAAGACGTTCCAGGCTGTCATCAACATAGGTGATCTGATTGAATTGATGGGAGGTTCCCTTGATCGAGGACATAAACGCCCAAGCCCACGTCTTGGTTGACAATCTTAACTTTGAAGCCGGGACTATCGCTCTATCCGCTCTTCGATCGATTGACGATAGCCAGTCTCATGCAGGTCCCTTCACTCGACTTCTTGGCCTGACTTTTCATGAAGTCGGAGACGGCCGGTGCACGGCATCTCTTAAAATCAAACATCATCTCTTGAATCCTCTCGGCATCGCCCACGGAGGTGTCGCCTTCTCGCTGGCCGATTCGGCTTCCGGTGGAGCGGCGTTGTCCGCGCTAGGCGAACCTAGAATCGTCACCCAGGATATGCAGATTCGCTATCATGGACCGGCAAGGTCGGGAATTATTTTGGCCGAGGCCGAGGTCTTGCATCACGGACAGCGAACCATAACGACGTCTTGTCGGGTTTCCCAAAACGACACGCTCATTGCCAGCGTCACAGCCACCTTCGCGATTCTTTCCAAACAGGAAATAGGTCTGATTGGCGGCAATGCCGTCAAGTAGAGGTCAAATTATCGTGCAGGCTCCCGGTCGTTCGTGACCGCCCCAAACGTACAGGCTGGCATGCACAGCCGGCAATCATTGCAGAGATATAGATCAATGTAGGGAGGTTCGCCGGCATCGATCGAGGAAATTGCCATTACACGACACGCCTTAGCTGCCAAGCAGGGCTGGCAGACCTGGCAGATCCGTTCATCGATATTTAGCGAAGTAGGTCGAATCATGGCTTATGGATTAGATGCCGGAAAACTAGAAAGGTAACATCTCCCGCTGCTGACTGGTATCACACGGCGATTGCACTGGTCCTGTCACAAGAGACCAACGAATTATGTCAGCGATGGGTCCGGTTAGAAACTAGGACATATTACGAGCAATCCGATAGGAGTTAAAGAAATGCGATACGAATGCATTACCATTAATGTTACAGCAGGTGGCTATCGCGTCGAGGTTGCTTGTACAGATCCATCCGTATTGGCCTGGATTGAAAACGAAATACAGATCGACCGTCCCTACTGTTCCCTGGCATCCGAAAGCCAGTTGTCCTGTAAATTCGATATAGTCAACTACGAGCCGCTGGAGGTTGGATGGTGGCTCGTAAAGAAACTGTGCGAACAAGGATGGGAACCATTTGGTGTGGTAAACTGGGAAGAAGCGTGGGGACTGGAGTTCATTAGTCTAAAGAAGTCCGTACCCTAACTCGTGTTTTCCCCATAAAAGAGTAAAGGCCCGGTTTGGCCGGGCCTTTACATTGGGAAGAGGAGTAGGGATTAATGATGATGGCTAGAGTATACTTATGTCTACACGTTCTGTAAACATGACCTTAGACCTATATACTCTGATTCTATGTGAATATTATTAGAATTGACGTCGTTTCATTGTCTACGTCACACGGTAGAGACCATCCACAATCAAATTGCTCAAAGACAACGCGGATAGGCATATGGTTAGCAATTTATGAAGCAGTTATTGGCCATCAGTTGTGCAGCATTAGCTCGAAGCCTATACGCGGTTGCAGCAGGATCTCATAATACGGTAACGATCCAGTTGCTGCGTCAGGGTCTTCACGACCAACCTAAGAACCTCAGAACGACCCTTCAATCGGAAATCGACGCCGTCAGCAGCGGTGAGTATGAGGCCATACTCCTCGCCTATGGACTCTGCGGAACGGCGACCGCCGGTCTCATGGCCCGGGAGATCCCTCTGGTAATCCCACGGGCCCATGATTGTATTACCTTATATCTTGGTTCGATGGACCGGTACAAGGCCCAATTCAGTGAGCATCCGGGAACCTACTGGTACAGCGTCGATTATCTTGAAAGGCTAAAGGATGGTGAAAGCGATCAGCTTGGTGCGGCAGGAATATCTGAGTTGATCGGTCAGTACGATGAGTATGTCCGCAAATACGGGAAAGTACGGGCGGATTTCTTGATCGAAGAATTCAAGAGATGGGCCCAGCATTACACCAGGGCTGTCTTTATTGACACCGGTCACGGAGATTCGACCAAGTACGAGCAGTTAGCCAAGAGCCAAGCCAGGGAAGAAGGCTGGCGTTACGAAAAGTTGTTGGGTGATAAACGATTGCTCCAGATGCTCGTTGACGGCCAGTGGACGGAAGATGAGTTCCTGATTATTCCTCCAGGATTCGTCTTGCAGCAATCTTACGACGACCGCTTGATTGAAGCAGTTCCAGACCAGAACAAATTCATTGGTGGCTGATCCGGTTTATTGAAGTAGATGATGAGCTTATGAACCATCCTGAAAGCGATCTATCGATAACTGTAGATTTCGAGCCGATTGGCCGCCGGATCCAGATTAGGCCGGGAACAAACCTTTATGAAGCTTCCAGAAAGGCGGGGATTGACCTTGTCTCTTTATGTGGTGGCATCGGTTCGTGTGACAGCTGCCGTGTTCAGCTCGTTTCTGGAATACTCTCCGATCCCACTCTTGAAGAAGAGGCCATCTTCAACAGTTCCCAGCTAAGTGTGGGATGGCGACTGGCTTGCCAGTCAATACCTGTCGAGGATGTCAAGATAGCTATCCCGACCGAATCGCTGACCACCCCCCAACGGCTGCAATTGGAAGGTGAGACAAAGGAATTCTCATTAGATCCGCCCATTCATTTGATCGAATTGGAGATCAAACCAGCCGACATTCGGGATCTGCGATCGGATACATCACGGGTAACTGAGGCGATAGACAAGTTGGGGCTTCCGGCTATCTCCATTAATTATCCGGTGATAAGGGAACTACCACTAGTCCTAAGGGAGAATGACTGGTCAGCGCTATTGGCGGTTGATTCAAACGGAGACCTTATCGCTGCCTTACCCATAAATACTAAACCTCTTGGTCTGGCTGTTGACATTGGAACGACCTCTATTGCAGCCTATCTGGTCGATCTTTCGGACGGGGCGATTCTGGGGAAAAAGGGTGAGATGAACCCACAAATCGCATTTGGAGAGGATGTGGTGAGCCGAATACATTACTCCAACGAGAACGATGAAGGACGAGCTCACCTACAGAACCTGGTAGTTGAAGTAATTAATAACTTGGCAGGCCAGTTAGTCGAAAATGGGGAGTACGATCCAGCCCAGATCGTGGACTTGGTGGTCGTCGGCAACACCGCCATGCACCATTTATTCCTAGGCTTGCCCGTAAAACAGCTCGGCGAGTCTCCGTATGTACCGGTGACAAGTGACAGTTTCGTCATTCGCGGGGCAGATTTAGGTTTGAAGCTGGCTCAAGGAGCCAAGATCTACTTACCTCCTATCATCGCCGGCTATGTTGGGGCCGATCATAGTGCCATGCTGCTATCAACCGGAACCTGGCAATCAGACGCCACGGTGATCGCAATTGATATTGGAACCAATACAGAAGTTAGCCTATACCACCATGGTCGCGGTCTGTGCTGTTCCTGCGCCTCCGGACCGGCCTTTGAAGGCGCCCATATTAAGGCCGGTATGAGGGCGGCAGCTGGCGCTATTGAACGGGTTCAATTACATGCAGAAGGAGTTCGCATCCAGACTATCGGGAACCTGCCTGCGGTTGGATTATGCGGCTCTGGGATCGTTGATGCCATCGCCGTCATGAGCGAAAGCAAGTTGATCAATCACCGGGGAGCATTCCAGCGATCACATATATTCGCCTCGACAGATGCCGATGGTCGCCAGCAGTTCGTACTTGTACCGGGCGATAAAAGCGGAACAGGCCGTCCTATCGCGGTCACCCGCCAAGATGTGGCTGAGATCCAGCTGGCGAAGGGAGCCATTCGCTCGGGTATAGAGATCCTCCTATCTGAAGCCGGCATCGATGCCGGTGAAGTGGATCAATTCGTTATTGCTGGAGCATTTGGGAGCTATATAAATGTCAGCAGCGCGATTCGCGTGGGTCTTTTTCCCCGGCTGCCGCTCGACCGGTTTCGACAGGTCGGAAATGCGGCGGGCATGGGCGCCTACCAATTACTGGTGTCAAAAGAAAGCCGGAATCTGGTTGATCAACTCACCAAAGAGCTTGAATATGTTGAACTAACCACCCATCCCGATTTCTCAAGCGAATTCATGAGACAGATGAGTTTTCCAAATGTTTAATACGGTTCAATTCAGGCTGGATTATCGCCACAGTCACCTGCACGTCACTGTAGGTTTCTAGATTGATATGTCTCGACCTATCTGGTTCGTAGAACTGCTCAAAATGTCATTTCCTGGCAGATTTCTCTTTGCCAAGAGTACTCGTGCACCTGGATTCAGGCAGGTCGCGGACCGCCTTCTGTTTGAGGGCGACGAAATCGTCTATCTGCCTAAGGATGGTCTTATCCAGGTGGACGAGCCTATCGCTGCTGCGGAGGATGTGGTCCTGCCATCGGAGGTGGTTGCTCATTTCATCGAAAAGGCAAACCACCACTGGATTATGGATAGCTGCATCTGCCGGGCCTCGGACGAATGCCAGAATTATCCAACCGATTTGGGCTGCCTGTTTCTCGGTGAGGCTGTCCTAAAGATCAATCCAAAACTCGGCCGGTTGGTTTCGAGGGAGGAGGCTCTTGATCATGTTGACCGGTGTCGGGAAGCGGGCCTGGTGCACATGATCGGCCGGAACAAGCTGGACGCTATTTGGCTGGGCACTGGGCCTGGTCATAATTTGGTTACCATCTGTAATTGCTGCCCATGCTGCTGTCTGTGGAAAATGCTGCCCGACCTTGATCCGGCGATTAGCAGAAAGGTCAATCGTATGCCGGGCGTTGAAGTATGGGTGAATGAGCTCTGCACCGGCTGCGAAATCTGCCTGGATGATATCTGCTTCGCGCAGGCCATATCGATGGTTGGCGACCAGGCGAAGATCGATACGGGTCGCTGCAGGGGCTGCGGCCGGTGCCTAGAATCCTGCCCTTGTGAGGCCATCGAGCTCTCTTACCAATACGAGGCGTCAGTCAACCAGACAATCGAGGTTCTAACACCTCTTTTCGATTTATAGCTTAAT
>DASRZI010000495.1:0-7731 GCA_035686605.1 Candidatus Zixiibacteriota bacterium
CGAAAATCCGGGCTATGTTTATGGTATCCCGGAAAAATAGGGCCAATTGAGTCTCATAGGCCACCATTTCCCCTCCCATGTTTGGTACCTATGGTACAGATAAGAAAGAAGAGAAGAAGAAAAAGAAGAAGAGAAGAAAGAATCCAAAGTGATTCCCCTCCCTCCCCCCATTATATACCCAGTTTGCCCCCAGAGCTCAAGAAGCCCTGCGCCCGTGGGTTGCCCGGGGTGGCTGCGCCCCCAATGGGGAATCTCTGGGAATGTGTCCCGTATACACAAAGAATTAGTAGCGTAGAATTTAGTGGACCTGAGGGGTGATACCACTAACATAGTTTTTGTCTCAAGAAAAAAAGCTCCTTTCACCGATGAATTGGTAGAAAGGAGCCCCATCATGAAGATGGATTATGGAATTAATCTCCATATCGACATTTCTGAACCAACTCTTAAGGCCATCACGCAGGCCTATGTGCAGCTTTTACCGATGCTGCTCAGCGATTTTTTCCAGGCCGTGATGAATATCTTTGCAGAATACTACATGGCACTGACTCAGAAACCCTTTTACTGTGAACGCTGTGGAAACGACGGAGAGTTTATCTGGAAAACTCGCAATGGGAAGAGCACCGGGATTCTGTCTATCTTCGGGATGGTGAGACTTTCCCAGCTACAGGTGAAGTGCAAGCGCTGTGGGCATAAGATGTATATTACCCGAAAGCTTTTGGGGGTAGAGCCGAAGGTGAAGGTTCCCCAGGAGACGGTGAGAAAGCTGGGAGTGTTGGGAGCGTTGACTAGTTTTCGGGTGGCCCAGAAGATTGTGGGGATGTTTGGCTGGGTGCTGGATCGGATGACGATCTGGAGAAGTGTGCAGCGGCTTGGGAAACAGATTCGCTTCGAGATGGATCCGAATGCGCTTGCCATGGGGCAGGCCGATGGCACCGGGATACCGATCCGAGGGATCCGCAAACGAGGCAAGGAGCTGAAGGTGTTTGTGCAGCTGAAGCGTACGGGAGGTATCCGGATCGCCGGCTTGGCCATCGGCAACTACGAGGGAGAATGGGAGAAGCTGTTTGAGCCACTGCTGGAGGGTCTGAGGAAGTTCAAACAGTTCTTTCTGGTTACCGACGGAGACACCAGCATCTTGAAGGGCTTAGGGGATAAGGTGCAAGTGATCTTTCAGCGCTGTCTTTGGCATATCCCCCATCAGTTCAAGTGGTATCTGTGGAAGGATGGGGTGAAACGAAAAAGCCGGGAGTGGATATATGCCCTTGCCGAGTTGCTTGAGATTTGTGCCATTCGCTCCTACGTGGATGAGGAGAAGGTGATCCGTCAGATGGTACGCCGAAAAGAAGAGCGACTTTCAGAGTTGATCGCCTACTGCCGGCAAGAGGGATGGAGCCACTGCGCCACGTACTTGGACAATGCTGCCTCGGATCTGTTTACCGGTCTGCTGAACCGGCTCCAAGGAAAAACGGTCAGCCTGGTGGAGAGGGTGATGCGCACAGTGAACATGCGTATCAATGTGGGAAAGTGGAGTATCGAAGGCGCTTTGAATGCCACCAAGATCCGGCTTGCCTATTATTACAACGGAATTGATGCTTGTTTGGAGAGTGGACTGTAAAAATGAAGCCAGTTGTTTGAGAGGAAGGAAAATTGAGTTGGGCAATACTGTTCTTCAAGGTGAAGGAGCCTGCAATACGATGGGCAAAGCTGAAAAAAATACCAAAACCAGGATATTCTGCAGAAGAAAACGAGGAAGTTGGGCGCTTCAATCAACACGATGGCGTCTTCTACCAATTGAGCTAACAACCATGGAGCTTAAGTCATGGTGGTAGGATGTTTTTTGGATAGGTCCACTATTTGTGACGCTACTAATGAATTGGAGACAGCGGAATAACAGGTAGACCGGAGTGGCCTGATTACGTTATCTAGTGTCTGACCGAAAAGACCGTTTTCGCCGGGAGTTCGGTCCAAAATTGCCGGCTGTCAGGCTCAGCAATCTCTATGGCAACCATTCTACATCCGCAAAAGTGGTAGATCAACGAGTTATTTGGCAGGAATCTAGGATTTCGGACAGTATGCGCACACGCCTATCCCCTGAACCGACAGCAGTAGGTACAGTAAATCGACTACGAGGCTTTACGTAACGGAGGGGTCTGCTCTCGCTGGAGCTTTTCGTTCTCCCTTTTCCAGAGGATGGTGCCAAGAATCTGAATGTTTCGGGCAACGACCGCCAATCCTACATAGCGCTCGAAACCTCGTAAGCCGTGATCAAGACAACGATCAAGTCCGTGGTTCTCCAGGGCATTGACGCCCGACTCCACAGCAGGATGTTTTCTCCTCGCTCGAACAAACTCATCGGAGCTTTCAACCACTTTTTCTTCTTCGCTCAGTCTTCCTTTTTTCGGCAACACCGCCAGATCCAACATCCTTTCCAGTTGCTTTCTGTTTTCCGGCGTGTAGAAGTTTTTGTCAAAGCTGCAGCTGATCAATTGAGGGAATCTTTTCCTTGTCCCCTCAATCAAAGGAACCGCCACCTTATCGTCAGTGCTGTTTCTCATCACCAAATGATGGAGAAAGAATCCATACTGGTCCTCCACCACACATACCTTCAGGCCCAATTCTTGCGGTACTCCCGCCTTGCCTTTGCTGATCCACTTGAGTATGCTCCTCGAATATCGAAAACACCTTCTGCTGATGCGCAATGCGTTCGCCCTTGAGGACCCTGCGCCTGGTCTGATCGATTTGCCGCTCTGCGTGTCGTATGTAATGCTTTATTGTATCGTAGGTGATTGCCGTTATCCGGTTCGTTCCCACCAGAACCTCAAGGGTTGACTTTGCTTTTTCAAGATACGCTTCCGCTGCATCGGTGTATTCCCGATGGGCACGGACAATTCGATCGCGCTTTTTTTCTACTTTTACTTTCTTCTTTGCCTTGGAGCGTTTCAGACTTTGAGCCTTTCGATACAGCCTCTTCAGCTTCCGGATGTTGTGGGCACTCTGTCGCCATTCGTTCAATCCCAGCGTGGCGCACACTCTTGCCACCAGGGTGATCACCTTTCGCATTGCGTCAAACAACAAGTTGATGTCAGTGGGATAATGAACGTCGGTCTCTACAACAAAACTATCGCAGCAGGCGTTTAGCGTTTCGTTTTTTTTTAACCAAATTATGTCCGGCCTTCACTAAAATCTGATTGATCTTATCCAATATCTCAGGAGTAAACAGCGACACGTTGTCTTTGATCGTCTGGATCGGATACCAGTATTCATCTTCCCATCCACTGTGTCCGAGCATCAGCCTCAGCGTTATGTGATTGTCGGCCATCTCTTTCACCTTGTCATAATCCCAGTTGCAGTTAAGCCGCAGGGTGCCAAGAACAAGGATTTTCCACAACAGCATACCCGGCCTGCCGGTGTTCGCATCCGTACCCCTGGGTACCATTTCTTCCAGGATCTTGAACACTTGTTCGCGGATCTCCGGTGTGCAGTAAATGTACTGCAATCCCATGAGAAGCTTTGGGATCTCATCCCTCGACCTGAAATCGAACTCGATCTCGGAGATATCTACTTGTCCCAGCTTCATCTGTGGATCGATGGTCTTTCGCATCACTTCCCCTCCCGAAGATCGAAGCTTTTTGGCGGCTAAGCCAAAGAATAGTCTCGGCCTAATTCATTATGATGGAGAGAATTATATCAAATTTCACCGAGGGGTACAATGACTTGTGCCAAGAAATTATGACAAACTTCGTCGCGGTGGAATGATTTTAAATCATTGCCTCAAACACAATTAGCGGCTTTTCGGTCAGACACTAATTAGTGCAGTGGTTCTGCTGGCGTTTACGCTGAGTCTGGGCGCCGGCGGAGCCAGGGAACCCACGCCGATGGCGGAGGGAGCCCCGGAAGTTCCGGCCTACGAGCTGATCCAGTGGAACTCTCCCAAGCCAATCAACGAGCGCATCAGCGGCGAACAATACATCCTACCGGACGGCTGGAAAAAGGCTGTGGCCGGAGTAAAAAAGATCAAGGTCTCCAACTTCGGAGCCCTGCAGCACGACCCGGCCACCGTGGCCAATGCCAAGAGGTTCATCGAGCTGACCGGGATCGAGGTGGAATTGTTGGGCTGGGCCGAGCCGCCGATCGTGGCCAAAACCGTTCCCATCTTTTCGGCTAAGAGCGATTCGGTGGATGTGCTCTGTTACGATCACCCCACCACCTATGCCCAGATGGTCGGTGGTGGCTGGCTCCATCCCATCGACGCCATCTGGGATGACCCCAACGTCTGGAAGTACTTCGCCGGCCCGCTCAAAGCTGGGCTGACCGCCCCGGATGGACACATCTACGGCTCCATCGGCCAGACCAAGACCTTCCCATCGGGGATGCCCATCAGGTCGGTAAAATCTACGAAGCGGTTCATGACAGCTACTGGCGGGCGTCGAGCCTGCTGGATAAAATCAGGTAACCTGGGATTCTTCTGGGAACCGGGACTACCGGGGGTTCTTGTACAAATACACCCTTCATCAAGACAACCGTACAGCTGTTGCCCTATCGTTCTTATTGTGGTCCAATGAAGCGTATGTGCACATCCCTGGCGGTCATCCTGGAGAGGCCCGGATCCATTTCAGTGAAGAAGATCCCTATTCCTCCGGTTCCGGGGCCGTCTGTACGTGTGCAGATGCAAGCCTGCGGGATCTGCGGCAACGACGTGCGCTACTTTTCGGGAGAGAACCCGTGGAGCCTGCACACCCTCGGCAAACACGTACCATCACCGCCCAACATGGTGTTGGGCCACGAAGTATCAGGCTTTATCCGGAACCCGGGGGAAGAGGTTCGTGTCGCGATTTTGGCCTACAAGAGCTGCGGCAGATGTGAATACTGCCGAAGCGGCAGGGAGAATCTGTGCAGCACCATGGAACACTTCGGTCATAGCGCCGGCTGGCAGGAAATGCCATATTATCCGGGCGGGATGCCTGAACAGTTCGACATCTGGGAAGGATTCGCCCATGAGATCCCGCCGCACGTTTCCTTCGAGCAAGCCGTCTTCCTGGACGGGTTGGCCGTGGCTGTCCATGCAGTGGATCAGAGCGGACTTGAGCCTTACTTTGATGTCGATCGTGTCGGATGGTTGAAGACCGTCTAGGTACCACGTTTTGAGATTTTGTTGAGGGTTTAAGAATTATGGATATCTTTGAGTCGATACTCGGAGCTGTTCCGATTCCCAATGTATGCAAAGTTCAACTGATTTTCCCCCGGCCACGGATCGAAAACGTTGAACAGGAGTTCCTGGACAAGCTCCGTTCCGGGGGGCTGCTCTCCAACATCCCGAAAGGCGGGACAGTAGCGATTACCGTAGGTAGCAGAGGAGTCTCCAGCCAACCGCTCCTCGTGCGGTCTCTTGTCGGAGAGCTGAAAAAGCAAGGAGCGCACCCTTTTTTGGTCCCAGCCATGGGAAGCCATGGTGGAGCGACCGCTGATGGTCAAACAGAGTTGTTGCGTAGGACGGGATTCAGCGAGGATGATGTTGGAGCACCGATCCGGTCCTCGATGGAAGTGGTCGATTTGGGAACAACTCGAACCGGCCTTCCCGTTTTCCTCGACAAGTACGCCTATGAGGCAGACGCTGTAATCGTAGTGAACAGAATTAAGCCCCACGTATCGTTTCGGGGTCGATATGAGAGCGGCCTAATGAAGATGATCGCCATCGGGCTGGGAAAGCAGAAAGGGGCGGAGGCTTGTCATGACGCGGGGTTTGGTGAGATGGCGGAGAATATTCATGACGTCGCCCGGGTGGCCCTTGAGCGCTGCAACATCGCTTTCGGGATCGGTTTGCTGGAAAACGCATACCATGAAACCTGTGGGATCGAGATACTCGATGCCGATGAAATTCCGGAAAAAGAGATAAGCCTGCAGGAGCAGGCAAAGCAACTACTGCCAAGTTTGTATTTTCCGTCCCTGGATGTCCTGGTCGTGGAGGAAATAGGCAAAGACATCAGCGGGACCGGGATGGACAACAATATCATCGGTCGCTACACGACTCCCTATCCCAGCGGGGGACCGGGGATAACCCGGATCGTGGTTCTCGGACTTACCGTCAATACCCACGGCAACGCGAATGGGCTCGGAATCGCTGATTTTACCACCAGGAGAGTATTCAGTACGTTCAGTTTCGAGCAAACCTATCCCAACTCCCTGACATCCACGGCAACCGCCAGCGTGAAAATCCCGATGGTTCTGGAAAGTGACCGGCTGGCAATTCAGGCGGCCATAAAGACCTGTAACATCCTCGATAAAAACAATGTGCGTTTGGTGAGGATTAAAAACACGCTCCGGCTCGATGAGATCTATGTTTCTACGGCCATGCTCGAGGAGGTGAAACAAAATAAAAATATGAAGATCCTCAGCGCCCCCGAGTCCCTGCAATTTGATGACAGGGGAAGTCTTCTCCAGCCCTGAATCGACTATCTCTACACGGAGGATCCGTCAGCTCAATAGACCCATCTGTTGGAGAATTCGCTTCAGCTCCTCTTTCTCTGCCCGTGTCATGGGTCCGACGGGCCCCATACACGGGCCGGCCTCTATTCCGAGCAATTTCAGACCTTCTTTTATAACGGTGGGAAAGGAACCCAAGGTGAAGGCAAGCCGCAGGGGGGTAATGGCAAACTGAGCCTCTAGCGAACCCTTAGTATCACCTGCAACGAATTTGTCGTAAATATCGGCACAGATCCGCGGGGCAATGTTGGCACAGGCTGCAATCGATCCGCTGCCCCCATAGCACAAGCAGGCGTGAATCAGGGTGTCTCGACCGGACAGGACGGAGAAGCTCCTGTCCCGGGTGCGCCGAATATATTCGGAAGTAAGGGAAAAATCACCGCTTGAGTCTTTGACCCCCACGATGTTGTCGATCTCAGCCAGCCGTTCTACGGTTGCCGGTGTTATGGTTACTCCGGTCTTCGGTAGATTGTTGTACAGAAGGATTGGAAGCCGGGTGGAACCTGCGATGGCTTTGTAGTGCTGGTACAGTTCTTCCTGGGTCGGGCTGATAAACATCGGCGTCAGGATCGACACGGCATCCGCATCACATTGCTCTGCAATCTGCGTGAGCTGCATGCACTCTCTGGTGGTGATCGCACCCGTACCGGCATAAACGGGCACTCTGCCATCGACTTCCTCCGCGGCGATCTCGAACAGCTCCTTTTTTTCTTCGGCACTCAACCCATAGAACTCTCCGGTGGTGCCGGCGACGAAAATCCCGTGCGATCCTCCGTCGATGAAATAGTTGATGAACTGCCGATATGCGCTCTTGTTCAACCGCCCCTCTTCTGTCAGAGGAGTAATCATCGCGGGGATGATGCCTTTGGGTACGAAACTCATGTTCTTCTCCTTGTTGCGGTCGATGGTTTACTTGACTTTGGGTTGGTTAACTGGCCAAGTGGGCGTCCTGCCGGCAAGCACCTCGTCGATCCTCTGGGCCGCGTGAACAGCCATACGGTCCATACACTCCCGGGTCAACGCCGCGTTATGGGGCGTCACGGTTACATTATCTATACCAAGGCAGCCAATAGGCCGATCAAAACGGGGATGGTTCTGGCCTATCAGACAAGCGGCGAGTTTTTTCGGTGGAATCCACACTGGCACGCCATCGTGCTGGAAGGCGGCTTTGATGAGGCCGGCAGGTTCGTGCATATCCCCCTCGGGAACCTCAGGCAGGATGTCGGAATATTTTCGCCGGGTGATCATCAA
>DASRZI010000496.1:0-3385 GCA_035686605.1 Candidatus Zixiibacteriota bacterium
CCTGCTTTACCACGTCGAAACCACAGACTGAGGCAGAGCCTGCAGTAGGCTCAAGCAAAGTGGTCAGGATAGATAGAGTTGTCGTCTTTCCAGCACCATTCGGCCCAAGCATTGAGTAGATGGTGTTCGCTTCGATGGCCAGATTGATCCCATCGACAGCTAACACTTCTTCGTTGTATCTCTTGACCAGGCTTTCTGTTTTGATAGCCAGGCCTGTCTGCTTTCCATCCATAGTAACTACTCTTCTCCTTTGCTATGGTTAAGACCTCATTGATTTGGTATATGGAGCCGTGCTATTCGTCAGAGGTTTTCAATTGTTCAATGATATCGTCGAGCCATTCTACCTCAGCGGAAAGGTGACAACGATGGAAGGACATCATTATTTGAAATCCTTCTCCGTGTCGATGGTCGCTTTCCAAATGGGATAATAAGCTGCTAACTTCTTTACGCCTCCTGGTAAGCAGTGTGGTCGCTTCTTCGTCGGGAAGAGCATCCAGGTAGGCAATCCCGATATCGCCAAGATAGGAAATCGGCCGGTACTCCGAGAAATTTTCTCTTAGGAGTTCCTGAAAAGCCGATTCGCCTTCTGGGGTGATAGTGTAGACGTGCCGAGGGGGGTAGTTTCCTTCTTGCTCATCCCTGCGAGTGATCCAACCATCGACCTCCATACTATTGAGCAGTTTGTAAACCGTTGGTTTCTTCAATTGGATGCTGGTTCCGAGGTGGGTATCGATGAGCTCATTTATCTGGTATCCATGCATCTCTTGCAATCGCAGCATACCGAGAAGCAGCAGTTTTCTCTCCATCTTGTTTTCCGTTTCAACTTTATGAATATGAGTAGATATTCACAAGGAAGTAGTCACATGGAACTAGTCTTGCGTGATTATATAGTACTTTCAGCTGTGGTCAAGAGAGATCTTGGTTCGCTCGGATTTCATTACCGGCTCAGTATCGCCCCATTCGAGTCAAATGGTACTTAGGATCTTGGTTTTGCTCAGATCTTTCCTAATGGTGCTTATCATTGCGCCAACATGGCTACTCTTCGATCATCGGCAGCTCAAAAAGAACTCTTCTTACCCGTGATCATCCTTAGCGGATTTCAGCGACCACGGGCTTGAAGGATAGGTACATGTACAGTTGGAATCGATGCTGGATAAATTATTGAGTGGTGCAGACGCCACGAAGAAGCTCTTCTCTGCTAATAAATTGCGCGGATTTGGCCGGACTCAGAAGGAATCGTTACCTGCGACCCAGACCAGCTTCAGGCGCCCCGACTAGAGCTACCCGATTTCCCAGGACCGTTTTCCCCTGCTGCATGTCATAATGAGCCTGGCCGATATTGTCGAAAGCATATAGCTGTCCGAGGCAAGGATCCAGTTTCCCTTCACCCATCAATTTGTTAAAAGAGTTGGCCTGATGGTCGTTTGTGCCATGAGAACCTTGGAGTCGTTTCTGGCGCACCCAGTGATAGCGAAGATCGACCGTGGCTGAGTAGCCAGAGGTGCCAGCGCAGATGACGACCATGCCTCCCGCTTCACAGACGAAGATGCTGGTAGGAATCGTGTCCTCACCGGGGTGCTCAAAGACGATATTCGGATTAACTCGCTCACCCAGTACCTGCCAAAGGGCCTTCCCGAATGCCCTGCAGCCGCTAAGCCACTCCCGCTGTCCATCGGCATCGGTCCAGTGTGGAGGAATACCCCAGTGGGTGAAATCACGCCGGTTTATATAGCCGACCGCCCCGAGTCTTTTACAGAACTCGCCGCGCTCATCATCCGATACCACGGCGACAACCTTCGCTCCGTGGATTGCTGCGAGCTGGATAGCCTGGCTTCCCAATCCGCCCGAACCGCCCCAGACAAGGACAACGTCACCGTCCTGCACAGTGTTGCCTTGCCAGCCGAACAACATGCGATAGGCAGTTGTTCCAACTAGGGAAGGAGCGGCGGCCTCCTCCCATGACAGTTGACCGGCCTTCTTCATGACCTGGTGAGACTGGGCGACGCAGAACTGCCCAAAGGAACCGAAGTTGGTGTTGTAACCCCAAATGGCGGCCGATGGAGCCAATATGGGATCCTTTCCGGACAAAACCCAGGGATCATCCGGCTGCCACCAACCATGATGGACGACCACTTCTTCGCCGATCGATACCGTGTCCACGGCTTCGCCGATGGCGTAAACTATCCCAGCCACATCGCTGCCGCCAATATGGAAATCGTATTGCTCGCCCAACTTCTGGCGGATTCGAATAACGTCGATTGGCTTTCCTTGAGCTGCCCAGACGTTGTTGAAGTTGATGCCAGCAGCCATAACACCGATCAATACTTCTGCCGGCTTTAAAGAGGGAACAGCTAGCTTCTCCACCTGGAAGGCTTTTCGAGGATCACCAAATCTATCCTGTCGAATGACCTGGGCGAACATTGATTCAGGGACAGTTCCGAGTGGCGGCAAGGTGCCGATTGGGACTGGTTCAGACATGGTTAGGTACTCCTCTATTGCTCATAGTCTTCGTGCGCTTATACGAAATCGACCATCTCGTCCAACAAAAGGGTCACCACTTCGCGCCACAAAGAATACAGCATATGGAAACCCAATCTCGTTTCGCTTTTGAGCTTTCCGCGATGGTTAGTCTCAGCATTGAATCTTGGGGAAAGCTCTGTTTTCTATGTGGATTTTATCAGGCCGATGATGGAAAGAACAAGCAGCGATCGCTACGTAGCTGGTCGATGGCGATGGCTTCATTCCATTTCACCCAAACCACCTTCCATGATTCAAATTACTAGGCTCTTTGGGGAGTGAAATGATTTCAAGAATTGCAACCACTATTGCCTGGAAGAAAACGCAGTTTATAATGAACTCCATGACCGATAATCTCCTGGCGATTGACCTAGGAACATCGTCGGTAAAGGTCCTAATCACCTCTGCGGAAGGGCAGGTTCTCAGCCGTGGGGAATCCAACTATCCTATCGACAGCCCAGCTCATGGTTATGCTGAGCAAAACCCTGAATCCTGGTGGGAAGCGACAATCCAAGCTGTAGGCCAGGCGACCGCCCATATAAGCAGCAGTCGAGACCAGATAGGTTGTATTGGGTTATCCGGTCAGATGCATGGAACCGTCCTTCTGAATCGAAATAGAGAGCCCGCAGCACCGGCCGTCATCTGGCCCGATCGGAGGAGCACAAGCCAGGCTGCTGAATTAACTGACCTCGCCGGCTCTGACCGTTTAATTCGTTTGACCGGCAGCCCGGCAGCCACGGGTTTTCAAGCGGCTACGGTTCGCTGGTTTCAAGAAGTCCAGCCAAAGTTATGGTCTCAGGTCGATAAGGTCTTGCTCCCCAAGGATTACTTACGGTGGCGTATAATGGGTGAATTTTTCACCGATCCT
>DASRZI010000497.1:0-2175 GCA_035686605.1 Candidatus Zixiibacteriota bacterium
CATCGGCGGGAATGGTTTTGATCCGGGATCAGCCCGGGCCGTCATGATAAGTGGCAACATACTATTTGTTACCTGGGGAACAGATGGGGCTGCCGGCGAAAATGGCGCCTGGTTTTCTTACACGACCCTCAATACACCAGAACTACCGGCCGTGCCTTTACCTGTTCCTGAGATCCAACCGTTGGTCGAGCCAGAATCGACTGCCACGGTCAAGTCGCGGGCTTCTACTCCGATACCAACTAGAGCGGTGGCATTTAGTGGGCAAGAGGCAAACATCGATGTCGTCTCCGCGAATCCCTTGATGCCAATGATCATCAGCTTGGCCCCGGTACTATTACTTTTTGTTACTATCCTTGCCATTCACAGATGGCGTCGTTACGGCCGGTAACGATAAGACCCTTCAAAACCCGATAGCATTGGATAAAGAATGGATAACTCAGAGCAACAACTTCTGAAGAAAACGGATCTTCCACGCAACGGAAGAACCGGTGATGAATCGACTTTAGGTGACGCCCGCATACACTTTCGTGTAGAACCATCGAGAGGCTGGGCTTCTCTAAAATTAGGCGAGTTGTGGGAATACCGGGAGTTAACCTATTTTTTCATTTGGCGCGATATCAAGGTCCGGTATAAACAAACGGTCTTAGGTGCCGCTTGGGCTATTTTACAACCTTTCTTGACCATGGTAGTTTTTACCATTTTCTTTGGCCGATTGGCAGGTTTGCCGTCCGATGGCGTACCATACCCCATCTTCTCCTATTCCGCCCTTGTGCCCTGGACCTTCTTCGCCACTGGCGTAAGCCAGGCAGCCAATGCCTTGGTGAACAATCCAGACATGATCAAGAAGATCTACTTCCCCCGCTTGACCATGCCCATCGCGTCCGTTGCCGGCGGCATCGTCGATTTCACCTTGGCCTTTATCGTCTTAATCGGCATGATGCTTTTATACAGGATTGTCCCCACAGCTAATGTCTTCTGGCTACCTCTTTTCTTACTTCTGGCCATGATCACCGCCCTGGGTACCGGCTTCTGGTTCTCGGCCATGAACGTTCAATTCCGTGACGTTCGTTATATGGTACCTTTCCTGCTTCAACTCTGGCTCTTCATCACGCCGATTGCTTATTCCAGCAGTCTTCTCTCGGAACCATGGCGGACGCTTTATGGAATTAATCCCATGGCTGGTGTTGTCGAAGGTTTTCGGTGGGCTCTGTTGGATACAGAAACAGCGCCTAGCGCGATGATTATCGTCTCGACTTTTGTGGCCCTGGCTCTCTTCATTTCTGGCATCTTTTACTTTCGTCGAATGGAACGCACATTCGCAGATGTGGTTTAATAAATCAAAATGAGTGACATTGCTATTCAGGCTGTAGACCTTGGTAAACTTTATCATATAGGAAGCTCTCAGCAGAGACACTCGCGCCTTGGTGACCAGATCGTCGATATGGTTTGGTCGCCGTTTCGCCGATCGCGCAATCTGTTGCGAGGACATGCTTATGGTGCGGCCGAACTGGACAAGATTCACTGGGCGCTCAAGGATGTTGGCCTGGAGATACATCATGGTGATGTGGTGGGAATCATTGGCCATAACGGTGCCGGAAAAAGCACCTTGCTCAAGATCCTCTCCCGCATTACCGAGCCAACCAAAGGATATGTTGACGTCTATGGACGGGTGAGCTCTCTGCTAGAAGTAGGAACCGGCTTTCATCCCGAACTCACTGGTCGCGAAAACATCTTTCTAAATGGTGCAATTCTGGGCATGCGCAAAGCGGAGATCGATCGCAACTTTGAAGCTATCGTGGACTTTGCTGAGATAGAGCAATTCATCGATACTCCGGTCAAACACTATTCAAGCGGTATGTATGTCCGCCTCGCCTTCTCTGTCGCTGCCCATCTCGAACCCGAGATTCTCCTGGTCGATGAGATCTTGGCTGTTGGTGACACAAACTTTCAAAAGAAGTGCTTGGGCAAAATGGACAATGTCTCCAAGCAAGGCCGGACAGTCATATTTGTCAGTCACAACATGAACAGCATACAGCGTTTATGCCCGCGGTGCATCCTACTCGATCATGGGCGACTATTGGTGTTCGACGGCACAGACGAAGTTATTGAGCAATATCTGTCTTCGAGCACTCAAGCTGCTGGGCCTGAGGATTGGGTTGACCTGTCAACTGTAAA
>DASRZI010000498.1:0-14349 GCA_035686605.1 Candidatus Zixiibacteriota bacterium
CTGCCAACAGCGGTCCTTGGATCAGCGCATTTTCTGAGTTTTGAGCCAATTCAATACCCTGAATGAGGATCCGTCGCCTGTGGGGCTCTGGTTGGCAGTGGGCCAGCGCTGCTCGCGCTTTAGCCACCACTACTAGTAAATCTTGACCATCTTTGTCTGTCCATTGAACCTGGCCAGCTGGCTCCCGAAGTATCTTAAAAATCGTTCGTTCCTCATACCGGATAGCTTTGAGGGCGACCGCTCGCAGTGGCACCAGGGTATTAGGTGCAATCTCCGCCAAGGTAGTGATCCTTTGTGCATCGAGGGAATTCTTATCTATTAGATAGTCCTGCGCAGTAAGTGTGTGCTCTGGTTCTTCGAGATAAGGAACTAAGCTGGCATAGGCGCTCCAGGCATAATAAGGTACATCAGCTAAAATGGCCGCGGCAGCTTTTTTTGCCTCTGTCACAAGTCCCGCTGCTGCCAAACGGGGTATCAACTTTAACAACCCCTCTGCGTACCATTCTACGTGCCGTCTTTTAGCCCAGTATGTAAACTCCAAGCGATCGCGCTCAATAAAGGATGACAAATCTGGCTCGAAGGCCGTTGTCTCAAAAGATTCCCATGCTGGGTCTAGTAGCTCATCCTGAGAAGCTTTGTTCTGTCCATACACGCCCTGCGTCAAGATGGTTTCAACTGCCTCCAAGGCTTCTTGCAGTGTGGATTGCCGGAGATGCCCCGACAAGTGGGGAATTAGCTCCAGAAGAGCATAGGCGCGGTCGCTTTCAGGCACTATAGTATGTGCCATCCGTAGCATCTCCTGTGGCAATGTTGGGGCAATCTGACCTATGATTTTGGACCGTTTGCTCGTATCGTCTATTCGAAGAACGGCCTCCACGACGCCCTTTATTGCCATCCTTCGCTCTAGTCTTGAAAGTCGTGGAACCAACCCCGCCAAAGCCAGGGCCCGGCTATCCGCATCTCTAATTTTCAACACGATTTCTAAGGCTTCGTCTTGGTCACCTGCAATTGCCAAATGCGGCGCCACGGCCACAAGCAAGGTTAGCTGGGCCGCAGCATCGCCGACTTCACGAGCCGTGGCTAACGCCTTGGGCAATAAATTTTCTACTGAGAGGCGGGGCGTAAGCGCGGTTAGCGATGCTGCTCGTGACGGCCCCGACGGGATCTGGGCGACAACATCTAGCGCCATCTCCAGCATAGTGTCAGGCAGCTGGGTCGCTATACCCTGTAGGATATAAGCGCGCGCCTCAGCGGATCGTTTCCGTCTTAGGATCTGCATGGTCTCCAGCCACATGTTATTTGTAAGATATGGGGCCAGCAACCGAAAAGCATGGCCGCGTTTTTCGGCGTTCTTGATCTCCTTCGCCGCTTTCCAGCCCGATAACCGTGCATTGTTTCTGAGTTGGCCCGATAAATGGGGCAGTATGGCGACTATGGTACTGACCCGAAACTCTCTGTCGTCGATCTGCTTGGCAGTATCTACCGCCGCTTTTTTGTCGCGGACCTTGGTGAGAGTGGGTGCGTATTTTTCCAAGGCTTCGGCTCGGATTCGTTTGTTCTTGATGTTCAGCACATCGGCGAAGGCTTGGTTTTGTTCGGATATTGGCAAGAAGGCAGCTATCTCTGCCCAGGCAGCTCCACGTTTATCATCGTCTTTCAGCTTGTGAATATCCTGGATCAAGACCCGTAAGGTTTCATCTCGTTGGATTTTCTGGAGGTAAGGAAGCAGGGCCGCGGTAATCTCGGCTCTTACGATCAAGTTGGTAAGGGACTGGGTTGAGTTCAAGCTTTTGGCCAGCACCTGGGACCGGTGAGGTTCTGGTAGGGTGGCCAACGTTGAAATGAAAGTAAGCGCCCTAAGCCGTTGGGAGCGAATCTTCTGTATAGCTTTTAGAAAAAGTTCACTATCGCCCGATGACAGATGGGGCACCAATGCCGACAACGCGCCGGCTTTTGACTCGCTGTTGCTCATCTTTGTTACTTGTTGCAGCAGGTCCGGCAACATATCCGCCGGCAATAGCGGTGCTAGCTTGGCAATAAGCTGGCTAAGGATAGTTTCTTCGCTAATTTCCTCGATGATGGCCTGCACCTCGGTAATCTGCTGCTGCCTAGCCCATTGCAAGGCCAACGCGCTTAGCGCGCGGTAACGGTCTGGCTCGGTAGTAATGTTTCGCGCAGTTGTAGTCGCCTGTTGTAGCAGTGCCGCGTCTGCCAGATGAGGGGCCAACTCCGCCAGCGAGGCTGCTAATAAGGCATTGTCTGGCAGTTGTCTGATGCTGGCGAATGCTTCTGCAGGCGTTGAAAGTCCTTCCTGAACCGCGGCCGAGAGCAAACCCGGGGGAACATTCAGCGCCAAACTACTCAGCGAAGTGATAATCAAGGCGTAATGGAACTGGCGTCCAATATTTGCGCCGGTTTCCAGTTTCTTGCCAGGTGAATAATCTCGTTCTGCTATTCGCCAGGCCTGGTTCACATCTACCAGGTAGCCCTGCAAATCGCCGACCGTCGCTTTAGCCTCGTACCAGGCATTCTTCTGTTCATCTGTTTTCAGGGACAGCAGCCAGTGCAAATCGTCTGCTCTGTTGGCAAGTTCAAGGTGCGAGACGAGATGCCTTAATTCGTAGGTATCTAATTTGGCTACCGGGTTGGTTGTTTCCGTTGTCATTAACCGATTTTGTTTAAAGCGGTTTCAACGATGCCATCGTGGTACTCGACCATGTTGACTTCGTGATCTAGAAAATCGCGAAAACTGGCATGGTAAATTCGGTAAAAGGTGCCTTGTGTAGTTTCTTCAACGTTGAGGAATTCAAGCCATTCCCGAATCACTTTTTTTAGCCGGCTAGGACTTATCTTGACCCAGGCAGCTACCTTGCCCAAGCTGACGGGTTCTCTGGCAGCAGCGAGGTAACTGACGACGGGTTCGTAGTAGGTCTCAAAGGCAACTTCATCGGCACCTTTCATGGTTCGCCAGTGGAGGTCATAGTAATCTTTCAGGCCTTGAGGTAACTTAGAGATACTGTCGATGGTCGCGGCTGTTAACCTGCTTTTACGAATATCGCGTAAGACATGGACCAGATACATGAAATTTCCCTGGCTCTTCTCAATGAGGGTAGATACAAAGTCGTCCGCAGTGGTCTTCCATTCCGCGAGGCGATCAACCATTTCTTTATGGTACACCGTAAGATAATTTTGAATGTATTGGCGTATATCTTTCAAGTTTTGTGGGTCATCGTCACGCAAGTAAATTGTTTCAACCCGATCTACAAAGAGGTGGGTCTGGGGGCGTGTTGTAACAATGAAAAAGACATTAGCAGGCAGAAACCGGGGCAAATCAAGACGGTTTCTTCCTGGCTCTAGCGGTAAATCAGCTTCGTCCAAGGCATCTACTAGGATAATAAGCGGCCGGTCACCGGTCTTACCCGCAGCTTCCCCCAGGAGTCGGGACAGAAAGCCACTATGCCGGGTGGCGTCATCTGGTAAACGCGTGTAAGGCAGTTCAAACTGGACAATGAGTTGGGCACAAATATTAACCAGGAAGTCATGGGCTGAGCGGATATTGTCGCTAGCTATGTTGAAGTGATGGACATAGCCTTTGTTACGAACAAGATGGGCGGCCACAGACGTTTTACCGATACCAGGTTCGCCTTGAATGATGATATAGCCGGAGGGGAAATCGGGATCGGCTACATGGCGTTCAATGGCTTGAAAGATAAAGTCGCGGCCGACAAAATCTTGGGTGCGATTGGTTACCAAGGTCTTAAATGCCTCAACCATGATGTACTCTCTTAATCCCCCTGCCTCTTCCTCATAGGCCCGGAAGAGTACATCTCCAACTTCAATGCTGAGGCCCGCTTCCTCGAACAGTTTGGGACGTTCTTTCTGCAATTGGGTCAGCAGTAGGTCCAACTGGCCACGCCGCGCCAACCAGCTTACCAATTCGCGCGACTTACCTTGTCGTGAATTTTCTCCTGGAAGATTCTCATACTCCAGGCCCAAATCAAAAGAGAGCGTTTTGAGTTCATCCAGGTTGTAGCCATCGCTGATAAACTGACGCAACCTGGACAAATATTCTGCCATTGGATTTTTCCACCTGCCCTAACACTGGTGAGGAGTGGTGTTCATTGCATTATATTAGATGAGCAAAAAAGATGTCAATCTAGCCCAGACACACCCAATTTCGATTTCGATGATTCTCTCAAGATATACTATCCGCAACGGCAGAATGGTGCGAATCCCAACGACAAATAGATCTTAAGAGACTATGCCCGACAACTCTTATACTTGTCACCGAATCACGATCAGAATCTGTTAAACCCCGGCATTCAGTCGCCTATCAAGTTGTGAATAGGCGATTGAACGATGTCGGCTTGTGCTGGTCGACTAACCAGGATGCCTCTCAGTAGATTGTTAAAAAAAATCAGCCAAAGAACTCCAAACGCCTGAGTTTCCAACATCGTCTAATTGACATTAGGGTGCAGCCTGGACCGTATTTCTATCAGAAAAACCTGTTTTTGACTCCTACCCTTTCTAGAATTGGTCAGACAGGGCACTGCGTACCATTGCCTATCAATGCTTAGTATATATGATCGAGATATACTCATTGTGTCAGCGAGCCGGAAATGGGTTCTTTATGATCCTTATTGGTGCCAAGGCGGGTGAAAATGTCAGACGAATATTCACCGCAAATCATGACTGTGGACGAAGTAGCTACTTACCTGCGTGTGTCCCAGGCAACCATCTATCGGTTGGCCCAAGCAGGGAAGATCCCTTGCGGTAAGGTCGGCCGGGCCTGGAGGTTCCGTAAAAAGACAATAGATCTTTGGATTTCGGAACAGCCGGATTCTTCAAATGATCCTACATTGCCAAACAACGAGTTGGGTTGAGGGAAGTGTCATCGATGACAAGGCTTGAAGACCTAAAACCGGGGTTACAACTTCGGGGTATCGTGCGCCAGCAACTGGTAACGATCGTTGATGTCAAGTGGTACGGCACGGCCGCTATCGAGCTGACCTACAAGCGCGCCGACGGTCATACCGCCAACCAACTGCTCTATCCTGATGATGCAGCGCCTTTGGAGATTATCGCGGCCGAACAACGTTGGGATTTCTCGGCCGATGGCGCACTTTTTCGCCTGGTTTCCGAAGCCTACCGGATTCACCTCGCCCACCTTTTCGACCCGGTGCTGGCTGTGCATACCTCCTTGATCGAACCATTACCCCATCAGATTACCGGCGTCTATGGGGAAATGCTCCACCGCCAACCCCTTCGTTTTTTACTGGCCGACGACCCAGGCGCCGGTAAAACCATCATGTCCGGTCTGTTGATCAAAGAGCTAGTTGTTCGTGGTGATGTTCGGCGCTGTCTCATTTGTGTGCCCGGCAACCTGGCTGAGCAGTGGCAGGATGAGTTATGGTTTAAATTCCAGCTGCGTTTCGAAATTTTAAACCGGGAGACCTATGAAGCGGCCGTGAGTGGCAACGCCTTCCAGGAACACGACCTGGCCATCATCCGCCTCGACCAGGTGGCCCGCGACGATGATCTCAAGGCCAAATTGGACAAAACAGACTGGGACCTGATCATCGTCGATGAAGCTCACAAAATGTCGGCCCATTATTGGGGGAGCAAACTAGAAGAAACTCGGCGTTACAAGCTAGGAAAGTTGCTTGGGAACATCAGTCGTCATTTTTTATTGATGACGGCCACACCCCACAATGGCAAAGAAGAAGATTTCCAGCTCTTCCTACAGCTTATCGATGAGGACAGGTTTGCCGGCCGCTTTCGCGAAGGAGTCCATCAGGTCGACATCTCCGACATCATGCGCCGCATGGTCAAGGAAAATCTCCGTCGCTTCGACGGCCGACCCCTATTCCCAGAACGAAAAGCCTACACAGTCAGTTATCCCCTGTCAGATTCCGAATACGAGTTATACGAGGCGGTTACCGAGTACGTTCGGGAAGAGTTCAACCGGGCGGACCAATTAGGCGACGATAAACGCCGCGGTAACATCGGCTTCGCCCTGACGGTTTTGCAACGGCGCCTGGCCTCCTCACCGGCCGCAATCTACAGTTCATTAAAGCGCCGTCGCGAGCGATTGGAGAAGCGCCGAACAGAAATATTAACCGGTCAACGATTGAATCAGATACAAGGTGATGACCTACCCTCTTACGATGAGGATGACCTGCTGTATTTGGACGACACCCCGGCCGAGGAAATGGAACTGCTCGAGGAAGAAGTTCTGGACAGCGCCACGGCCGCATTGACCATCGCCGAATTGGAAGCTGAAATAGGGACCTTGCGCGGGTTGGAGAACATGGCTTACCTGGTGCGTCAAAGCGGCACCGATCGCAAGTGGGAAGAGCTGGCGACCATCATTCAGGACGAAGAGCGAATGGTCGACGAAGCCGGTCGACGGCGAAAAATGGTTATCTTCACCGAACACCGGGACACATTGACCTATCTCCTGGAGCGGACAGGCATCCTCTTCGGCCGGAGTGACATGCTTGTTTCTATCCACGGTAGCGTGCCCCGGGCCCAACGCCGGGCTATTGAAGATCAGTTCCGCAACGATCCTGACGTCTACTTCCTGGTAGCCACCGACGCGGCCGGTGAAGGCATCAATCTACAACGAGCTCATCTGATGATCAATTACGATCTACCCTGGAACCCCAACCGGCTCGAACAACGTTTCGGCCGGATCCACCGCATCGGCCAGACAGAAGTTTGTCATCTTTGGAACCTGATCGCGGCCAACACCCGCGAAGGTTACGTTTACGAGCGATTGCTTCGGAAACTGGAGACTGAAAGCTCGGCCCTGGAAGGCAAAGTATTTGACATTCTGGGCCAACTGTTTCAAGACCGGCCGTTGAGCAAACTATTAATTGAAGCCATTCGCTACGGTGACGATCCGGCCATTCGAGCAAAACTGGAGAAAGCCGTTGAAGAGGCTGTTGATCAAGAACACGTGCGCGAGTTGTTGGAAGCTAATTCATTAGTTGCTGACACCATGGATACCCGGGAGATCGAACGCATCCGGGAGGACATGGAAAGATATGCCGCCCGCCGTCTCCAGCCCCATTACATCCGTTCATTTTTTATTGAGGCATTTGATACCTTGCAAGGCCGGATCGTGGAAAGAGAGCCCGGTCGCTATCGGGTCAGCTACGTCCCGGCTCGAATAAGAAACCGGGCCAAAGAAATTGGAACCACCGTCCCGGTATGGGAAAAATACGATCGCATTGCTTTTGATAAAGATTTATTAACCCAGAGCGGCTTACCCCAGGCAGATTTCGTATGTCCGGGGCATCCTCTGCTGGATACGGTTACAAACTTACTCCTTGATAAGCATCAAGAGATGATGCGTTCCGGAGCAGTGCTCGTTGATCGTACTGATGCTGGTGATAAACCACGTGTGCTCTTTTTCTTGCAACAAGAGATCCGCGATGCTGGCAGTCTACTATCGGACAGGGATGTCCGCGCTCCGATATCCCGGGAGATTCATTTTGTCGAGATCGATGAGGAGGGCACGGTTCAGGCCGCTGGTTATGCTCCTTATCTCGATTATGAGCCGTTGCCCGAAGGCGAATGGGCGAAGTTAACGCCCCATCTATCGGCCGGATGGTTGGCCGGCGATGAACTGGAGAACCGGGTTATTGATTATGCCATTACCGATCTTGTGCCCCGCCACCTGGGAAAAGTTCGCCAGCAGCGGGATCCCTTGATCGAAAAAACCCTGGCGGCCGTTCATGCGCGGTTATCAAAGGAAATTCACTATTGGGACAAGCGGGCGACTGAACTTCGTCACCAGGAGAAAGCCGGCAAGAAAAATACCCGCCTGAATTCAGACATGGCCCGCCGGAGGGCCGAGGAAATGGCCCAGCGCCTGGATGAACGGGTCAACCAACTTGAGCAAGCCAGGCAAATTTCGGCCTCGCCCCCGATTATCGTTGGCGGCGTCCTTGTCATCCCGGCCGGGTTGATCTACCCTCATCTCGATCCAGGTGCTGATAGCCGCATAACTGAACAGTTGGCTATGCAGGCGGTCATGCAAACTGAGATCGCCCTGGGAAACCATCCCAGAGATGTTAGCCAGCAAAAATTTGGCTATGACATCGAAAGCCTGGATCCACGGACCGATCACTTACGATTTATCGAGGTGAAAGGCCGCCAGGTCGGGGCCAATACGGTCACCATCACCCGCAATGAGATTCTGGCGGGTATTAATTCTCCGCAACAGTTTATCCTGGCGATAGTACTTGTCGAAGAGGGTCAAGCTCGGGAACCACGTTACGTGCGTAATATATTCAACCAGGAACCGGATTTTGCGGTGACCGGCATAAATTACAAGCTGATCGATCTATTTAACATGAGCGTCAGGGCTGGTTGAGAATTTAACTTCTGCAAAACAAAGCTAAGCTTGCATATATCCGTTCAATGGATGCTTGTACCTGGATTGCAGATCGAGTGCTTGAAGACTTATGAATATTACTGATCAGCTGGCGCAAGAACTTGGCATTAGCAAAGCCCAAGCTTCCCGCTATGCTCAGGAAGTGCAGCGGCTTTGCGCCTGCACGTTCATGTACATTGATATTCTTCGGGCAGTCCAGAAATCCTCTCGGGTTAATCGCACACCTCTTCACATCGCAGATCTGTTGCTACGGAAGAAACGACCCCACCAGATTCCTGCCAGTGAAAATTCTCCATTCATGTTGCTCCTGCAAGACGAATTGCTTAAGAAAACAGGGATGGAACACTCATACGCTGAGATTCTGAAGGTTTACGATACTTTTGGCCCGTACACACCTGTTGCAAATGTTCTTAGATATTTTGTGGGTAAACTTAGGCGCATTCCAGCCATACTAGGGGTTGATCTCAAGACTGGAACGAGCTTTATTAGGCACGTCCAATCAATGTGCCCGGGATCAGTTGACTTTGACGACATTGTTGACGCCCTCGAGAGTCTGGATTCCGGTAATAGAAACCCGCTCTCTGTGGCAAATGTTATAAATTGTGAGAAATGGCCTGGATTCGTAGACCTTAACATTCCTGATCCATATGTCGCAGCCATCCGTCAAGAGGTTTATCGCTACACAGGCCATAATTTTTCAAAAAAGTCAATCGAGGAATCGCTCAGATCATTGGATTCCAAGGCAACAATTCCGACAATATTAGTAACATTCGCCAGGAAAACGCCTATCGAAAACATATCCGTCGCCTTAGATCTCGATATTGACACCTCCGCGCGTGCCTACAGAGATATTCTTGACCGTTTTGGGAGAAATATTGACAAGCTGGAAATACTCGTCGCCCTTGGTCGATTAGCTGACTCTGAAAGGGATCCAGATCACCTTCTGAGCATGCTTGAGATCTTACGTATAGCCGCCGATCTGAATCTCGACTATCAGGTGGCTGGATCACTATCCAATGATTTAGGGAGACGGGTTGGAAGTCAGGTAACTAACGAAATCATTCTTAGGGCGTTAGATGTGTTGAGGCCAGATGAGAAAAGTGTATCAGGCTTACTCAATCTGATCTGGATTACCTGGGTACTCCATTCGGAATTTCAGACAGTCATATATCTCTTTAGATCCGTCAGGAACGAACTGGGTCAAGGAGCTAATGACGATGATGTTTTAGCCGTGCTTTTGGCAATGGAAGATCCTCATTTTACACTGCCAGGGCTGAGGATTTTCATAAACGAATTTCTCGTCGCCAAGGATTTAGGGATTAAGCAAACAGAGGCCAGGATTTTTCTTAAGGAACTGAATGATAAATTTCCTGATGAATCAATGTTACGCCAACTCGTTGAAGTGTCCCGGGAATTGGAGGGTGAGCGCAGGACAGCAGAGAATTTATTACCTCTACTGAATGCAGTCGAGATAGCCGACTATTATGACATTGATTTTGAACGAGCAAGACAGCTCTCCGATTCCTTCAAATCAACCCATGAATTAAGTATCTTCATTAGCAAAGAGATAGGATTTCCGCTTTCCAAGAAATTAGTTTCTGATGCGATAAGGAGTATAGTCCCTGCTGACCAGCTATCTCCAGACTCCATGATAGTGTCAATTAAACTTGAGCTGATCGCTCAACGGATATCAACAGGTCGAAAAGAAGCAGCCAGTTTTACGCAGAAAATGAAGGACCGAACTGGCCGAAATATTCGTCACGATGAACTCTTAGTCTTGCTGAAGTATGTCGATACAGGCGACGATCCAATAGATACATGTATTGATTTAGTATGGATTTCGGAAAGGTTTGGCTTAGGCTTTGAAGATACGGGCATTTTGGTGAAGCGCATTCGGGGCATATCCAATGGTCCTTCGCGAGCCAGAGTAAGCGATATTGTTCAAGTGTTAAAGGAAGAGGGAATCCTGGTCGATAGCCGTGAGGAAGCGATCGCTTATTTTGAGTTATCTTTCGCATTGAAAGAGATCGGTTGGGATGGGACGGCCGCGAGCTTTGCGGCCCGCATAAATGAAAGTTTCGTCCCGGCAGTTCAATATTCTCTGTTAGTTGAGGCCTTAGGGAAAGTTGATCGCAGCCAGTTGCCAGAGGCCATGATTGGCTGGTTGAGAGAACGACTGCGAATTCCAACATTAGCGTTAGCTCTAGGAATCAGCGTTCATAATGCATCCAATTTGCCGGACTTGGTCAAAACTCGAACTGGAAAAACAGTTGCGTTCGAAGATCTATTAAAAGTTGTTGACAATCTTCCTCGGTCGATTAAAAGCCTGGTCCAAATATCTGATGCAATTAGTCTACTGGTTCTATCGGGCGGGCAAAACCCATCTCTGGAAAAGATCCCCGATGCTGTGAACCACCTTTCTGCACACCGAGAATTACGTGAATACTTCTGGCAAGAATTCGCATCACTAAGCCAGAAAGAGGAGACAACCTTAAGCGATGCTTTGTACACACTGTGGATTTACCGAATTGGCTATCTGTCAAGATCTCTATTCAAGCCAGATGCTGTCAGGGGAGAGCAGTGGATAACCGAACACCGAATAGGACGAATAAGTAAAAGCGGCAGAATTGCTGATTTAGACCGCAATAGAAAAAATGAAACAGTTAGCATACTACAAAGACTTCGGGATAGGGCCTGGAAAGAGATCCTATCGGATGATCGTCGATATCAAGTGCCATCGCAAGGCCGGGCAATTATTTTGGCCTCGGACAAGATACAGCAGCGAATAGCCCTGGAATCGCTTCAATTCGTGTCCGAAGGAGCCGTGGCGCCTGGCTTACATATCAGGTTCAAATTTCTGACAACACCAATTCAAATTGGCCTGGTGAAACTTTACAGTGACGGCCGCATTGAGGGCTTCCATAAGATGTTATCGAATAGCCACTTCTTGCAATCGTTGATTGAGGCAGTTGCCGTTTCATACTATCGCGATCTGGTTCTATCAACAATTTATCGTCCTGATCCTGGCAAATATCGACACTGGATCAAGCAGGCAGCCCCCAGAGGAATTGTACAAAACAGATCATCTCCCCGCGATATACCAAGGCGGTCAAATTCTCGTCTCGAAAAATATCACCTCGAAGAATGGCGAGAGTCTCAACATCTTGCCCGTCATTATGTGGTGGGTCACATACGATTCATTGGGCACGGCTTTGTTGCCGACGGAGAAAGGCACGATCTGGCCAGGCGGGCAGGGGTTCAACTCCCGGATGGATACACCTGGGTGATCCCTCACGAGCGTGGTGATCCAAGATTCGGCCGGTTGGCGCTTAATGGCTTTGATTTGCCTTCCAGGACGATATTTTATCATCCCAAGAGGGCTACCAGGGAATTAGATAGGATATTGAGCTGAAGACATTAGCTATGATCATGATACGGCAGTACAGGGAAACGCTACTTCTGTTTTCATTTCATGTACAAGGAGAGGATCATGTTTTTTCCCGTTGATGATAGTTACAATTTATTAGGTCATTGGGATCCGCCAGGCACAGAGAAGCTAATTGTGAAAAAGCTGAATATCACGCCCGATGAAGCCAGAAAAATGATAGACGGCGTTCTGGCCAAACACGGCATGGATCCGGCAAAGGCGGTCGATAAAGATGGTTGGCGACGCATATCCCTTGGTGACACAAATGTGGTGATTGGTGTTATAGAATGGCAGCCGGAAGAGTTTCACTTTGTGGTGTTTGTACCGCTACTTGGTTTGCCCCCTGGCGAAACACAATTATCGGACTATTTTCGCGCGCTGCTTATTTTGAACCACCACGATACCCTGGGCGCGCGCTTTTCCATTACCGGGGATACCCTATTTTTGAACATTTCCAGGCCAATTCGCGGACTGGATACGCAAGAGGTTGATGACTCCATTCGTTCAATATTGGTCGTTGCCGATGGGATGCGGGAAAAGCTATGGGAAACCCTTGTCGCAGAAGTTGAAGATATCCCCACGCCATTGGATGCGCTGCCTGATGTGCCGTTAACGCCTAAGGAAGCTCAGAGGCTGTCAGTCATCTTTTCGGCCTGTGACGAGCACGGCCGCTTAATATTTGGCGACCTCATGAAGCGTTGGTTTCGAGCAGGCTTTAAAATTGATGTGACCCCAGGTGCGATAGGCTTTAAGATCCCGATGGTTGAACGATTCATTGGACTCGCAGCCTTGCGGCCGGGAGCCGGTTCTCAGAGACAACTGTGTATTTTGGGCTGGGAAAGCCTTCGTAACACCCGCAGCTTCTCTGATGCGGCCGTCGATCAGTTCCAACAAACCATTCTAACATTTGCCAAGCCCGCGATCACTGAGAGCTCGGCCCACATCGAAATTAACGATACCTTTGATATTAACTCTGCCAGGAAACTCATAAAAGTGCTGGTCGTACTTGCCGGCCAGGCCCAGGAGCCGCCACCGGAACAGACCATTCAGCTACCGCTACAGATAAACGGCCTCAAATTAGGATCAAAGACCAAACAAAGAATCAGCCAAACCTTGAATGACTGTTCGCCCCGTATCCAGGAGATATTCACTTTCTTGATCTCGGGTTGGCATACGGCCGGCGGGACCGTACTGTGCAACAGACCGGGAAGCATCTACTTGAAGTTGACCACGGCCGAGCACGACTTCGGCGAATACGGCCGCCTGACCAACACCTTCAACCTGGCCGTCCTGTCCGGCCCAAAACGAAACCAGGGCCCGCTCATCACCGTCGCCTGGGATCTGGCCCGGGGAGAATATCCTTACCTGGATTACGCTGCCGGTGCAGTCGATCAATTCGAAAAAACTGTCTCCAGCTTGCCCAAATTCGAAAAACATGGCACCGTTCACCGCATTCTACTAACCACCAGATACAAAAGCGAAGCCATTGACCAACTGTTACAAGCCATGCTGGCCCTTAAAGCCGCAAGCCAAACCAATGAACTCAATTAAGGGGCAAAGCCAGGGGCAAAGCCAGGAGCAAACCCAGGAGCCCGGCCATCCTGGCCGTCCATCTCCGCCATTGAAAAACGGTCTCACAATTTCTAGAACGTCTATGGAGTGTCCATGACCCATCGCAAAAAAACATTTCGTGGTCCTCGAAGCCATGTACAAAATAAACTCAGACACCATTCTGGCCACTTGATTAATCTTGGAGAAACAAGATGTCGGCCGAGCGATTAACCATCGACCCTGAAAACAAATACCCCGCCGATGGGCTATTGCAAGTCGAAGAAAACGCACTACGCTTGATAGAATACCTACCAGGCGCGTTGATCGAGCGAACCCGCGATGCCATCCAGATCAATTATCTGGCTGAATTAGGAATTGTGGTCCTGGTAACGGCCGAGGCTTTCGAGTTCCGCCTGCCCACAATTGTGTGGACCAGAGGTTCACACGGCCCGGCTCCCACCAGCCGTTTATGGCGCCGGGTTGAGATCGATGATTTTGAAGAGACTGATTTAGCCGAATGGGTTCAAAAAGCCCTGCAGGCGCGCCAGGCCGAGTGGACAACCTGTATTTATTGTGGGCGGCCACTGCCGCCCGAACATCGTTTCAGTGAGAATATTTGCCACAGCTGTGCCAGCGAACACCTGGGAATAGTCTATTGACACCTAAAAAAGATGAAACGGGGTGCAGGCATCCTTGCCTGCACCCCCACCAGCAGGATACCCAGGCTCCAGATAAAGAGAAACCTACTATGACCTACCGTAAAAAACTAATCGAAGTTGCCTTACCCTTAGAAGCCATCAACGTTGCTAGCGCCCGGGAGAAATCCATCCGCCACGGCCACCCCAGTACCCTGCACCTTTGGTGGGCGCGCCGTCCCTTGGCGGCCTGCCGGGCCGTCATTTTCACCTCCCTGGTCGACGATCCAGATGATCCCGAAGCGCCCCTAGAATTCGTCGAAGCCTGTAAA
>DASRZI010000499.1:0-4529 GCA_035686605.1 Candidatus Zixiibacteriota bacterium
CGCTCGGCAACACTCAAGGTCCGTGGAACCATTATATTCGCTGCCACAACGGTTACATCGGTTCCCTCGCGCTTTACCTCTCCTTCGCCAATTGGTATCGTGTACTCGCCGTCTGGTACTTCACCTCTTGTTTTATACAACAATTTATGTTCGACGAAGCAGACGGGATTGGGATCTCTGATGGAGCTAAGGAGCAGGCCTTTAACGTCATAGGGAGTGCTCGGGTTAACGACGATTAGCCCTGGAATATGGCAAAGAAGGCTTTCTAGCGACTGGGAATGTTGGGCAGCCGCACCAGAGCCGGAACCACCCGGCATACGAATAACCATGGGCACGGTCGCCTTTCCTCCAAACATATATCGAGCTTTGGCTGCCTGGTTAACCAACTGTTCCATGGTTAACAGTACGAAATCCATGAACATCAATTCGGCTACCGGCCGCATTCCTGCCATGGCGGCGCCTGTGGCCGCGCCAACGATGGCTGCTTCTGATATTGGCGTCTCCACCACGCGTTCCGGCCCGAACTCATCCAACAGACCAAACGTTACTCCAAAAGCTCCACCGTACCGTCCAATATCTTCACCAAATAGGAATACGCGATCGTCGCGCAGCATCTCTTCGCGCAGTGCAGAGCGGATAGCCTCAGCGTATGTCATCTCAGGCATAGACGTACTCCGTAACACGAGCCGGATCCGGTTCTGGTGATGCCTCCCCATAAGCGACCGCATCCTGGATCTCTCGCTCGGCATCAGCATCGATCGACGCTGCCTGCTCCTCGTTCAACACGCCCGCCCCCAACAACCTTTTCTGAAATCGAACGATAGGATCCTTCTTCTTCCACTCTTGAATTTCTTCCTTGGTCCGGTACAGATTGCGATCACTTTTCGAATGCCCGAAGTAACGATAAGTAATGGCCTCAACGAGGACTGGACCCTTTCCCTGGCGCGCGTGATGTACGGCTTTTCTCATCGTGCCATAAACGCCGAGCACATCGTTCCCGTCGACGCAATACCCAGGCATGCCATAGATCTCCGCCCTACCAGCAATCGGCGTCTTTGCTGTTGCCCTTTCAACTGGCATCGACATGCCGTACTGGTTATTTTCACAAAGAAATACGACTCCTAAGTTCCATAGCGAAGCCATATTAAGCGATTCGTGAAAGATGCCTTGGTTGGCCGCTCCATCTCCGAAGATACAAAGGACGATTTGCGGTGCTTTTCGCATCTTCACAGCTAGCCCGACACCTACAGCCAATGATATTCCACCTCCAACGATGCCGTTTGCACCCAAGTTATTTGCCTCTACATCGGCAATATGCATCGACCCACCACGACCTTTGCAGTAGCCGGTTTCCTTGCCTAGAAATTCGGCCATCATCCGATCGATGTCGGCCCCTTTGGCGATGAAATGTCCATGCCCTCGATGATGGTTTAAAAGGTAGTCGTCGGGAAGTACGGCCTCTCCAGCGCCAACGGCTACCGCTTCTTGCCCGGCGGATAGGTGCATGGTTCCATGGACTTTGCCTGCGGCGTATAGGCGGTCCGCCATCTGTTCGAACCGGCGAATCCTACACATCGTCGAAAATATCTCAATCAACTTTTCGCTCGAAAGGTTGAGACGTTCTGCTTCTGCCGTTAGATCCCGTGTTTCGTCTGATGGCTGGTGTTGGTCGCCAGCAGATTGAAAGATTTCTGTCATAACTCAACCCTCAGATTCCAATAAATGCCGCCAACTTTAAAAGAAAACAAAGACGATTTTAGATCAGCAAAAAGGCTGTCTCTATCTGAAACCATCGTGTTGACAGCGAAATATTATAATATTATAATCATAATGGTTTTCAAGATCAACGCCTTCATAGCTTATCACAAACATAGTTGTCTTCCGGAAACTGCAATCAAGCTAAAGATGAATCGCCATCAAGTCATTGGGCTCAATCGCGAAAGCAAGATCCCCCTGTACCATCAGCTCTATGAGCTGCTCCGGGCCAATATATTGAATGGCGAATGGCCGCCCGATACGCTGCTTCCGGCCGAATCTGAGCTGCAAGATACATACCACGTTAGCCAGATAACGGTTCGCCAGGCTTTGGATAATCTGGTTAGTGATGGCCTGATCTACCGACAACGTGGGCGAGGCAGCTTTGTTTCCCAACCAGCCATTCAAACCACCCTCACGCGCATCATTAGTTTTACGGAGGACATGCATCAGCGAGGGTATCAACCGAGCAGCCAGACGATCCTGACGGACCTGGTGCCAGCCACTAGCTCCGTCGCAGAGAAGCTGGAGATAGAGGTAGGGGAGGAATTGGCTCAATTAGACCGGCTGCGTTTTGCAGACGACGAGCCGCTTAGCATCGAGCGGGCCAGCCTGATTCACCGCTACTGTCCAGGAGTTCTCGACCGCGACTATCAGCAGCATTCTCTGCGGGAAACGCTTTATCGAGAATATGGCATACAACTCGTGCGAGCGGTTGAGAGTATTCGGGCTCTAAATGCGGATCAAGCCCAAGCGCATTTGTTGTCTATTCAAACAAACGATGCTCTGCTGGCCATTGAACGTGTATCTTATTCCCAGGACAACAGACCTGCAGAATTATTACAGATCTTCTACCGGGCGGACCGGTATGTTTTGCACGCTGAATTGCAGGGTTAAGCACATCCCGGATGGCTGCATTTCAAGAAGAACCATCTGGAGCATAGCGTCTCATATTTTCGATTGATCGTATTTTCAGTAAGGTCTAGGTTTTGGCTGTTGCCAACCAGGCTGCCCGGAGATAGATATCGGGCTTCTTGAGAGGAGATGAGGAATGCGAAATCTGAAGTTTGCCGCAGGGGTATGGTTTCTCGGGGCCACGGGTGACCGCTTTGTCAAAGACGGGTATAGAGCTGACAGGACGATGGAAGAACGATTCCAGCTGGCTGCGTCGATCGATGGCATAACCGGTCTGGAGATGCATTACCCAACTGAAGTGACCGATGACAATGTCCACAGTCTAAAGGCCCTGGCGAACGATCTTGGTCAAACAATCGTTCAATTCTGCCCTCATCTGTGGGTGGACCCGAAATGGAAGTACGGGCAGTTTACCAATCCAGACCCGAAGCTAAGGCGAGAGGCTTTGGATCTTGCCAAACGAACCATGGACGTCGCCCAAATCATGGAAGCCGAAATCATGGTTTACTGGCCCGCCCAGGATGGATATGATTATCCATTCCAGATCGATCACCGGAAGAGATTGGACGATCTTGTAGAAGGATTGGCCGAGTGGGCGGACCATAATCCGCAGCAAAAAATCGTTGTCGAATACAAGGCGTTCGAACCACGCACCCATATACTTCTTCCCACCATCGGTCATTGTATGACGGTGGTCAACGAAATCAACCGGCCAAACCTGGGTATCAACATCGACATGGGACACGCCTTCATCATGAAGGAGAACCTGGCTGAATCCATCGCCTTGTGCTGCCGGTACGATAAACTCTTCCACACTCATTGGAACGACAACTGGAAACTGTTCGACGACGACCTGATCGTCGGAACTGTCAATCTCTGGGAAACGCTTGAAGCGCTCTTCTGGCTGGAGGAGTGGGGATATGATGGCTGGTTCGGCTTTGATTTGTTCCCCTATAGAGAAGAACCTGATAAAGCGATCGAGGAAAGCATTCGCAACATTCGCTTTGGCTATGAGATGATTGACCGGGTGGACCGGGCTGAGCTGCGATCATGTTTCCAAAGCTCTGACGCGATCAGGGTAGCCCAGCTCATGCGCCAGATGCTGGGTGGGTAAATGGTCGATTGCACCGATGGCTTGTAGAGGTGAATGTGAAATGGTGAGCATTTAACATGGATGTCGTCTGTTTGGGCGAGCTGCTGGTGGATATGTTCCCGGCCGAGATCGGACGACGCCTGGTAGATGTTTCGGCATTCAGGCCGAAGCCTGGCGGCGCACCTGCCAATGTGTCGGTTGGGCTGGCACGGCTCGGCACTCACAGCGCCTTCATAGGGAAGGTGGGTGATGACGCCTTCGGCCACCATCTAGCTGATGTGTTAGCCAGAAATGGGGTAGAGACCAGGGGAATGAGGTTCGATGAATTCGCCAGGACAACAATGGCTTTTATCGCCATGCCAGACCCGGATACGGCCGAGTTCGTCTTTTATAGAAATCCTGGAGCGGACATGCTTCTGCATCCAGATGAGCTAGATCTAGGTCTGCTCAAAGCGACCAGGGCCCTACATTTTGGTTCTCTCAGTCTAGTAGATGATCCGATCAGGCAAGCTGCATACAAAGCGATCGAGGTTGTGAGCGGCGCGGGTGGAATGATTTCCCTGGACGTCAATTTCCGGCCGACCCTATGGCCGAGCCCCGAATTAGCCATTGAGGCGGTGACATCGGTTTTGCCCAGAGTTAACCTGGTGAAGGTCAACGAGGTGGAATTAGCCCTCTTAACCGGTGGGGACGACCTGTCCCTTGGAAGCCAGCATCTTCTTAGTTTAGGTCCGGACATATGCGTCATTACCCTTGGGAAAGGCGG
>DASRZI010000500.1:0-11637 GCA_035686605.1 Candidatus Zixiibacteriota bacterium
GTTATCACAGAGGAGATCTCCCCTGCTGAGGTAAAGAAGATGTGGCCTCTGTTCTATACTGACGACGTTCTTTCTGGCTTTTATACCGCCGACGATGGACGCACCAATCCGATCGACACAACGATGTCCCTAGCCGCTGGAGCAAGGATGGGAGGCGTCCAAATACTGGAGGAGACCAGGGTCACCGGAATCAAACAGAAAAATGGGCAGGTAACCGGCGTGATGACCGAGAAAGGCGAGATTGAGGCCGAATTCGTGGTCAACTGCGGTGGCATGTGGGCTAGAGAGCTGGGAAAGATGGCTGGAGTTCGAGTCCCGCTGCACGCTGCTGAGCACTACTATCTGATCACAGAAACGATGGAGGGAATGGGCCGGGATCTACCAGTTGTCGAGGACCCGGACCTGTTCGCCTATTATCTCGACGAAATGGGTGGGCTGCTGCTCGGCTTGTTCGAACCCGTTGCTGCTCCCTGGGGTATGGCCAAATCGGGCGGAATTCCGAAGGGATTCAGCTTCGGCGAGATTCAACCAGATTGGGACCGCATGATGCCTCATCTCGAAAAGGCGATGATGCGAATCCCTGCGGCCCGAGATGCCGGTGTTCATAAGTTCTTCTGTGGACCCGAAAGCTTCACTCCTGATATGGGCCCGCTAATGGGCGAAGCACCGGAGCTTAAGAATTTCTATGTGGCCGCGGGCTTTAATTCGCTCGGCATTCTGTTTGGCGGTGGCGCCGGAAGGATCATGGCCCAATGGATCGCCGATGGCCATCCTCCAGTGGACGTCAGCGGGATCGACATCAAGCGTTTCATGCCCTTTCAAAACAACCCGGAGTATCTGTACGACCGCACTGTCGAACTGCTCGGTCGGCAGTATATAAGCTGGCCTGGTCTCAAAGCCGAAACAGCGCGCAATGTCCGTAAATCAGCCATGTACGATCGCCTGGCGGCGGCGGGGGCTTGCTACGGAGAATCGGTGGGTTGGGAATACCCAGAATGGTTCGCGCCCCCGGGTGTTGAACCCAAAACTAAATACTCATGGGGACGACAGAATTGGTTTGAATATGTGGCGGCCGAGCATAGAGCCGCCCGTGAGGATGTGGTCCTGATGGACCTGACCCATATGTCGAAATTGCTCGTCCAGGGCATAGACGCTGAATCAGTCCTAAACCAAATCTGCGCCAACAACGTAGCCGTTCCTGTCGGACAGATCGTCTACACCCAATGGTTGAATAAACGGGGCACGATGGAAGCGGACCTGACGGTCACCCGTCTTGCGGAAGATGTATATCTATTAGTGCTGGTGGATGCGATCCAGCGCCATGTTGAGAACTGGCTAAAGCGTAACACCCCGCCTGACGCTCATGTTTACGTCACTGATGTAACCTCAGCCTACAACATCATAAATGTCCAGGGGCCGAAATCTCGCCAGCTTCTTAGCGGCTTGACCAGTGCCGATATGTCCAACGATGCCTTCCCATATCTCACCATGCAGGAGATCGACATGGGCTATGCTCTGGTCAAGGCCTTACGCGTCACCTACGTTGGCGAACTGGGCTGGGAACTCTACGTTCCGACAGAGTTCACCCTCCACGTATTTGATGCCCTGGTGGATGCGGGACATGACCTGAATCTGAAACAAGCCGGTCTTAAGGTGCTGAACACGCTTCGTGTGGAAAAAGCCTATCGTGACTATGGCTATGACATCGACAACACGGATACGCCGCTGGAAGCGGGCCTGAGTTTTGCCGTTGATTTTGACAAGCCGGATGGCTTTATCGGAAAAGAGGCGCTCTTAAGACAGAAGGAGTTAGGAGCAGTAAAGTACAGGTTGGTGCAGTTTTTGCTGGATGATCCAGAGCCATTGCTGTATGGCAGTGAACCCATTTATCGAAACGGAAAACGTGTCGGTCATCTGGGCAGCGGCGGCTATGGACATACCCTCGGAGGGGCGGTAGGCCTTGGCTATGTTGATCATGAAGAGGGAGCAACCGCGGATTTCATCAAGAGCGGCCTCTATGAGATCGAAATCGCCGGTCAGCGATATCCCGCTCAGGCATCGCTGCGCCCAATGTATGATCCAAAAGGTCTCAGGGTTCGATCCTGATCCATAGGCAACGATGTCTGCAATTTTGTCTACGAACAGAACTAAGCTAATTCTAGGACGCCATAGGATGGACCTTGTTCCCTGAAAATTCGTACCGGAGCGTCCTCACGAACCGCAGCTTCCTGGCCCTCTGGTTCGGGCAGGGTCTGGCAAGCCTGGGGCAAGCGATTTTGTATGTGACCCTGGCTCTGTACGCCTACGAGCTGACAGGGTCGGCCCAGGGTGTGTCTATTGCGGTTGCCCTGGAACTTCTGCCCTGGGTCATCGTGGGGCCACTCGCGGGCATATTCGCCGACCGCCTGAGCCGCAAATTCCTGCTGGTCGGGGGTTATATCAAGCAAGCATGCCTGGTGGCCATGATGCCCTTCGCCGGTACTATTGGGCAGGTATATGCTCTGATATTTCTCAGCAGCCTTTCAGTGCCAGTGTCTCAGATCACCCGGGCGGCCGCGCTGCCCTCCGTGACTGGCATTGAGCTGTTCATGCGCGGCTCCTCTTTGGATATCGCCGCTTTGAACATAGCCGGAGTCCTCGGCCCTGTTTTAGCAGCATGGATGGTTGGGGCATTGGGCACGGAAGTGGTTTTCTTGGTCGTTGCCGTCTGTATGCTGGGGGCGGCTCTTCTATCGCTGCTGCCTTCGCTCCCCCGACCAGACACCTCCTCGCGCCAGAAGCTAAACGGTCGGGTAGTGTGGCGTGAGATCAAGGAAGCGGCCAGGATTTTGGCTTCCAACAATGTATTTCGTTTTCTTCTGCTGTTGAACTTCGTTCTATCCCTGGCCTGGACAACTCCCGATGTGGCCATCGTTGTCTATATCACCGAAGCGCTGAAGCAGAGTGGCCAAGAATTCGGTCTCTTACATGCTACGATGTCCCTCAGCATTGCCCTTAGTGTTTATATCCTGGGCCATTTTTCAGGTCGATTGCCCAGGGCACGTCTCCTGGTCGGGGGCGTGATGATAGCTGGTCTTGCCTATACGCTCATCCTTCTAAGGCCAGGTATGGCTGGGCTGTTGGTCATCTGGGCCGCCAGCGGGATCGGCTGGGGCGCCCATTGGCTGATGGACCAAACTTTCTGGGCGGAGGTGACACCGGATGAGACCAGAGGCCGAATCTTTAGCTTGGCCTCCGCGGCAGTTTCCCTGGTGGCACTATTGACGGCTCTTTTTGGTGGCTGGCTGATCGGCACTCTCGGTCCGGTCGTGGCTCTTGCCAGCATCGGCCTGACAGTCGCCTTCGGCGCGTTGGCCCTCGCGATATTCAGCCCCGATTATAGGAAGATTGCGGAGGTTCAGTCCGAACAATAGGTTTTTCATTCATTGACGTTGTTACTCGTATGATCTAAGAAGGTCATTGTTTGACAGATTCTGTGGTAACGCAGAAGCCAATTTAAAAACCACATTCGAAGAAAACAAGGAGATTTACTATGTCCCGAATTGTAGTTCTTGGCGGAGCCGGAATCATCGGCTCAGCCATCGTGCAGGATTTGGCGGATGATATTGCCGAAGTAGTAGTGGCTGACCTTGACTTGGCCGTGGCGGCAGAAGTCGCGGCGAAGATAGGCGGGGGATGTGTTGCCGTACAGGTGGATGTTACAAATCCGGAAAAACTGGATGACGTCCTATCTGGGGCAGACGCCTGTATAAACAGCGTCCAGTATTACTTCAATCTAGAAGTCATGGCCGGATGCTTGCGAAACAAGGTTCCTTACATAGACCTGGGAGGACTGTTCTATACGACCCGCAAACAGCTGAAGTTGGCCGGCGACTTTGAGGCGGCAGGCTTGACGGCCGTCCTTGGTCTGGGAAGCTGCCCTGGAGTGGCCAATGTCCACGCCGGGTATATGGGGAAGATGTTGGACGCTGTCGATTCGGTCAAGATCTTCAACGGGGCCACCGTAGACGAAGGGGAATCTCTGTCCTGGGCTTACTCTATCGAGACCATCTTGGACGAAATATATATGGGATCGATGATCTTCCGTGACGGGGCTTTCCAGGAAAAGGAGCCGCTGAGTGAGGAAGAGTTTTTCATGTTCCCCGAGCCCATCGGCTATGCTAAGACACACCTCAGCCTGCACTCGGAAGTGGCCACTATACCTCTTAGCCTGGCCGAAAAGGGTATCCAGGAGTGTTTTTTCAAGATCACCTTCTTTGGTTATTCAGAACCTGTCCTGCGGAAGATGCAGTTCCTGGCCGAAATCGGTTTCGCCAGTACTGAACCACTGAACGTAAAAGGAGTTGAGGTCGCTCCCCGGGATGTCTTGACTACCCTGTTGAAACAGGCCCCTGCCGCCCATGAACCACCGGTGAGTAAGGGATACAAAGACATCGCCACCGTCGTGGAAGGAACCCAGGATGGAAAGCCGGTGACCCTGCGGATGGATACCTGGGCCTGGCCTCATAAGCGATGGGGAATGAGCGGCGGAAAATTGATGGTCGCCAGTCCTCCGGCTATCGTGGCTCGGTGGCTGGCCGATGGCCGTCTCAATCGACCGGGCGTCTGGGCCCCGGAACAAGTAGTTGACGGCGACATGTTTTTCGCCGACCTGACCGATCGCGGCATAGGGACAGCACTAGATCGACAGGAGAGGCTGTATTAGCGATCTGTTGCGATGACAATGGCGGGCAAAGCCCGCCATTAAGACAACCAGTTTTATAGTAATATAGATCGGCCAACGTTGGCGAGACCCTGGATTGCCGCCTCTGACTGCTGCAACTAGCTCCCCACTAATCCGTATCTATATTGAGGGCTTCGGTCGAGACTGGCCTGTTGTACAGATGCCTGGTATATGACACCAGCTCTTGGGCATAATGTCATGAAATCTATTGTCACTCGCATTCAGGATTAGGAGGAATAGAGATGAGTATTTGTGGATGGATTATTTTAGGAGGCCTGGCTGGTTGGATCGCCAGTATGCTCACCGGCCGAAAAGACCAGCAGGGATGCATCATGAATATTATCGTGGGCATCGTTGGCGCAGCCATCGGCGGGGCTATCATCGGCTTTCTAGGTGGGGGCTCAGTCATTGGCTTTAATCTGGGCAGTCTGTTAGTCGCCGTCTTGGGCGCAGTAGTCTTGCTCGCCGTCGTCAATATGATTACCAGGCGCAAATAGAATAGACAGTCACACCGAAGAGGGGTACTAGTAGATTTCCTGCTTCGCGCATCGTGGCTTGCTTGCCGAAGAGAGGATAGATAGATGTTGCTGGCTTCCGCCAACAGCGATCTTGGTCAGTTCGATTTTCCATCTATAGCAGGATGGCCAAATCGTTGTTGAAGCATCAGACAGCCGCAAAGGGAGCAAATGGCGACGGTGGTTTGACAATCCAAGGCTCCCACTGGACGCCGCATGAGAGTCTCGAATCTTGCCGGTAAAAGCTTCTGGTAAAGTGGTTTACGGGGCCATATCAATATACATCGGGCACGAAGGTTTGCTCGTCAAAAGGTGGGCGGATGTAGCCAGTGCCCTCCTTTCGATGGGGCAGCTCGATGGGATCGGGTAAGATGTCCTGGAATGGGATCTGGATAACAATGTGACTGATACAGTTTAAACGGGCCCGTTTCTTGTCGTCGGCATTGACCACTACCCATGGAGCCTGTTTGATGTCGGTGTAGTCAAACATGCGGTCTTTCGCCTTGGAGTAATCTTCCCATTTATCACGAGACTCGATGTCCATGGGGCTGAATTTCCAGCGCCGTTTGGGATCTGCCGCCCGAATTTGAAAGCGCCGCTCCTGTTCTTCGTCGGCTACTGAGAACCAGTATTTGAGCAGGATGATGCCGGAGCGGACCAGCATTCGCTCATATTGGGGGCATGAACGCAAAAACTCGCGATATTCTTCCTCGGTGCAGAAACCCATAACGTTTTCGGTAATGGCCCTAGTGTACCAACTGCGATCAAAGAGGACGATCTCCCCGGCGGCCGGCAAATGGGCAGACCAGCGCTGGAAATACCATTGGGATTTCTCACGCTCGGTGGGAATGCCCAAGGCTACCACGCGGATAATTCGCGGATTTGTACGCTCGGTAATACGCTTGATGACGCCTCCCTTTCCGGCCGCGTCGCGCCCTTCAAAGACAACCACCGCCCGCAATCCCATCTCTTTGACCCAATACTGGAGCTTGACCAATTCTTCCTGGAGTTGGAGCAGCTCGTGTAGATAATAACCATTGGTCAAGTTACCGTTTTTTTTGTACTTCTTTTTCCACTTCTGACTATGTTCGTTGAAGTATAGATCGTCGGAAACCGTTTCTTCCGAAGGCGTTCCTACTACTTTCTCGTCCACTCCCACCTCGGCCTGCCCGTCTTTATCAGCCATGAATCACTCCTTTAGGCCATCTTGACCAGGAACTCATTCATCACGAACCACACCTATTATTCGGATAGCTCTAGCTGAAATACTATCAGTTTCAGTGACACCAGCAAACAGGCGATTACAGCACAGTACAATCAGAGGGATTTACTACCAATTTTTCGCGCGGGCATGGGCCGGATATTCTTTGGGAATTGATATTTAGCCCCACTTTGTCCTGGTCTCAAAAGTTGGCACGCCGGCGAGCAAGACTTCAGCGCTGCTTAGCGGCCAAATGCTAGAAGAGCCAGCAGTCTGATCGGGGTGACCTTTGCGATGGTGTCGCCAGGCCCACATTCCGCCTCGTGATCAGGCTGCCAATGATAAGAGTGGTCAGGAACATCAATCCGAAAGGCAACCAAGTGCTAATGAGGCTGTCAATCATCGCGCGGCATCTTTCGATGATGGAAGCGACGATAAGCAGATCTAGAAATATAGTTGAGTCCGCGAAAATCGTCGCCATTGTGGCGCTCGTAGTCGTCGTCGTGGTCCTGCCAGATGTCAGAGACATAAACCGATCAAGGAATTGAGCCCAACTAACCGGAATTGCCTGAGATCAGCGGCAGGTTAAGTTGGCAGCAAACCTGTTTGTCCAATTGCCCATCCCTTTCGCTTAACGCTGGCACAACCGGCTGGGCCAGAATATGACAGGATGCCTCCTTATCTTTGTGGTTGGCTTCCCTCATCCTCTGTCACCATTTTTTGGAGCACAAAGATCCTGCCCTCAATGTACTGTCCATCCAGCCGATGTTTCCGGACCCGCTCATCGTAGGTCCGTTTTGCCCGGCACAGGCGAGGAGACCAGTGACGTTTCGACCGGTAGAACGCGGAAAACGTGCCCAAACGCAGGCGTAAAAGAATACGTCTAGAAGGGGAGATTGCGCTCGCGGCCACAGCGGATTCCAGGAGCTCGGCCGAAATGACAGTAAAGCCAGCTTGCTGCATCACGTACAACCATTGCTCAAGGGACCAAGCCTGCCGGGAAGCCGGGCTCAGGCCGAAGTCATCGAGGCTTTCGTCGTGAATGGTCTCGACGATAGCCTGCGACACTCCTTGCATCCAAATAGCATCGTTGGCCGCGAAGAGCCCACCAGGTTTCAGGGCTCGGAATATCTCGGCCAGCATGTCTTCAGCGATATCAGTCTTCTGAAAACCCAATACAGATTCCGCATATATACGGTCGAAGGAGTTATCGGAAAAGGGAAGGTGATTGCCGCTTGCCCGTAAGATGCGCACGTGATCCATTTCACCCGCCCAGCTGACTCGCTTACGGGCAGCGGACAGCATCACTGGTAGAACATCGATCCCGATAACCTCGACTTCGGTCAATTTCGAAACCAGGATCGCCGTATTACCTGTGCCACAGCCGATATCAAGAACATGGTGTCCGGCCCGAATGTCTAGTACCTCGATCAGGGCTTGGGTGGCCCGATGTCTCATTGGATGGATATCGGCCGTCCCTAATTCAGCTAGATACGATAAGTAGTGATAAGACATTATTCAGTCACTAGCGGTTGTGGTTTAATGCTATAGGAGCAGATCCCCCATTTAACTTAAGGCGGTATAGGAGTTGGCAGGTTGTCCCAGAAGGAATCAGGTTGTCCCAGATGGAATCTGGTTGTCCCAGATGGAATCTGATATCAACCACTCGAACGAAAAGGGAGCGTATCATGAAAAAACTCCCACAACAAACGGACCTAGGAGTATGCAGGGAACGGTTAGATAGTGTGGCGATATGGGCGAGTATCGAGCGCTGTGGCATTTTCCCTGAACAATAACAAGAAAAGAACCACTGTGTGACAAGTGCCTTGTACTTATGCTATGATGTTGCCTGTACTTCATCAAACCCTGCAACGGGAAGCTTAGTCGCTGCCAATCAACCGATTTTTCATCTAAATAAGTCTTGCTGACAATTGTTTTCGCGACCGAATTTCTATCAGAGTGCAAAAGGACAGTCAATTGGATTCGCCAACTCCTTCGATAATTGAAGATCGTTTTCAAATCGAAAGGCTTATTGGGGCTGGGAGCATGGCCAAAGTCTATCTGGCACGCGATCAAGAGACGGGCCGAGAGGTTGCCATTAAAGTCCTCAAGCCCGATCCTCTAAATGATCAGAGTGAAATTCTTGCTCGTTTTGATCGCGAAAAGAAGGTGCTTCACCATCTCGATCATCCCAACATTGTCAAAGTGATCGAACCGGTGAAATCCTCAGCAAGCAGCGACCCAGGACGTGACGAGCACAGGATCGTGATGGAGTTTATCCGGGGCGGTACGCTGCGAGACTTGTTGAATCGTCGTGGATCGCTGCCCATCAAAGAAGCGATTGAGATTGGGCTTGATATCGCCAGTGCCTTGGCCTATGCTCATGATAAGGGAGTCTTCCACCGAGATATCAAGCCTAGCAATGTCCTATTGACCGAGGAAAGTATTCCCCGACTGACTGATTTCGGTTTGGCATCCTTTAAACATGCCTCGACCTTAACCAAAACAGGCACAACAATGGGCACAATCAATTATATGAGTCCTGAGGCATGTCGCGGAGAAGTGCATAATCTCAGAGAAAAGTCTGACATCTGGTCTTTTGGGGTGGTGCTGTGGGAGATGCTAACCGGCTATCAGCTGTTCAAGAGAGATAATATCGCAGCAACATTGAGTGCAATTCCTGTAGATCCTTTACCCGATCTCCATGATTTCTGTCCCGAGGCTTCGGATAGCTTAAAAGCGCTTCTGAATTCTATGCTCGAGAAGGAGTCAGACGACAGATGTCGTGACATGCATATGGTAGCTGCCTGGCTTGAGGAGATATTCAGTGCAATCAAACATCCTCTAGAAATTGAGGAAACTGAATCAGTGTCTTCTGCAGGCGTGCGAGATTCAGAGAGCAAAACGCAATCCAGTCAATTAACTGTCAAGTCTGTTGAGGATGCACTGACCGCGCTGAGTCCCGAGGGCAACAATAAGGTCCTAGATAAGGCAAGGTTGGTTTATATATACTCTAGGAGGGTCGATCTCGTCATTGATGAACCGAGCTACCATATTCTGCTGCGCAGCTCTTTGTTCTATGGAGAACCGCCGGAACCATGGTTGAAAGCTCTCAAAAATTCCGATTCGGTCCAGAATACGCTGCAGTCCTTCTATGAAACCAATCCGAGTGCTGAGGTGCGAGGCCGCACTGCTGAGGCGATGCTGTCAATTCCTGGCGAATCGGTTGATCAGCTGCTGCTAAATATCGCCCTTACCGATGGATCCCCAGCGGTAAGAGAGAAAGCAGCCCTTGTCTCAGCAGAGCGTGGGTATCGCTTGAGAATTACGGATGAAACCTTTGAGCAATTCGCGAACGGACAGGACCCGAAGACTAAGACACCGGCTGCTCCTTCGATGGAATCCGAAACGACAAATGACGGCAACCAGAGAGATCGGAAGACGACGATTCCGCCGCTGGCATCAAATCGCTGGCAGACGAACAAGCCTAGCATCTGGAAACAGACCCGTAGAGCAGTCGTTGGAGGTGGATTGTTAGTATTGTACGGTGCTGCAGTGCCGTTGGTTATGAAAATTGCATCCCCTGAAACATATGACGCGACCATATCGTATATGACATTGCCGGCCTATGTTCTGATAAGCATCATATTATTCGGCTTCTACGGTGTGGTTCAGGGTTCCATTTTAGGGCTCAGTGTCTTCATCTCCGATGTTATTCGACCGAAACTGAAAGAATCTCAACTGAGGTTGTTGGTGGGTGCCACAGCCGGACTCTTTTCCACGTTTTTCTTCATAGCCACTCAGCTTATGAGCGAAGATCCAGTTCCAACAGATCCAGCCCTGGCGATCGTTGTAAATATCACCTATGGTCTCATTATCGGTCTGGTACTTTCTCGAGTCATCCCGCAGTTTTTTTTGATTCGCTCCCGAAATGAGCAATACCGTCGAATTGGCGAGTCTGTCGCGCTATCGGTTCTTATTTCTATTCCCTATACCTTTTTCATCTTCAACGCCATCGCTGGCCAAGCTATGCTAAGCCGGCTGCTTCTTGCTGTGATGCTGCCTATCGCTTTAGGCATTCCATTTTCTCGTGATTCTAATTCTATGTTGGTTGATATAGTATGATTGAAGTTTATCGGTGCTAGATTGCATCCCGTGTATTGCACAGGAGGTTTTAGGTTATGGCAGAATATAGAGAGAAGGAAGTTTTGGTCAATCGCTGGACTAAGTTTGCCGGCTTGGCCTACGATATGACTCAGAATGATGAGCTTATGGAAGCATTCCAATCTGAAGACGATGGACCGGCAATAGCTGTTCTTACTGAATACGGACTGACGGTGCAGGATTGCTATGAGTTTCGAAGCAATTTGGAGACCGTAATCTTCGCCGGTTGGTGGCTCGGAGCGAGAATGGATGATCAGCCCAAGTTTGAACCTAAATAGGGGCGCAGAACTATTTGCTGAAGATTGTATTTCCCGATGATGGCAGGCGCGCACTCTTAAGAGACGAGGTCGACCAGGAGTATTCAAAGTTTGTAGGGAGGTTACCTACTCCTTTGCGCGATTATGCATGTCTGCGCAGCACATACACCGGGAAGTCAGGATCTGATCGACTAGGGGGCATTTTTAACCTCAATCCGCTTGTGGTTGCTGCCCCCTGGCTGTTCTGGGACGCCTTTCCTTTGGATGCTGAGTCGCTCTGCGTAATCGCCAAGGCCGGCAGTTTCCTTGGCGCATCATATGTTATCTTAGATCATCTAATCGATGATCAAGTCGAAGAACCTGCGTTAGCTTCTTTACTACAACAAGCTCTGTTCGAAAGAGCGCTGCAGCTGTTTCGAACTCAATTGGAACCCACGACTCCGTTTTGGTTCCATTTGGATCGACTATGGGGCGATTTGCGCGGTTCTCTTGTTTTTGAATGGCAGCTGCAGCGAAACCCATATTCGATTTCGGTAGATGAATTCTGGAGCATGGCAGCTGCAAAATCGGTTCCCCTGATCATCACTATTGCCGCACTCTCACAGATGAGCAACAAACCTAATCTACTCGATGAAGCTGAAAAATCACTCAGGGAGGTTGGATCTGCAGTGCAGCTTTGGCATGACGTTGGAGATTGGCGTAATGATTATCGCTCAAAACATATCACGTACTTTTTATCTGAGATCATGCGCCGGTTCATCAAAGAGCAGAAGTCAG
>DASRZI010000501.1:0-28208 GCA_035686605.1 Candidatus Zixiibacteriota bacterium
CTGGTCGAAGCGCACCATGGAGAGGTATTCGCCAACAGCCAACCTGGGCAAGGCAGCACATTCACCATACGTCTTCCAGCGACTACGTTACCACCAGACGCCGGTTAACAAGAGCAAGAGCCTCGAGCATTGAGAAGAAACCCGGTTTCTAGATCGGTTCGGGATCTGGACGCTGCAGGTGAGCTCTGCCCTAGATAGAATCAGGCACCGAGGAGGCAGAAACCCGGTTGCTCCATCGCTTATAGTCCACTCTCTGGGTGGACACGGTGGCGAACGTAGTTCGCCAAGGCCGGTCTTCCGGCCAAGTTCCCAGTCCCCGCTCGCGCAGCGGTCACTATAAGACATCCCCGGTATTTCCCATAAACTCAAGGATCCAACGATGGTATTCCGGATGTATCGAAATGTCATTATGGCCTGCCTTATCGATCATTCGCAAGGTCTTTGGCCCTCCTAATGCCTGGTACAATTGCCGGCCTTGGGCAGGCGGCACGAGAGTATCTCGCCCTCCGTGTATTACCAGCGTTGGACACTGAATATCAGGCGCTCGCTCGAGAGACTCGAACAATTTGGGAATGGTCTGGCTGGGCACCCAGGGTACATTCGCAGCAACGACCTCTCGCATCGAAGTAAACGCGCTGTCAAGAATTAGGCTGACGGGCGGATCCTTTGCTGCCAGAGAACAAGCAACGGCGCTGCCCAGAGACTTGCCCAATATCGAAGCCGGTAATCCATCTTCTAGCGCTCTTTTCTTCAACCAGGCCCAGACCGCCTCACCGTCGAGATTCAATCCCGCTTCCGACGGGGAGCCTTGGCTCTTACCATACCCGCGGTAGTCCCATATCAGGACTGAAACTCCGGCAGCGACAAATGGCGGCGCGGCATGAACCCAGTCCCGAATATCTCCCGCGTTGCCATGGCAATAGAGCAGAGCGTGGGTGGGCTTGACAGCGGGCAAGTACCAGCCTGAGAGGAGCACGCCGTCGCCGGTTTCAGGCGCTACCTCTTCGTATTCCAGACCAAGCGCGGCTGGAGTGAATCCAGGTCGCGCGAAGGTGGCATCCGGTCGGTAGACGAATTGATTAATTATCGGAAGCATGGCTACGAATGATATTCCAGATACCGCGTTTTTCTAAGGCGAGTTTCTCTGAGACGAGTTTCTCTGAGACAAGTTTCTCTCAGGCGATTTTTCGCCAGCACTCGGTTTCTTCCTCTAGTCGCGACATTTTTGGTCATTATCCGTATAGAGTTCTGAGAGAAACTAAAGAAAAACAGAAGCGAGAATGGTGTTGAACTGGCGGCCTGGACCGCGAGCGGTCAAAAGGCAACAGCCGGTCACCCTTAAAAGAAAAACGAAAGGCGTTCTCTTAAATGATAGGATCCGCCGGCTGCGCCGACCACCTGGAAGCCGCAATGCCTCTTTGCAGCCGGCGGATTTATTTCTGTTCGCTGTTCTTTCCCCATTACTCCAACACCCTGTGATCTATTCCGTTTTGAGAATGCATAGAAAAAATGTGTTGGTGTCAATTCACCAAAATGTGCGAGGCACCTGCGAGGTGCCACGCACATTTAATACCACCTTGTCTAGGCGATTGCTTATCCAAGGTCAATCCACTCCTAGCTCCCTACTCCGTTCCCCCTGCACCGGCCAATTTCCTATCGGCCAAGACGAGTCTTCTCGTCACCTGCCCCAGCCGATTTCCTATCGGCCAAGGCCGAGTTCTTCTCGGCCACCTGCCCCGGCCGATTTCCTATCGGTCAAGGCCGGTCTTCCGGCCCATGCACCAATTCATACATCCTGGGAACCTGGAGTTGAATAACCTCTCTATCCGTGATAGGGGCAAACATTCCACCAACTCCCCCGTACTCGAAGGTAATAGTCCATGGCTCGGCCCACTTGCCGCTCTCGATTTGCTCGACTGACCAGCTTAAGTATTCCCAGTCGCCCCCGGTCATCGGGAGATGGTCCACATAATGCCCCATATACTGGTCGATTACCTGCTGATCAAATCCAGCTTCCCTGGCAATCTCTAGCCAATGTCCCTCAAATTTGTGAATACCTGTGACATGAATCTCTCGAATGGCTCCGACCGGCAGCTTCCGAGTATATTCGTAGATGTCAACTTCCAGATGTTTGGCAGTTAGCCGGGCATGGGAAAGATCGAGCAGAAATCCGCACCCCGTTTCATCTATTACCGTGTTGATAAACACCGGTAGGAAGACCGAACGAAGGTATTTGCTGTTGCCATTGTGGACGTTTTCTAGGGCAACGCGACTCGCACCGAATTTGCTGGTCACGGAGTTAATGTCCTTTATCAGATCCTCTGTGATCCGTTCGATGTGCGCCGGGTTTGCACTGTCAATAGGAATGTGTGGATAGTCGTCTGTTGTCGGTCCTAGATGCAGGTTTACGAGCGGCGTGTTTGTTGCCACCAAGAAATTCTCAATCCTCATCCAATCGGCCGTAACACCGGTCTCCGTGTCTATCGCATCTCCTTTGCCAGTGCCAACCCTCAGAGGAAAGTGAACGTATACATCATGAATTTCTCTTGCAGCGGCGACCGCATCGGGCCAGGCTGGGCATTTGAACCGGTCTACATTGATCATCCCAGCCTGGAAAAGACTCGCGGCAGCATGAGAGTAATTGATGGAAAGATGCATGGTCTTTACCCAACCTCATTTCGGTGGCAGAGAAAGGGAAAATGACACTCCCTCTTCAATCCATGCTTCCAGGTCCTTGTCGTCCTCATACCCCGCAGGGGCTACGGTAACCCAGCCTTTCATGGGCCGGCCAGTCATATCAAAAGGCCTGGCATGAGGTCGAATCACAGATTCTTCGTACTTGTCCGGCCCAACGCGCACGATTAAATCTTCCTTGTCAACACCGCAAGCCATGTTGCCGAGAAGCATAAAGGCGACGACGCCAAACATATTCTTTTCGACTAGACCTGGCTTGTCGCCAAGCACAACCCGAATTCGCTCCGCCAATCCTTCATCATATGCCATGCCAACCTCCAAACTGATATGATTCACCATTATAATTAGGTGTACTCCGTCATGATTCTCCGGATACGCATCCTATTCTACGGCGTTTTGACCCTAAGGCATTTTTCCATAATAGGTTCTGCTGATCCACAATGCAATTTGAGTGGCTTCACAGGAATCCTAAGAAGCATCGTTGGATGTGGTACCATATTCTCGCGTGACACATCATTTGACACATCATGGTACAGATGGAGTGCATTCAATATAATATATAGTCCAGCATGTTTGATTTTGTGAGCGAAGGTAATCCAAACTAACTATGAATAAACGATTCCATTGGCAAGTTTTCCCAGGCATTTTTCTCATCCTCTTGGCTTGCTTTCTGATCAGCCCATCTGTGGCTGCTGCCCAGGAGGAGGGGAAGGTACAGGTATTCGAGGGAAACGTTGTTATCGACGGCGGCCTTATCTACAACCTTGATGGTCTATTAGAGGGCGATAGATTAATCGTCCTGGTCGAACCGACTTCGGGAAACCTAGATCCAATAGTTGGTCTAGCTCGAACCGGGTTGGAAGCCGGAAGACTCCGCGCCCAGTATCGATCAGATGTGGAGCAAGCTATCGCCAGGGGTGAAGATCCTCTTGTGGCCATTCCTGCTATCCTCGATGAGACATTCTTGGCCTGGAACGATGATGGTGGTGAGGGTTACGACTCTCTACTGGATTTCACCATACCGGAGTCTGGGGATTACCAGCTCGTCCTGACGGGTTCACCAATTGTGGACTCTTTTGGTGAGTTCCACATGGTCATTGGACTAAACCACCCAGAGGTTATCACGGGAAATACCAGACCTACTGGAGATGTTATCGCAGTGATCGATCATGATGCATCTCAAATCGGGGAAGCTGTTCAAGAAGTGACCGGTTCTCTTTCAGATACAAACAGCTCAACATTTTATATACTCCGGAAATTTCAGCCAGGAGATACACTTTACGTGTATATCGAAGCCACTTCGGGCGACCTGATTCCTCGGATTTTTCTAGACGACTTCGGTGGAAAACCGATCCGCAGCGGTAATTTCTCTGGCACCGAAAGAGAGGCAGCTTTCGAGTATACATTCGAAGACGATGCCGGTAACTTCCGCATAAGCATCGAAGCCTGCTGCGAGGATGGCGAGGCTACACAAGGCGATTACAGGTTATTGGTCGGCGCTGATTCACCTTCCGTCTTATCGGGAAAAGCGGAAGCCGTGGGTCAACCCATCTTGCTCGAACCCCTTCTCGCTCACGTTGGGTTACAGCTGCAGCAGATCACTCATGTTGATCAGAAAGCGGAAAACTTCGGTGTTGTAGCTGAATTGGAAATGCAATGGAATGATCCAGCACTGGCTTTCAGTCCCGATACATGCCAGTGCGACTATAGGATCTTCTATGGAGAAGACTTTCTTGACTTTGCCCTCGAGAACGAGATCGTCTGGCCAGAGATCACCTTGACTAACCAACAGGGAAGGCGTTTTACTCAGAACCAGTTCGTGGTCGTAAGACCCTCAGGCGACGCAAGCTATTTTGAGCGTTTCACCGCGGAACTTCAGGCGCCCGATTTTGATTTCAGGCGTTTCCCCTTTGACGAGCAGGTTTTTTACATTCGGGTCGAGTCCTTATTCCCTGAAGAATATGTTGTTCTTTCCGAGCTTGAAGGCGGCAGCGTCGTCGGCGACCAGTTGGGTGAAGAGGAATGGTCGATCACCGAAAGCGGCACGGAAATAGCCAGCGAAAATGGTAGATCTCGATTTTCCTTTCGTTTTACCGCGGAACGCCATCTGAATTTCTACATCTTCCGTATATTTCTACCGATTCTGATCATCCTTGTCGTTTCCTGGACAACATTCTTTCTCAAGGATTACGGAAAGCGGGTCGATGTTGCCGGGGCAAACCTCCTCCTCTTTATTGCCTTCAACTTCACCATATCCGACGAACTTCCTCGACTGGGTTATTTGACATTTCTGGATACCATATTGATCTCTACTTTTGTTATCACGGGATTTGTGCTGATCCTCAACGTGATACTGAAACGTCTGGAGATCAGCGGAAAAGAAGAGTTAGCCCAACGGCTGGACCGGTATATGGTATGGATTTATCCAATCTCCTATGTCATTGCCGTGTTCACAGTATCCGTTCTCTTTACTTGAACTGGGACCCTCTGGCACAGCTAATCCAGTAATCCCAGAACCTACACGTCAACTGATCCCGTTCCTAATGAAGGTAGATATGTCCTTCAGCGGGGTCGTTAGGATCTGCGTGCTACGTCGTAGAGCCGAGCTTGCCTTACCATAATCGTTGTGAGGGGTATGTGGTGATGGATGTTCGCCGGACGGGAAATGGTGTGGAAAGTCTAGTCAGCTGAGGAGTCCGACTGGACCGCAGTATTGTCGAGGGTGAGCTTGAAGGGACCGATCCTGATTTCCCGAAACTCTCGCCAGGGAACCGGCGCATGTGGTGGCAGCCTTTGTTCATTCACGAATGTTCCGTTCGTACTTCGAAGGTCGATAATCTCTGGACCGGCTTCGGAGAGCTGAATCTTGCAGTGATAGTTGGAGATATGCGGGTGATCTAGAACCATGTCAGCGTCAAATGCCCTACCAATAGTGATTGGATTATCGGGTTCGAGCGGCAACCTGCTGGGGACGCCGTTTGGGCAGCAGAGTTTCAGACCGCCCTGAATCTTGGTGATTGGAGCATCGGCTGGTGGTTCTATAGGAGGTGATGGCACATCGTTGAGCTCCCTGTCACCTCGGAGGGCGAGTGTAAAGGGGCCTAATTGGACTTCTGTGCCTGCCAACCATTCGTAGTAAGCGTTGGCATCAAGCTGACGGTTATCAAGAAAAGTACCGTTTGCACTACCCAGATCTCGGAGAAGCACTCGTCCGTCTCTGAGAATTATCTCACAGTGACGCCTGCTGACGAAACGCTGGTTTGGTCGATCCAAGACAATGCTGGAGGTCGGCAGTCTTCCCACAATAATTGGCTCTTCGGCAATGGGATAGATGGTTTCTTCCCAAGAATCCATGAAGGCCACTTGAAGATAATACTGCTCTTCTGGCTCTTCCCTAGTTGCAATCGGCGGAGTGGTTACTGTCACCGGCGCCTCAGACCTTAGTTTTTCTTCCGGAACCTGGCCGAGGATTAGGCTCTGCAGTTCCGCATCGGCCTCATACCCTTCCAGACGCAAGATCACCAACAGCTCCTGCAGGGTGTCAGTCGCTTCAGCAGCCGAGGACATACGCATTGATTTCTCTGGAACGAGCATGCTTTGAATCAGATCGTCAAGTTCTGGAGGCACGTCCATCTTGTCGGAAATCAGCGCAGGGACCGCACCTTTACTGTGGAATTTGGCTGCGTCAAATAGATTCCGGATCGGAAAAGGTCGCTTTCCAGTTACCGATTCGTAAAGTAAAACACCAAGGGCGTAAATGTCCGTTCGCCCGTCAACCTCGTCGCCTTTACACTGCTCGGGAGACATATACGCAGGCGTACCTACGCTTATACCTTTCTGCGTTTCAAGAATGCTTCCCCGGCCAAGTTTTACCAGGCCAAAGTCGGTGACGATCACTCTATACGGTCGGTTCGGCCTAACGCTATGGGTGAGCAGGATGTTGTCGGGTTTCAAATCACGGTGAAGCACATCAGCAGCATGGGCGTAAACCAAGACATCGGCGATTTGCCAGCTTATCTGGACGGCATCCCAAAGGGGCAAGCCCTGCTTTCTTTTCTTGACCAGCTGGCGCAGACTTGGACCATCGATATAGTCCATCATCAGGTAGTAGCTATCCTGAAAGGTGCCAAAATTGATTACGTCGACGATATTGGGGTGGCCTAACCTTGCCGCGGTGCGTGCTTCTTGGAGAAAACGTTCATAAAAACCGGGCTGCTTTGCCAGCTCCGGTCGCATGATCTTTACAGCCGAATGTAGCTCGAGTTCAGGATGGTAGGCACGGTATACAATTCCCATCCCTCCTTTGCCAATGAGATCCTGAATCTCAAAGTTGTTGATCACTTGACCGATAAATTCGTCGGTCGAATCAGTATCCATGCTAATGGTCAGTTACCTCTGTTTTCCCATGCGATTAGCTGACTACGAGTATACCCTCCTCATCCATGTTGAGAAAGTCAGCACTTGAGAATAGTTGGGCAGATTCTCGTTCCCTGAGGGCTGCCAGTTTACTGAGCCCTCTTGAAACACTCTCTGATCAAGACGAGCGACCCTACTCTATTTGAGGATGGCAGTCACCAATAAAATACATGGAAATCCTAGTTCTCCTCCAATCTGCGGAGTTTAACGCTTCCACTACGACGGGTTAGTTCCACTCTGTCGCCACTTTGAATGTTTTTAAAGAGATCTTCACTAAAACCAAAAGCATAGGGAATATTTTCAAGGGAGCATGCCGGAGCGGTCTGCTGGTCAATCTCCGTGTTGGCGATTGCTAGTGGAGCGACACCCCTATAAAAGAGTTCGAGCAGCACGTATGGGGCAACCGTGGAGCCGGTCCCCTTGGGAAAGATGGCGATCTTTCCCGCCATACTCTTTCCATCAGCAGGATGACCCTTTTCCTGAATAACTCCAGAATGGCGATCGACAAATCCCAGAAACGTGATCGGCACATCTGTCACAAAAGCCTCGGCAACCACCGAGAAGTCACCCTGGGAAGGCAATCCCTGGCCCTCGTAAGAGAGATCGATCAGGGAAATGCCATCTTTCGGAGCTTCCGCGATGGGCTGCTCAGCTTTTTGGTCGCCCTTTTCCAAGCGCTTGCTTCTGCTTGGCTCCACCGGAGCGGTATCGTCAGGTCCGATGTCAATCGTCAGATCGCCTGTCGCCGCGGTGATGCAATCGGCCAACCTCATTACGGAGGTAGGGATATTGTTTAATCCCGACTGCAGATAGTGCTCGGCCTTCATTGAATTGGTGAGAATTCGTTTTACCCAGCGGCTATCGTAGGGAACTACCTCAGGACAGGTGTTCTCCAGTAGTAGGCCGCCGCTGGCACTAATAATGGCCGCGAGACCCAGTTTTTCGGCGATTCTCTTATTAGCTGAGGATGTGAAAATCCAGAGCGGCGGTAAACCGGAGCCATCATCAGGTGACTTTGAAACTTTCTTCCCTTTCAAGAGGTGGGCAGCCATTCTTATTTCACCAACCGAAGCCTGTGGGCAGCCAATGGCAATGAGCGAAACGTCAGATCTGGGTCTCAGCTCCTCATAGCGGCCCTCAAGTTCTGCCTGGCCGAAGAGTAGGCTTGCCTGGAGCGGTCCGGTTTCTGGAACCTCGCCATATCCTTCGATGTACAACAGTGGGGATCCGTAATTTGCCGCGGAGGCCGACAGGGCTTTTCGCTGCTCATGATCCATTTTCTCCGGTAGACCTTTAATCAACGGAATCGGACCGAATTGCATCCGCCAACTTCCCTGCCTCTGTTTACCAATCCAGTCTCCCAGAATCGAGAAGTCGGTTGGGTCTTCCAACTCATAGGTGACAATCACCTCCAGGTTTGGTTTTCGTGCCTCTTCAAGCAGTAGTCCATACCGGGGCGTGTATCCTGTCAGCGCACTAGCCAGAGCGGATAGTCCCGATTCTCGGTTGGTCATTAAACCGCAATAGGAATTACCAAAACAGATGGCGTTTGATTCTGACCAGGCCGCCGTGCCCTCGGCAATGACGCCCTCCCATTCATACGGGATGCAAGACTGGGTTGGCTTCACACCTAGCTTGGTGTAAAGGCCGACGATCTCCAGGCTGTGGGCAAGGAATTCCGGGACTGAAATGCGCATCAAATCGAACTGGTTTGCGTCGCAACCTGCAGCATTTAGGGTCGTGGGCACCGCAACCTGGGCAAGAGGATCGCCAGCCAGCCGGGTTAGGAAGTGGCGGAGTCCATAGCCACCGGTCAGCGGGGAGACGCCTGACAAATGAGCACTCTGGATAGGCAGCAGCTCTGACGCCCCTGCTGCTGCTGCGAGATCTAGCAGCAGTCGCATGGCCATCTGCTTGGCTGTACCTCGTTCGCCGGTCTTCATGGCCTTCTGTTCCGCGTTTAAGCTGATATTGGTGATCATCTTTTTAGTAAGTTACCTTCGCACAAGCAATAATTTTGTTTGGGAACAGCTGTCAAGACGCCAAAGCGAACTTCTTAGATGGAACCGCTAAAGAGCAGGCCTTCTTCGGAAAGTTTCCCTTCACTTTCCCACCAGGCACGGATACGGCCGCCAATGGGACGGCCAACCAGCTCCTCAACCATGTAAACCACGTCCCACAGCTTTTGGAAATCGACGCCGGTTCCCAATCCCAGTTTATAAGCCAGGAAGACAAGATCTTCAGTAGCCATGTTGCCGGCCGCACCAGGAGCAAAAGGACAGCCTCCTAGTCCGCCAACGCTGGAATCATGGATTCGAACCCCGGCCTGAATCGCGGCCGTTGTGTTGGCCAAACCCAGGGCTTGGGTGTCATGTAAATGTACTGCCAGCCTGTTCATATCGAGCCGTTTACCCAGCTGGTCCATCAGCCGGCCGACCTCCAGGGGGTTTGCATGGCCGATGGTGTCCGCTACCACCAGTTCATCCATGTTCATCTCCCATAGACGTTCACAGTAGGCGATGGTCTTGCTCGCCCGAACCGGACCTTCAAACGGGCATATCCAGGCCGTACTAACGTAAACTCTCGTCCAGAGACCATCTCTCTTAGCCCATTCGACTAGCTTTCGCGCCTTCTCCATCGCTTGCGCCGTGGACATTCCAGTATTCGCCTTGCTGAATGTCTCGCTGACGGCGGCTCCGATGGCGATATGGGTACAGCCAGCATCTACTGCTCTCTCATAACCTCGTTCATTAAAAACCAGACCAGCGAAAACCAAGGCCGGGTCAATGAATTTCGAGGTGGCCCAGCTCATTACCTGGTCGGCATCGGCCATTTGGCGTACTGTCTTTGGGTTCACAAAGCTGGTCAGCTCGACCGAACGGAGCCCGGCTTCCAACAAGCCTTCAATTACGTGCTGCTTATTCTCGGTGGATATCAGGATCGATTCATTCTGCAACCCGTCGCGGGGACCGACTTCGTATATTTTAAGATACTCACTCATGCAGATCGATCTACTCGCCTATGTCGGGCGGATGATTTCTACTTCCACACCTGTATCTCGACAGATAGCCTCAGCAAACTGCTCAATGACGTCATCGCCAAAGATCGCATCGCTGGTGCCTCGTGGTGCGCCCAAGAGCAGTAATTCGGCCCCACTCTCCTCGAGAAAACCGGTTATTTGTTCCCTAACAATTCCTTCGCGCACAACGATCTCCGCTTCTACATGGTGATTGGCCGCTCGTTTCTTGGCAATTCGAAGGAGTGTTTGTCCGAGAAAATACAGTTCGTCTCGGACAGCTGAAACCAGTTCTTCTTCCTCGCCCTCGACACTGCTCGTATCGATTACGAAGAGGAAAACAAGTTCGCTCCCTTTTTCTCTCGCGTAAGTAATCGCAGCCTGCTGAACAGCCCGACTACCAGCACCACCTCTGGTTGCGCAGACGATGTTAGCCATTACAGAACTCTATCACTCCTCTCTTGCATCCGCACTCATGGTGCTCTGGATCCGGTTGAGAGCTTCAACGCCAAAGTCCGTTTCACGAATGAGTTTATGGTACACATCTTCAGAGATGAGCCCGCGACGAGCGGCATCACTCAAGGCTGATCGTTCGGCCTGCAGCAGGTCTTTGCGAGCTTGGAGAATCATGGTCTGCTCCAACTCAGGATACTTGTGCAGTAGATCGCGCAGCTCCTTATTTTGCTGCCTGACTTCGATGACATAGACCTCGGACATGGCTTCCCATACTTCGGACGAGATAATGCCGTCGTCATAAAGCCGATCGAGTTCCCGTTTCCCAGCTCTGGTCGCATAAAGCAAGGCTTGTTGGTGCTGCTGCTCCCTTTCCGTTTCCGGCCTATCTGTCAGTCCCAGATAATTCAGCAAGGGAGTGATCGTCGTGCCCTGAACAAGCAGGGTGAAAAGTACCACTCCGAAGGTCATCAGCAGAAGCTCATTCGCGACTTCTGCGCCAAAGGTAGTACTGGTGAGGCTCAACGCCAGGGCCAGGCTGATAGCCCCTCGAAGGCCGCCCCAAAACATGGCATGCCGGTAGGAAAATGACACGGTGCGCCTGGAGCTGAATTTGTTATAAAGACCGGTAAGCCCATACACAACCAAGGCTCGGCTTAAGATGACCGCTACTACGGCAACCGCGATTAGAGGAAGATTTAATTGGAACTGGCGTAGATCCGCCTCCAGACCGATGAGAAGAAAGACCAGTGAGTTAACGACAAAGGCTCCAAATTCCCAGAAATTGTCGAGGGTTATGCGGGTTGATGGCGACGTATTCTTCAGCCCGACGTTGCCGACGATTAGTCCTGCTGCAACAACCGATAGTATGCCACTGACATGCAGCTGTTCGGCGATAACGAAAGCCCCAAAGGCCAGCGCAACTGTCGTAGCCGTTTCAATAAGATTGTCGTCGACATTCTTGAGAAGCAGGCTTGAGACAAGATAGCCAAGGGTAGCCCCAACAGCCAGGCCACCGAGAGATATCCTGAAAAAGTCCAGCAGTGCTGAACCGAGGGAGAAGCCTTCACCTTCTCCGGTGGTTGCTGCCACTCCAGCCGATAGCGCGATCCCAAAGAGGACGATGGCAACTCCGTCGTTGAATAGGCTCTCACCTTCGACCAATATTGAGAGTCGTTTACTAACCCCCAAGTCCCTGAAAAGTGACATGACTGCCACCGGATCGGTTGCAGAAATGAGTGCGCCAAAAGCAAACGCGGCCAAAAATATCCATTCGAGTTCCGGAACCAGGGTCCGTCCGGCAGCAAAGACGATGGCCCCAACGATGAAGGCGCCGATAAGGGTCCCGAAAACAGCCAGGATCAGGATTAAACCCAAGTCCTTCTTGAGATTATCCCACCTGAGATTTAACGTGGCCTCAAAGATTAACGGGGGAACGATGAGGGCCAGGATGAGTTCGCTGCTGAGATCGAAATCAAATGGGTTTGGAACAAGGGTTAGGGCCAAACCGACGATCACCAGTGCCACAGTGTAGGGCAGCTTAATCCTTCGGCTGATGATGGCAACAAGGGCAGCTAATGATAGAAGCAGCACCAAGCCAAGTTCCGTTTGGATTAAACTGCTTTCTTCAGCGAGGGCCGGAAGATACTCTAACGGATTCACCGTTTAGCGCTCCTATTGCTGGTAGTATGTTGTGTTCGCCACGTCCCAGTTGCTGTCATCATGGTTCCAAGTATTCGTCCAAATCTATTTGGCCGTAGGTCTCTTTTTGAAATTTCTCATAACCAGCTCCCCAAGGGATTGTACAGTCTAGTCCCATCTTGGAGGTTCGGCTCTTCTGTCCGGCTACGTGGATTCCTGACGGATCTAAAGAGCTGCCTGGCTGGTTGTCGAAGACCATCAGGTCTTCACTGGCCTGGAACCGGGTCGCAAAAGCCCATTCCACCGACGCACTATCATTGATATCTACGTCGGTATCGACAACCCATACGTGCTTTAGTGAAGAATGACCACGGAAAGCTGCCTCGATAGCCTTTCGCCCATCTTCTGGCCCCTGCTTCTCGATTTGGACAACCGCATGCAGCCAGGACGCACCACCGGGCGTTATAACTACTCCGGTGCATCGCGTAACCTCGTTGACTTCCTCAAATATTGTCGGCTCTCTCGGCATACCCATCAATAGTTTGTGCTCAAGGCTGCCGGGAAGTAATGCATGGTAAATAGGCTCACGCCGATGGGTAATAAGGTCGATTTCCACGACTGGTTGCTGGCGAACAATGTCCAGGGTCTCGGTCAGATCCATGAATGGTCCTTCACTTACAAGGTTTCTGGTGATCCGTCCCTCGAGCACAATCTCGGCATCCGCTGGAACTTCCAGGTCACTGGTAATACATTTTACCAGGGGTGTTGGGCTCAGGGCATTGGCTATGGATAGTTCGTCAACTCCCGGAGGAGGGGACATCGATGCTGCCAAGTGTGTTGCCAGGGATACGCCTATGCAAATCGCAATAGGTAGATCGCCCGCCACTTTCTTCATAGCTTCGTACGTACCGCGCCGCTCGACTATGCGGGCGGCGAATCGCCTCTCATCAAGACGGAGAAGCCGGTGGTAGCACATGTTCCGGCCTAGCTCCGGGTCTTTTGTGATGACGACATTACTGGCGATGTAGTGCCCGGCGTCGTAGGGCAGGTGTAGCAAGACCGGCAGCTGATTCAGGTCAAAATCAGATAGAACAACCTCCTGACAAGGACCATTTTCTACAACAGCTGGGGGTATTGGTTCGCTTAAAGCCTCTGCCAGCTTGTGAATGAGTTGGGATTCAGGAATGCCCAAACTCATTGCGAAGTGCTTGCGGCTCGAACAGGGACCGGCGCATACACGCCATCCCGGATAACCAATTATATTGTTGAATAGGACTGGCTTCCCGTCCAGGGCATGGGCCACCCTAGCCAGCTCCAGTTCCGTACTTACTGGGCGGTTAATAGTTAGTAGAATCTCGCCTTCGTCGGCCAGGCGAATAAACTCCCGAAAACTCATGTATCTCTGGATTTTAGATTCTAGGGGTTGGAATAGCAAGCGCTGAATCGACAGGATTTGGCATGCAGCTCATAGGAAAGCTCTTTCTGGCCTATAGCGGTAAATAAAACGACTCCCCCTGTCTTCATGAGACAGGGGGAGTAGACAGAGAGGATGTAGTTGCGCGTCTTTCTTTTCAGATAGTCACGCGAGAGCAGCCAAATATATGAATAACAGTAGAGGTCCTGTGTTAACGACGTCGCAAAAATGCTGGAATGTCAAGACTTGTTGGCTCAAAGCGCGGTCTAAGCGGTTCGGGTTCGGGCGCCTGTGCAGGCTGTTGGGCTTGTACTGCCCCGACAACAGCTTCTTGATTCGGTTCTTCCTGCCGGTATTGTCTCTGTAATACCTGGCGTCGTGATGGTCTCACGGCGTCAAATCCGGTAGCGATGACGGTGATTCGCATTTCGTCGCCCATGGATTCATCGACAACAGCTCCAAATATGAGGTTGGCGTCTGGATGAGCTGTCTCTCGGATTATCGATGCTGCCAGATTAACTTCGTACAGACTCATGTCCGGGCCACCTGTTACGTTAAACAGGATACCGCGAGCACCATCAATGGTCACGTCCAGCAATCGAGAGCTAACTGCTTGCTCCGCTGCCTGCCGTGCCCGATCCTCGCCTTCACCCAGTCCGACGGCCATAAGAGCGGCGCCGCTTTGTGACATGACGGTCCGGACATCGGCAAAATCGAGGTTGATCAGACCAGGTATGGTTATCAGTTCGCTGATCCCTTGGATACCCTGGCGAAGAATATCATCCGCCATTCTGAAGGAATCATTGAGGGCCATACGCTTGTCAGTGAGCTGTAGGAGCCGGTCATTTGGGATCGCGATAAGTGTATCCACTTGCTGCTTGAGCTCGTTAATCCCATTGTCTGCAGCCTGGGATCTATGCGTACCTTCAAAAAGGAAGGGTTTGGTCACGACGCCAATGGTCAGTGCCCCACTCTCTTTCGCGACGCTTGCCACCACTGGCGCGGCGCCCGTACCGGTACCACCACCCATTCCTGCGGTAATGAAGACCATGTCAGAGCCCCTCAGGACTTCGTGCAGATCCTCGATCGATTCCTCGGCAGCTTTCCGGCCAATATCTGAGTTGCCACCTGCGCCTAAACCTCTAGTGATCTTCTCGCCTATGCGCACTCGAGTTTGGGCTCTGGACAAGAGTAGGGCCTGGGCATCGGTGTTGATGGCGATGAAATCCACGCCGGTCACATCTTCTGCGATCATTCGATCAACAGCGTTGCTGCCCCCACCCCCTACACCGACCACCCGAATACGGGCAAAATTCTCAGTCTCTGGTGCTCTCTGCATTTTCCTTACTTCTCCCTCCTAGTACTGGATTGTACAGATCTCGGCGAGCAAATTCAGGCGCGACCTTGCTTACAGCAGCGTTGCTTTAAAACCCGGCCGTGGATCGTAGTGACTAGCAAATTGTTCAAGCGTTGACTTATCAACAAGCCATTTATTGCCGAATTTGATAGCCGGCAATTTCCCCTGGCGGATAAGTCTACGTACTGATTCCGGGTGGATACAGAGTCGCCCAGCGACTTCGTCAACTCCGGCATAGCTGTTTAGTAAGTGTTCTCTTCCCATGGTGTGCGGGATACTACAACAATTATATCTGTTGTAACAATACAACAAAATTAACAATATGTCAAGTATATATGTAAAGTAACTATGTCAAGTTGTTGTGGCCGCCTGCTCCCGTCGTTGAATGATAAATAACTGCGCCGCTGGCTTTTACCCGGGGACGCTTATTGAAGCAGAACTCCGCAGATGGAGACAAGCGATGTATCGTGCTGGTCAGCCGGACAGTGGGCATAGGAGATCAGTTCGCCCTGGGTAGAACCGAGGTATCTCAAGAGTAAATAGATCGAGGAAGCCCCGCAGATCCGGTTTCTGTCTTTGACGCCCGCTATCCGCTGGAAGAAACGACCTTCATCACCTTCGCTTATTGCCTCGATTAGCAATTCATCTTCCTGTACGAGCGCTTCTCGACGAGAAGCGTCCATGATGAATTCATCGCCGAAGTTCGGTCCGACATGGGCCAGGTCGACCGAAGCCACCGCCAGCACTCTTTTGCCCGCTGTCAGTTCCTTAAGCGCGTCGATGAAGGCAGTGATTTTTTCACTCTCATCAGGATTACGCCCACCATTGAAGAATCCATGAAACGATCCGCATAAGACCGGAATCATCGGCGTAGGCTGCCTTTCGCCAATGTAGTGAAGCCAGGTTGCCGATAATTCGATCGAATGTTCTTTGCGATGGTGCAGTTCCTCAGTAAAGGCATCTGGGCCGATGGCCTCAGCCAAACCGTCGACAATTTGCAGATCGATAGGCATGACGCCGAACGGCGTTGCGTAGGGCTTGGTCGTTAAGGTGATACTACCGTCGCTACCATTGTGATCGGTGCCGAATACAATTACTAAATCGGCCTGCTTCACGGCAAATTCAGCCCGCTGCCAAACTTGAGAATAGACATCACCGCCCCGTGGATAGTCGATATGAGGTGAAACGATCCCCCTTCCCGTCCAAGGGGTCCACTTTGAAAGATCGTCTGCCTCCCCGAAAGACAGCAACTGAGATGTCAGCTCGTAAGGATCGGCCGGGTAGCTGAGACCGGCCAGAGCGGGCTCTCGATAAGGCCGGTTTCTATAATCCGTTAGCAAAGAATCCAACGCGTCTTGGGAGCGTTGGTTGTCGAGCAGGAACGCATCATCCAATTGCTTAAGGGCATCGGAGATGATGTTGTAGTCAACCGGTGTTCCATAATCTCTGACCAGGGCGGATTGCAGCTCGCCGATATTCCGGGTTCCATCGCAATAAACCAGGAGTTGGGCCAGTGGGGGCGCAACTACGAGCTGCACATCCGTTAGCTCAAGCGGATCGCGCAGCAGCCACATCCGCTGGCCTTCATACTCGATCGGCTGAAAGTCTAGGGGTCGTACTCGGGGATTATTTGACAAATCGAATATCCTGATTGGTTGATTGTGTAATCAAATATCGGGCGTCTCAATATCGCTGTCAAGTATCCATAGGAGGAGGAATTAGCGCAAGGAATGGACTAAATAGGAGAACGTAATGTGTCGCCAATATCATCCCATTAGCGACAGAAGCCTGCCGTATGGGCTTGTCTAAATGGGTCTAAATCGACTTTTGGGCTGCGGAGCTGATTCGCTTGCTGTGTCGTTGACTGCTCTATGAGCAAATAGCAGTTACTCTCACAACACCAAAGACGAGCTCCCAAAGTGGACGCAGAGACTGGCAGTAGAGGAAATCGCCGCCCTGGTAGGCATCTAGGAATCCCAGTGAAGCAATGCAGCCGATGATGAGCAATATAAACAGGCACCCACATCCTATATACAATGTCCTCCGGCTGCGCTTTTGCGGGGGCGGTGGCATTGGGCTCATTTGGCCAGGACCTGGCGGCGGATATGCGGGCTGGCTGGTCTGCCACGTCGGCGGAGGCGTCGGAGCCTGTTGAGTGACTGGACTCGACTGCGGGGGAGGAGTCTGAGGCGCGGCATATTGTGGAACCCCGGCCGGAGGGACATATTGAGGCGGAACATCGTCTGCCTCTCTCTGAATTATCGGTTGGTCAGCAACGGCAGGTTCAGATACTTCCTGTGTAGCCCCGGCAGCTTGTGACGGGCCTTGATATACAAGGCTGACCGTGTCTCCCAAATCCAGCACATCGCCATTGCTAAGTACGACGGGCGTGCTGATGCGGCGGCCGTTAACGAAGGTGCCGTTTGTGCTGTTAAGGTCTTCGACCATGTAGCTGCCTTCGACAAACGATATTGACGCATGTCGCCGCGAGATCTCCAACTCCTGGAACATGATATCGTTGATGGGTTCCCGGCCGATTACCACCGTCTGACCCGACAGTGCGTACTCCGGTTGAGGTGTCTTTCCGCGACGTACAATCAATCGAGATGCCGAACTATTCATGGTCGTTTCAGCTCCTTGCACAGAGAGATGGAGGCAGTATAGGAAAGAGCCAGAGATTTGTCAATCATGGCCAAGTGTTAAGGAATAACACCTTTCTCCTTGAGATACTCCCGAAATATTGCCGGGCTCTTGAAGGTATGGGAATGGATGCCGAGCTCCGCCGACGCCGCTGTAAAGTTGTCCATATCATCGGCGAATATAGCCTCTCCCGGCTCTACTTCGAGCCGGTGTAGAACCTCCAAATAGATAGATAGATCGGGCTTTGTAGCTCCAAAAGAGGTTGAGGTGACAATGGTGTCAAACAGCTCTGAGGGCAAGCCAAGTTGATGCTGGAACATCTCCTCCATTTCCTCTTCGGTCCGGCTCGCGTTGCTCAGCACGGCCAATTTGTAGTTGCCCTTCAATGTATTCAACAGCTGGATCATCTCCGGATGTATCTCGTCCTCGCCCTCGAAAACTTCGCCAGCAAAAGAGCGGATTGCCTCAGGATCTGTTATGCCTCTTGGTTCAAGCACCGCCTCCCAAAAACCATCCCAATCCAGCTGTCCAGTCATCCATAATACCGATGCCTCGCTTTCAAATAGGTATGGCCAGAGCTCTCCTTCTTCGAGTCCCAGGGCGACTGCCAGGTCTTTTCGTCGCTCGGCTTCCGCCTCAGGATCGACCGTCGCGTTTAGAACTTCTCCAAAGTCAAAGATAATCGCCTTTATACTCATAATAGGTTGTTCTCTAATCCAATCTTCCTCGAAGTAAACTATCCCATATGGCGTCTCGATCGGCTTCGCTGTCGAATCCAAGATACAGAGTACGTTTAAGTCTTTTCGGTTGGGATCCTTCGCCGCGAGAAAACCACTTAAACTCAGTTTCACCCGCTTCAGGTCCCCATGTGGTCTTGAAATCGATTTCGAGGGCCGAGATCACCTGCGGACCATATACCAGCCATCCAGGTCGAATAGTGGCTATGTATCCCGCTTCGATAAACTGGTACAGGTAGACGCCAGTTGGTCGTTGAACCATAAGAGCATGGTCTCCAAAGGGCACCCGCCACAGCTTTATCGGGCGCTGGAACATATACTCCTCCCTCCCGGCGATGCTAAAAATTCCGCTCGCCCGGAGGTCGAACTTCTGGTAGTTCTTGACCTGTTCAGCATCTAGTGGCCTTATATATTCATCAAGGGCATCGAAGACGATGAAACCGTCTCGCTTGGCTATGCGGTGGGTGATGCGAAGCACAAGCAGCAACGTCAGACAGATGGCGAACCAGGCAAAAAAACCAGAGCGAAGCCAGAGCAAGCCACCCAATACGATCGCCCCGACTGATATCCATCCCATTATTGACGCGCCCATCAGGAGCTTGTCGGAGATAAAATATAGGAAGGCGTAGAGATACCCTACCACGCGATGCTTGATCCCAGTTCCAGCTGAATTGTCGTCCATAATAGGGCTGTGATTCCTCCGGCAGAATCAGGTGGATCGTTTTACGCTTTCAAGAACATCTAGCATAGGTGCATGGATGCGGCCATTGCTGGCCACCAACGAAATCTGTGGCCTCAATTGAAATGCCTGCCCGCCGGTCAAGGTCACAGTACCTCCCGCTTCAGTTATTAGTAATACACCTGCGGCCACATCCCAACTGTTTATCCTGAATTCCCAGTAGCCGTCGAGTCTTCCCAAGGCGACATAGGCTAGATCTATGGCTGCTGATCCGGAGCGACGCAATCCACGGACCTTTTTCAAGAAGGCAGCAGTTTGGGCGAGATTATCATCGGGATTCTGGTGCCTGTCGTAGGGGAATCCGGTTGCCACAATGCTGTCTACCAGCTTGCTGGCGTCACTTACACTGATCGACTGGCTTTCACCACCGGACAAAAGGCGAGCGCCGTTACCGGCAATCGCGCTGAAGCATTCACCATGTACGGGATCATAGATAACGCCTACCAAGGGTTGGTTTTCCTTATAAAGAGCCAAGGACACAGCGAAGAACGGATATCCATGAACAAAGTTTATGGTACCGTCAATTGGATCGACATGCCAAACATAACCTTCATCAAAGAAACCATGGGCTCGCTCGCCGATAGCGCTCTCCTCGCTCCATGTTCTGTGATTTGGGAACGTGGATAATATTTTGCCAGTGAGGTAGTCATGAACTTCTTTGTCATACTCGGTTACTAGATCTATATCGGTACCCTTGGTCGAGTAAGACTTCTGCTCGGATATGCCCCGTCTTATGATAGCTCCCGCTGCAAAAGCAATTTCAATGGCGAATTTTTCGAAAGCGTTCAGAGCCATTCCTCTATTCTACCTATGGATGGTCGAAATGGTTAAGTTCTGTGCTCGGGGATGGCTGACGAGGTAAGTGCTACCAATCTTGAGCCATCTAGTATGTCACGGTGTCGCACCGATTTTGAATGTTGTGCTGCTGTGAATCCCGTGATGTAATGTCTCAAGTCGTATTACCTGCGCATGAACACAGTTGCATTCGTGTTAGCGACAACTACAATCATGGAGTTGAAATATCTTTCCGACTGAACCTATCGCACCGGTCATATTGATTCGATATATTGATGCCAGACAGCTCTACAGATTCCGTCGATGAACATCAGAAGTTGCCTGTTCCGTTAAGAAGGCACTGGCCCCTAGCTGCGATCATCGCCCTCTATGTCGTTCTTGGAATCTGGTATATGTGGATCATCCCTCCTTTCGAGGGACCTGATGAACCACAGCACTTTGCCTACGCAGTCTGGTTGGCCGATGGTTTAGGTCTACCTCCGCTAGGTGACGCTGCGTTCGAGACCGATATCCAGCACGAAGCTGGCCAACCTCCTCTCTACTACCTGCTGGCCTCGATTCCCGCTCGAATCATTGACACCTCCAACCCTGAAGCCGAGTACAGGCCAAACCCTTACTTTCCCGCGCCATTGGCTCGAGAAGTGCCGGACAACGACAACCGGGCGATAAATGATGCGTCTGAATCGCGGCCGCTTGCTGGTGGGTGGCTTGCCCTTTATTCCATGCGTTCTCTCTCGTTATTCTTCGGTGTGCTTCTCATGATCGCTACCTACGGGCTGGCAGGTCAAGTCATGCCATCCAATCCGGCGATCGCTTGGGGCGCCGCCCTGCTTGTTGCCCTCACGCCCCAGGTCCTATTTATCAGCACGGTTGTTTCTAACGACATTCCCGCTGCAGCAGCATCAGCCTGGGCTATTTGGCTCCTTGCTTGTCTCATTCGACAAGGACCTCGGCCATTTCTCGCCGTCGGCATTGGCCTGGCTGCGGGATTGGCCATACTGTTCAAGGTCAGCGCCTTGGCTCTAGTCGTGCCCATCGCGGCTGGCCTTCTATGGTTGTGGTACAGCAAACGCATTACGACCCGCTCCGCCTTATCCACAGGCGGTACCATCCTTGTGGTCGTAACGTTGTTAACCGGATGGTGGTTTATTCGCAACGCCTCGTTGTCTGAATCCCCTTTCGGTACCGGCACTCATGACCTGACAACCTGGGCCTTTAGCTCGCCTGATCAGATTTCAGGCTTCTTTACTCGCTGGCAGGAAGTATTCCAGTCGTTCTGGATCGCTATCGGCTGGGGTTCCATCAGGCCCGACGGCTGGGTATATTGGCTTCTGTTTGCATTGACCATAGGAAGCCTGGCCGGCCTGGTCTTATTTTTCATCCGTCAGTGGCGTCAATCTCGCCTTGCATCAGTCACCGTCGCCCTGGCAGCAATCCTTGTTCTTTTCATCCTTGCTGTTGCCGTCATTCTTGAGATCTGGATGAACAGAGTACTTGCGCCTCACGGTCGCCTGATGTTTCCTGTTCTATCGGCGATCGCAGTATTGATGCTTATCGGTTGGCATCAGCTGCACCGGCGCATCCCCTTAGCTGCCTTCGCCGTTTTGGCCATTCTTACCATTTCAACCCCGCTGCTGTTGATAAAACCTGCCTTCAGTGCGCCTGAATTCCTTTCTGCGGAAGAGATCGAGGAGCTATCCCCCACAATGGGCTGGCATCTTGGTACTTCTGCCAGCGAACCTTTTGCTGAACTACTGGATGTCACTCCTAAGAACGGATCGCTTGTCGCCGGAGATGTCTTGCCGGTGGAGGTCTGTTGGAGTCCGGTCGCGCGGACAGAGTTGAGCTACGCTGTCCTGCTGCAGTTGGTCGGGCCTGAAAACAAGGTGGTCGCGCACAGGCAGAGCTACCCGGGACAAGGTTTCTACCCGACTGAGAATTGGACTCCTGATCGCGTATTCTGCGATACGATGCACATCCTGGTTGGGGATGACTTGGCAGAGACCCTCGTTTACAGGCTAGACATAGCGCTCATTGAGGAATCGACAGGGGAACGCCTTTCAGTGTTCGATGGCGACGACAATCTCATCGAGGCGCCCACTGTTGACAGAGTCCGGTTAGTAACTGTCGAGCAATCTAAAGTGGGTCGTGCGGGGATTGCGGAATCAGGAGGGGCCATAGAACTGGTCAAATCCGAACTTCAGTCTATTTGGACATTAGGCGAGATGGAGAACATGGTATTGAGCTGGGTGGCTAACCGGTCAGTCGATCAGGATTACCAGGTGTTTGTGCATTTACGGGATCCTCGAAGTGGCGAAACTATCGCCCAGGCAGATGGCCCACCATTGGACGGCTGGTATCCGACCTCCTGGTGGCCTGTCGGTGAAATCGTGGTCGACCGGAGATCCTTTCAAGTCCCTCTTAGCGTCCAACCAGGTACCTATGACTTAGTAGCCGGCCTTTATGACTTAGGATCTCTCCAGGTCCTTTCCGGGGAGTTTCTTGTTGGCACTGTCGTGATTGAGGATTGATGGGAGAAATGCGCGCCAGCCTGGGAAACCAAGAGCAGCCGAGAAGCATCCGTTCTTTATACGGACTGCTGCTCATCTTAATTATCCTGCTCGGTTTCACCCTGCACATCCATAATCTGGACAGCCAGTCTATGTGGAGTGATGAAGGACTAAGCGTACATCGGGTCGAGCAATCATTTACCGATATCTTGCGAAATGTTATCACCGTCGATGGTATTGATACTCGCGACACGAATCCACCACTGTTCTTTATTCTTCTTCGTATCTGGCGTTTCCTTAGCGGCGAAACGGTTTTTGCCATGCGGCTCATGGGCGCAATCGCCGGCGTTTTAACAATACCGCTTATCTACCAACTGGGCGTCGTCACCTTTGGTCGAAATGCTGGCCTTCTTGCTGCCTTCTTTCTTGCCATTTCGCCCTTCCATATTTGGCAGTCACAAGACCTCCGCAATTACACGCTGCTATTGCTCCTAAATACCATCTCTGTGTATGGGTTAAGCCGCTATTTGTTGGCCAAGATTCCTGAACGACGCTGGCTCATCCTTTGGATCGTGACTGGGCTCCTGGGGATTTACACCCACTATTTTGGATTCTTCGTATTCGCCTACGGCCTGATCACCCTGGGAATCGATTCGGTGCGGCGTTCCGATCTTCGGCAGCATTTCACGAAGCGCCGGGTGATTCTCCTCTTGGGATTTGGAGCAATTCTGGTGATACCGGCTCTCGTCATCGCCTTCGATCGATTCAGCGCCGGGCAGCAATTTGATTTCAACCGGATGCCAATTACGGCCGTTATCAATCACGCTTCGGGGGCATACAGCGTCGGCGTCGATCCTTCGCTCATTATGCCCTGGTGGCGCCAGCTGCCGGCTTTAATCCTATTTGTTATGGGAATCTGGTTCGGTTGGAAGAGTAGGCCCAAGGCCACCGTGCTCGTTTTGGGATATCAGGTCATTCCCCTGGGATTGCTGCTGCTTCTTTCGACGGTCAATCCACTCTATAACGGCCTTCGCCACTTGCTAATCGGTCTACCGCCTTTTTTGCTATTGGCTGCCATGGGCATCGCCGGTCCCGTTGAGGCTGCAAAAAGCGATAGAAGTTCTGCCGGCAAAAAGGCCGTGGCCATTGGGGCCGTCGTTCTGGCTGTTCTCGTGCTGGTCATCCAGGGGAGCTGGATTCGTGTACAATTCGATTCTCCCCGACTGATCCGCGACGATATCCGAGGAGCTGCTCAGTACATAGAGCGCCACGCTGGACCGGACGACATCGTCGTACTCCATGACACTTTGATAAAGTACACATTTGAATATTACTACAGGGGAGATGCGCCGGTTATCTCCATCCCGTCTCTCAATGAACATACCCCGCAGCAGGCCATTGATGTGTTGAAAGATGAGACGATGGGAAAGGAGAAGCTCTGGTTTCTGGCCGATCCCGAACCACGTACGGGTTTTGACCGCACGGCACTGAAAGAGTGGCTCGACTCAACCTGGCCTCGCACCTTTACTCGCCGTTTTCCATCCATGTGGCATCACATATCACTGCGAACCTACCTAACCGGTACCCAGGTCGACGAGCTTCCCGATACCGCCACCACGGGTACGGTGACCTGGGGCGATATTCTTGAGCTTCATGGATATGAATCTCCTGGTGAAGCGACCTCGGGTGAAGATCTCTGGATGACCTTTTACCTGTCCCAACCTGGAAACAGTTCCGGGCAGCATAGTTTTTCTCTGAGATTCATCGACGAAAATGGCAGGGAATGGGCAAAGATTGACAACGATATCGCCAGGGGGTTCCCACCTACTGCAGAGCTGAGCAATTCAATGATGAGATACGCTCATGCTGTAAAGGTCCCGGCTGGTTTGCCGCCCGGCAGCTATTCTGTAGCAATGCGCCTGGTTCGCACGGAAGATGGCAAAACAGTCGCTCACAATGAAGGAGTTGACGTATCACTGGGGGACATCCTCATCCATCCCGCTGATTGCTCCACCAGCGATTCAGCCATGCAGGCAAAGGTATCGACCGCAGAACAGTTTGGTTCTGATTTACAGCTCAGGGGGTATTCGCTGCCTTCAGCCGAACTGCGGCCCGGTCATGCCTTCTCCGTCGAAACCTGGTGGTGCGCCTTAAAAACACCATCGGCTGACTATCGAATGCGACTGCAGATGAAGGACGGCGGGGGAAACGTCATCGTCGAATCAATTAGCCCCCTGACCCGCGACGATTACCCTCCAACTCGATGGTCGGAGGGCGAGCTGCTGCAGGGGATCACAGATATAACCGCTCCGGCTGCCATTGAAGAGGGTCAGTACGATATAAACCTCTCCCTGCTGCCTCCCGACTCCGATAATGCCCTTCGCATAGGCTGGCCATTGGGCGCTCGGTCACTCAACCTGGGTTCGGTAGAGGTCAAACCGTTTTCGCTAGAAACCCAGCTGCCTGAAATCTCCTGCCCTGCAGTGGCAGAGTTCGAACAACCACCGATCATCGAGCTGCACGGTTATGACATTTCCTCTGACCTTGCGTCTCCCGGAGATTCGATCGATCTTACCCTCTATTGGCGGTCGCTGACTGACGATGTACCCGAAACCTATATTGTCTTCGTACATTTGACCGATGAATCAGGTCAGGTCGTTGCTCAGGGGGATGGCATACCGGTCGGAGGGGTCCGGCCGACCATCAGTTGGCGCAACCAGGAAGTAATAGTAGACGATCATCTCATTTTCCTGCCCATTGATGCTAGCTCGGGAAGCTACACTCTATCGATGGGACTCTTCAATCCATTCACAAACGTGCGCGTACCTTTGTACATCGATGGAGAGAGACAAGAAGCGGATCGCCTCATTCTGCAGGAGATCGAAATCGTCGACTAGATGCGCATGCCGGAAGATTGCCTCGATGCTTTTTCCCCTTCGTCACTTCGACGAAAGGCTGCTAGGAGCCGGCTAATCTCCAGTTCACCGACAGATGATGAAGGTCTAGCTGGATGCTTTGCTTCGATTCGCTTACTCTCGAACCATCTGGCCGACGAGGTGTATATGGCGGTCACTGGCGAGGCTTGAATCGATGCGGGTGGCGAGTCCGAATAGTCCCGCACGCAAGGCGAAGTAGGTTGGATCGGCGACTGTCTCCAGAGTGGATAGACGCATACCCCCTGTACCGGCTAATCGTTCCAGGGCTCGGGATGTGTTTGCCCGGTAATAGGCAGGAAACGTATCAACTCGTTCCCGGCCGTAGAGCTGTCCAACAACGGCTCCCTGGATGCCCGAAATCCGGCCGACCATTCGATTCAGGTTGACCAGTGGGTGCCGGCGATTGGGCGTTAAGAATAGGAAGACTCCACCCTTCTTCAGCACGCGGCCGATTTCCCTAAATGAGGTGGCGGGATCAGAGAGGTGCTCCAGGAGCCAGCTTGCGATGACGATGTCAAAAGTAGACCGGCTGAATGGCAAGCATTCAGTTGGCGCCCCAACTCTCGGCAAGGGATCCATGTCTGCTGCAAGGCGATGTTCTCGCAGGGAACGGATATCGGGGTCTGCGCCCACCATGAGGGATCTCGGATGCTCAAGCTGCTCGACCAGGCCTCCACGGCCGCAGCCGAGATCGAGCAGCCTGCTATCAGGCAGGATGGCCTTTCGTGCTAGTTCCGCGTAGAGATCGGTCGCCGGCCGCCACTCCGGATTCGATTCCCTATATCGCTCGCGTAGAGCATTCTGTTCGTCCAAATTCAGCATGATTCTATTCCTATTCTACTTCAATAATCACCGAACAGGTCTTTCAACCAGAGGCCGTAATCACCGGCGTTTAGAAAGCCATCGCTATTCCTTCAGCATGCCACATCACAAGAGATGGGGGGCGGTTCGCTTCGTAAGCCCGTTTTCATCGATTCCCTCCATATGTAATCGATAAAATATCGTGCCCAATTACTAGAGCGAAGATAATATATCCCCCAGGTCGGGCAGAGGAATCGAACTGCTCGCCCTTTATCTAGGCTTCCGAAATGCAATATCAACAAGATGACTTTCACCACAAGCCACAACCACGAACGACGCGGATAGCCAGCGCCCAGAGACTCCTTGTATTAGCCATTCTTCTGGTAGCGGTCATCCTGGCAAGCTGCACCAACAGAACTACTGCCGATCCGCCATCGCCAACACCCGAGCCATCTCAAACACCGGAACCATCGCCTCAGCCGTCTATGCCTGTCGAGCAGAATTTGCCATCATCCACCCCGGCCGTCACGAGAACTCCTGTGACAGGAGAAGAACCCACAAAGATGCCCTCCCCTTCAGAGACCCCGGCACCCGCTGTCACTGAGCAGCCAACTTCTGTGCACGGATGGCCAGCCCCTGCGCCCCTGCCCGACGAATTTTCGAAATCACCGGCATCGAATGTGCAGCTGGCGGCATTTGACAAGCTGGCGGCCGCCAATCCACCGATTCGAAACGATATCGAGCTGTCAGCTGCTTATGGCGGTTGGGAAGGTACGCTTCAAGAACCGCTCGGCGACCCCTTGCCGCTTTTGACCGGTGCCCGGCAAGAGCTCATTGTCCTGAACAGAGATACAAATACCCATGTCCCGATACAGATCGAACTCCAGGCAGTAAGCGACCATGCCTACTTCTGGTTCGATACAGGTCCGGGCTCTGTCAATCCTGAACCGTCCGAATTGTTGGAGGTTGCGGCGTTATTTGACCGCATCTACGAAGTCAGCGTCGAAATCTTTGGATCGGAACCCAATCCAGGCGTCGATGGTGATCCGCGCCTGCACATCGTAAATGCCTCGCCCTTGGCCTTGTGTGATGTCACCGAAGAGAACGCGGACCAATGTGGTCTGGCGGGGTATTTTGACCACAGCAACCTCGTGCCTTCGTCCATCGATCCCACCTCCAACGCTCGCGAAATGTTCACAATGAATGTCAGCTACTTCGGCAGCGACTTCTATTTAAATATTCTGGCCCATGAAATGAGGCACATGATTGAGATCCATCAGGATCCCGGCGAGATCGATTGGGTGGCTGAGGGATCGGCCATGTTGGCCGAAGACCTGAATGGACTCGAAGGAGTTGGCCTACGAAGAGGCAACATATTCCTTACCAATCCTGACCAACAATTGAACAGTTGGACGGATGGCGACGCCACACCTTACTACGGACAGGGCTACCTTTTCAACCGCTTCATGTATGATCGTCTTGGACCTGCATTCTACCACCAGCTGACTTCCAATCCAGAAACTGGTTTGCGTGCCATTGATGCGGTCGCCAATGAAAATGGACTGGCGGTCTCGGGCATCGATATATGGCTTGATTGGCTCGCCGCCCTGGCCGTTCACGACCGCGACAGTGTGCCCGAGGAATTTATCTTTGACTTGGACGGGCTGGATCAAGTGGCCATGACATTGCTGGACGAATTCCCAGTAGAGCTCGAAGAGACGGTCAATCAATATGCCGCGGATTACTATCAATTTGTTGGTGATGAGGACCTGACCATCACCTTTGAAGGCAGCACGCTCGTCCCCATTCTTGGCACTGCGGCGGCTTCAGGTGATCAGATGTGGGTCTCCCCCAGAGCCAACCTCAGGCATATGCATTTGACCCGGCCACTCGATCTCCGTGACGTCGAGACAGCTGGCCTGTCGTACAGCGTATTTCATGATATCGAAACCGGCTATGACTACGGCTATCTTTTTGTCTCTGAAGACGGGGGGCAAAGCTGGGATCCGCTGGTCGCATCCAATATGCAAGGCGATGATCCTTCCGACGATCCATCCCA
>DASRZI010000502.1:0-4049 GCA_035686605.1 Candidatus Zixiibacteriota bacterium
TCGTCCTGGACCAACTTTTCGAGGATGGGCACGATATCCTGGACCATCGAGATTTTCTTGTCATTGATGAGAATGTTGGGATTGTCCAGCACCGCCTGCATGGTTTCAGTATCGGTGATGAAATAGGGGCTGATGTAGCCGCGGTCGAACTGCATACCATCCACATACTCCACTTCAAAGGCTAGGCCCTTGCTTTCTTCCACAGTGATGACACCGTCCTCGCCGACTTTGTCCATCACATCGGTGATCAAATCGCCAATGACGGTATCGGCGGCGGAGATGCTGGCCACATGGGCGATGTCGTTGTGGCCTTTGACTTCAATCGAATTCTTACGAATGGAGTCGGCAACCGCCCCAGCGGCCAGTTCGATCCCGCGTTTCAGCAACATGGGGTTGGCCCCGGCGGCCACGTTCCTGAGACCTTCATTGACAATGACCTGAGCCAGCACGGTGGCGGTGGTGGTGCCATCGCCGGCCACGTCGTTGGTTTTGGTGGCCGCTTCTTTAAGCAGCTGGGCGCCCATATTCTCAAACGGATCGGATAGTTCGATTTCTTTGGCCACTGTGACGCCATCGTGGGTGACGGTAGGCGCGCCCCATTTTTTATCCAGGGCGACGGTGCGGCCCTTGGGGCCAAGCGTGGTTTTGACAGCCTGGGCCAGGCTGTCTGTCCCCACCTTGAGCTGCCGGCGGGCATCTTCGCCAAAACAAAGTTGTTTTGCCACTAGCTATATGTTCCTTATAGTAATAAACGCCGGCGATTGCTGGACAATGGCCAGGACATCGGTCTTTCTTGAATTCAATGCCGGCATACATATTTGGCATAGAGCACAGTGTCACCTTAGCTGACATCCTTATCGATATCTCGTTTCGGCAGCATCCGTGACTTGTTCTTCTACGTTTTTGTCCGCAAATAAGTATTCGCCGCTGTTAAAGTTCAATGTCTTGATGACGATCTCAATTGGTCGACCATTGTCCAGACGCAACGTATATTCGTCACCATATCCGATTGGTCTTGAATACCACCGACAATTTCAACGTAGCCCCATATCTTTACTAATTCGGCTGCCTCTTCTCTGATGTCGAATCGGTAAGAAACATCGGATACATATTGATTCTCTCTGTCAACTTGACCTATAGTCCCTTTGGCTACTCGAATCTCAGGTCCGGCTTACCCAGGAACGATCCAGTAGATACTTTTACCCACTTTTCCATTTTGAAGCTTCTTATGTTGCTGGACGCATACAGAGCAGCCCTCTTTAATCGGATTTGGTACTAAGTCGATTCGGCCGTTACTGGCGCTTACTCGCCAATAAGTACAAGCTGATTAGCGCATGCGGTCGCAACCTGTTTGGAGGGAGCTGTCTCGCCAGGCATCGTAGCCCAGCTCTGTTCTGTTATGTAAGCAGTGCGGTTGCGAGAAGAGCTTATTGCCTTCAGCTCCCGAAGCCTCACAGTCGCTTGGCCATCGGCATTAAACTGGGCCACTGAGATCGGTGCCAGCCGGGCAATGACGGCACTTTAAGCCGATACTTCGGCCATATGACTGGCGGACCTGCCCGTCGTCCAGCCACCTCGAGTAAAGCCGAGAACCAGGACGAGAACGACCGCGCCGATGGCGATCCAGAATACCTTCGATTTCTTCAGTTTTGCGTTGTCCCATCTTAGTCGAACATCAGTTAAGTTTTATCGAATGCCTGTCAAGCTAGCTTGCATCGTATTTCTCCTTTGTCAAGCATCAGCGCGGCGAAGCGCGAAACGAATAAAGAAGAAAAGGAATTTAATCATTAAGAACGAGTTCGGCTGCCGCCCGGAGGCGGTTGGCTATCCGGTTCGGCATCTCGCCTTTACTGATAAAGGCGTCGGCCCCGGCGGAGAGAGCAGCCTGCTGGCGGGCATCCAGTTGGCTGATGAGGACAATGACGGCAGCGGCCGGGCAGACTGCCCGCAGCTGGGTCAGGGTGTTGCCGGAGTCTACGGTGATTAATTCCCAGTCCACCAGCAACATATCTGGCTGGTTTTCTGGTGCCAGGGCTAAGATGGTTGGCCAGTCGGATGCCTCGCCGACTACCTCCATGCTTAAATCCATCAGCAACAGCCGGAGGGCAGCACGTACGTCTAGTTGGGGAGCGGCTAATAACACACGAATCATGAGTTAATCGTACCTTCAATACACCCCAGAAACATCGGCCGGTCAGGGGATATTTAGCCCCGCCAGTTGGGGGAGATGGGTTTCATGTCTGGGGAATTATCGTTTCGAAGAAAGTCGCGAAGCAGGTTTGGAGATAGGCTGGTCACATTGAATGAGCGCTGCAAGCAGCCAAAGAGGGGTTGTCGTTAGGAACAGGAACAATCGGGAGAGGGGAAACTAAACGGATTGCGGGAAGTTAACAAGCGGAATCTACTACTGGGTGGCGATGGCCGGCATCTGCTGGATAGTTTCAGAGAAACGGATATTATAGCTGATAGAGTTTTCGGGTTATTGCGTGTGGTTCAGAGGGAGCGAACATTCAGACCGCATTTGCTCGAGCAATCAATAGAATTATCGACTTGGTGCTCTAAAGATCTCAATCATTGATTGCCTAACCGGACCCTGGAGATACGACGATGAAGAACTACTATCTCATCCTCGGTGTTGAGTCCGATGCTGCGATGGAGCAGATCCGAGCCGTGTATCTCCGCCAAGCAAAGGATTTACACCCAGATTATTATGGTCAGGACATTGGTCCGTTCATTGATCTTCAGGAAGCTTACGCGGTGTTAAGCGATCCGGCTCGACGGCGAGCGTATGACGATGTGCAGCATCAGCGTTCCTGTGCAGAACCAAGCAGGCCAGGCAGTGCCAGAATCGAACCGCTGTTTTCGAGCAGAACCGCACCAGAACCGTTGATACCGACCCAGGAGCAAGCTGACCTGGGCGAATTATCGCTCACTAGGTCTTTTGGTTCCTTTAGTCCCTCGTTTGATGAGCTGTTTGACCGTCTCTGGCGCAATTTCAGTCTGGCTAGGACCAAAGTTGAACGGTTAAGGAGTCTGAATGTCGTAATTCGTATCTCGCCTGAGGAAGCATTGCGTGGTGGCCGTGCCCGAATTCTAGTCCCGGCGCGGCTGAGGCGCCAGGTTTGCCAGGGACGCGGTGGTATTGGATTCTATGCATGCTGGCAATGCGATGGCGCTGGTACCATTCAGGGTGAGTATCCTGTAATCCTCACACTCCCACCAGGAGTTGTGAACAACTGCGTGGTTGAGATTCCTCTTGATCGTTTTGGCATTAGCAACTTCTATTTGAGAGCCATTTTTAGAGTAAGTGACAGCCGCTTATCACCAAAAGAGCAAAGTTAACTGCTGAGCAGGAGGTAGCCATCCCCTGCGCAGGTGTATCCGCGAAGCCCAAATGGGAGCAAATCGCAATCTGATGGGCTTTGATGGAGCGGCCGCGCTAATTATACCGGTCGTCGGCATTGGAGATAGTGTTTCTGTTGTTCTGTGAATTTGGTCAATCCCAAAGCGGTAGGTCCGGTTATATCCTTGCTGATATGTCCACACAACAAAACCAGGCAGCGATATGCCACCCGCTTCTGCATCTTGGGTGACTAGTGAGCACTAATTAGTTTTCAGGGGTCAGGTCATGACTTCGGGCGGTCTGGAATAGTTCTTTAAATGCGACCACGATCATCGCACCAGCAACAAAGGCTACCACAAACGGCAGGATTAATTCAAAAGCCTTCCCTATGACGGGTATAGTATTTAGCGCCGTCGCGGAAATAGTAAACGCAATCGCAGCCAATAAGAAGCCTCGTGTATCTTTGGCGGTGACATTGAGTAGGCCGACAATCACACCCAGGACCGCCAGCACCCAGATCGCCCAGTCGGGTTGAAAGAGAAGCCCGGCGAGCACGGCAATAACCAGGCCAATAACAAAGGCCCATCTACCATATTTGGCAAATCTGTCCGTATCCGTTTTATTCTCCTTTCACAAAAACATGATGGGTGAATATTGGTGTAAACTGTCTTAAAGACGATGATGTATTTCGCTTGATATGAATAAA
>DASRZI010000503.1:0-9416 GCA_035686605.1 Candidatus Zixiibacteriota bacterium
CGCTGTCAAGAAGCACTTCGAACGCGAGCAAAAGATGCTGACCGAGCATGGCGCCTCAGTTTTTTTCCAGGTGTATCGGCTAAATCTACAAGCAGACACGCTCGAGGAACTGCAGGGCAAGAAGCTCGCGGAGATTAAGGTGGACGGCAGCTTCGGATCGAGCACCGCTTCGGTAGCGGTGGTTAAGGATATGGTGCGGGCGTTGCTAATGGATAAAGAGAGGAAGCGGAACAACGGCCAGGCGCCGGTCGGCTTGGCCATCGAGGCGGCCGACCGCCTCACCCTCTATTTGGGCGGCCGCCCGCTGCAAGACGACACAGCTTTCTATGATGATAACTGCATCATGTTACCGGTCTGGATACAGGTATTGCTGCATCGCTGCGAATCTGAAGAGGCTGTACAACTTATAAACAAGCTCCAGAAATAACAATAACATCCCGGGCGCGTGGCCAACCCAAAGCCAAGGCGACGGGCTGACCACGATTATGGTACTGTTACAGACCGCCGCCATTGAATGGCGGCGGTTTTTTGGTCCAGCCAATATCCGTGATATTGTTGGCAGCGTCGATCACGAGAAAGCCGCAATGGGCGTCTTCCTAACGCTTGAAGAACCCACTAGGCCCATGGTCACGGAGGCCGCTTCTGCTGGTTTCTATCATTCTCCTGGATATGATCGCGATTATCCACGAATCCAGATCCTAGCTATCAAAGAACTCCATGCCGGTGCGCAGGTAGACATGCCACCAACAGTCATGACGTATAAACAGGCTGTTAAGGCGAAAGACAGGGGGCGGCACAGAAAAGACTGATCAAGTAACGCTACATTTTAGAGAATCAAATATGCAACCGAGTAGGAATTGAGTAGAGAACCGATTGGTTCTAGGTTCGAATACTAGGCCTTATATCCTCGCATAAGATCTGCCAGAATTCCCAATTGTCCTTCTCTTTCTCCTATCTGCCCCGGGATATTGATCAGTCTCTGTCATGTCAGCAATGACTGGGTGCATTGTTCGCACTTCTGTTTTTAGTCCCGATACCGAGCTTGAGCGACCTGGGTGCTAAAGCAGGGACAAGAAGGCTGGATGACTGAGCTAGACCTGAAATGGAACAAGTTTTCTAGTTGCATGACGATCCACATCGCAATGAGTGATTGTGAAGTCACTCCCGAGTGGCCAGTATAGACCTGTCGAAGGCGACCAAGATGGAAGACATCTGTAATAGGTTTTAGGGAGTGCGGCTTGGCAAAATCTCAGACTAGTGCCTAGTAACGAACTGGAGCGGTGAATTTGCTTGATGCATCGTCACTTCAAGTATTGATCTTTGAACTAGTCGAGCCGAAGTTCTTTTGCCGGGCTATTCCTCGATCACTAAGAACGTGTCCAAGATCTGCTGAAGAGCCTCGAAGTCGGCGTCGTTTACGGCCTGGATGACCAGGTAAATCAGGAATTCCTGGTGCGCAGGTTCGGCCGCCAGTGCGATGATCGCGCTATTCACATCGACACAATCGACGTAGAGATTATATAGGCCGGTGTACAGACCATCGTCGTACTCATAACGGCCGTCGTATGTGCAGCTGTACTCTTCGGGAAGATCGTTCAGCAAGCTGGCCACCGCGTACTCCTGAGCCAAGACATCGGAGGCGCACAAAGCCACTCTTGGCGTCGAGCATGTGTCCCAAATGTCATCCAGTTTGCTAGAGGCCTGGACGGAAGAAGCCAGGTAGCTGCCATTCTCTTCCCCTAGGAAGGCGCCATTCACTTCGCCCAGGAAAGTCTCGCGCTCTTCTTTGGTCATGGTCAATGACATTAAACTATCTCCTGAGCACACTTTTCTACCAGATTAGATTACCAGATACCCCCTCGCTGGCCGGCTCTGAAGATACGACATCACCGCCTGACCCCTCTAGCGATCCTCACTCGGCGGCCGAGATCTGGTTCACCCCCCAATAGGGACCCGAGCAGCGCACCTTATTGTCGAAATAGCGGTAATCATCAGAATTCTTTTCGGCGCCGGTCACTTGAATCGAATCGCCGATTTGGGCGATCTCATCCAGTCCTCGGTCCGCAATCCGCAGTGGATTCTCGCGAAGATAAGTTTCTGGCGGCAAAATAAGCAGGTATTCTTCCAGACGGAGGCAGCCATCAGAGTCCAACAATAGTTCGCCCTTGAGGATCTTGGTTTCAGGGCTCGGCCGGGATTGGTTGACGAACCAGGCCAGGATCTGTTCGCCGCTGGAAAATGGTTGAAAGTAGATATCCGGCACGATCTGCTCGACCATAGTCTCCAGCGGCGCGGCTACCCAGTAGGGGCCGGGACAACCGTCGATGGGCATGCCAGGTATCATCTCATTGAGACCGGCCATGCCGCGGGTATTTTCAACAGCCCCGCCGCCGGCTCGCATCCGGTCACCCACCCGGGCCACCAGTTTGCCGTCTTCGTTGATGACTTCAATGCGATCATCCACCACCCGGATATCAGAGCCAAAGGGCCAGAGCACCAGCCAGCCATCGGCGTAATAACCGTCCTCCATCCGCAGGCAGCCGTCGACTTCAACCAGCGTCCCCTCCATGAGAGCCATCATGCTGTCCCCGCTGGGCGGTTGAACGGGTAGGTAAATTACCTGGTCGTCGGATGTGATCTCCTCCAGGAGGACGCCCCGGTTGGTGTCAGGCAATTCCCCTTCCGGATCATTGGCCAGGACGACCACCGATTCATCCATGGTCGTTTCTGGGATACAGGCTGCCACCATCAATATGAGCAGTAGCCCGACAAGATTGCTTTGTTGATGTCTTAACATGGTTGGTTGCTCGCTTGGTTACGAATTAACGGGAGACAAACGCCTTGGAAGATCTCATCGAGGGCGCCAGGTTCCCTGACCGTGCCATATAGCATAAGACGTCGGACTTAGCCAAAAAGTTCCCAGGAAACCAAACAAGCGACCGGTTGAGAATCCTCCATCAGGGATGGTCCACCAATGACCATCACGGTCTCATCCTTCACATGTGGTTCTTCCCCCGATGCTGCCAACGCCTTTACCGAAGGCAGGACAAGGTGCCGGACGATCATGTCAGTAGTTGTGGGCTGCATCGGATGTTCGCAGCTCTCAAGCACCAACGGCAATCAGCGTACCGATGTGAACCTGTTTATCCAACATACGATAACTAGAACTATCCAAACCTAAGGCCGTCAGGAATCCTGGTACTTGCTGACCGGAGACGCTGCAATTTTTCAGGGTTTTGGCCAAGTTCAATCTGTTATCGAATACTGGCGCAATGTCTGCATTAGCTCGTTGGTCGGTTCTAGCCAATCCACGGCAGTGGTACCCGCTGGTAGAATCTGTGTCTGTTGGCCGGTCACTGTATCATGGATCCAAACCTGGTAGGCTTCCAGTGTATCGTCGTACAAGCTATAAGCTATCTGATTGCCATCAGGGCTCCAAACCGTTTCAAAAGCCACACCCAGTCGAATCTCGCCTTGCCCATCGGGATGGGCGATCCATAAGTTGGGCCGCCGGCCGTCTTCCGCTCGCTCATTGAAGGTGACAAAAGCCAACCAGTCGCCGCTAGGGCTCCAGGACAAATAGTGGGGGACCGAGCTGCCGCCGACAGCTGTATACGTGTGAAACAACTCGGCGCTTCCGTTTTCCAGGTCAAACACGGCAACACCCGACGTCCAGCCATGCCGTTCAGGATCGCCGCTCACTTTCCAGGCCAGTTTCCGACCGTCAGGTGACCAAGCCGGCTGAAACACCTTCTCGACATCTAAACTATAGTCCGAGGGATAGAAATCTTCAGGTTCTGAGCCCTGGCGGACTATTCTGCCGGACTCATCAAAACCCCCATAAGCCAGCATCTCGCCGTCCGCAGAGAGGGCAAGTGGCCCACCCCTCTCCTGGTCCAGCACGCGATAATCGCTCCCGTCAGTATCCACGATGGTAGGATAACCAAAACCTGGCCCAAGCTCTTCACTGGAACCAAAGATGATAGTATCTGGTTGGCCAGGCCACCACTGGGCCAATCCGTTGTACCTATTGGACGCTTCCGTCAGGTTGCGCCTTTCGCCGGTCGTTAAGTCAGCCAGCCAGATATCTGGGTCGTATTCTGGCTGGAAGAGAGCATACCTTCCGTCGGCCGATAAGCGAGCCGACGGTTCATCAAAAACATAAACTGGTTCGCCTTTCTCATCGATGATCCATATCTCGTGACCTTGGCGATAGACCAAGCCAGCAAGAGGATGCTGCTGTTCTGGCGACGCCGGCTCTGATTCGGCATTTGGAGCTGTCGAATCCGCCTGAGGTGGCAACTCGGCGGCCTGACCCTCGGCAATAGGTTCGCCCAGGGCATCGGTAAGCGCTTTCGTAACCGAATTGTTCTCGCCCACATAGAGAACGATAAACTGGTCTTCTTTGTAGAAGTGGGGCGTGCCCACCCAGCTCATCATGCTGGTTCCGACCGAGCTGGCATCTGGTGATATTTGCGCTGCCTCAGCCTCTGCCGCCACTGAGTCTGGGTATTCAAAGATCTGCACATCTTCGCCATTGACGATGATGAGCTGGCCTGGGACAGAAAAAAAGGGTTGATCAACCGGACCGGCAATATCTACTGATTGACCCGCCAGATTCAAGGCATCTGTGAACGCCATCAGACCGTCCTTGATATCAGCGTCTGGTGAACCGCTCTCAGACGAGATACGGGCGATAAAATCGGCGACATCCGGGTCACTGTTGGATAAGTCGGAGATGGTTTCATCGTTGGGCTCTAGCTCTGAAAAATCTCGGTGAAGCTGGTCAACTTGAATTCCATCATCCCGGGAACTGACCAGGAACATATTACCTTGAGAAAGATCGTAGCTCTCGTCTTCAATCCACATATCGGCCGTTACGCCATCTCGAGTGTGAACCTTCCAGCTGAAAGATTGTCCATCTGTGGAATCAACATCGCACTCAAGTCTATAGACAGGATCATCAGTGGAACCTGTCCCCGAGCAAAATCCTCCCCCGTAAGAAAGGTCGTGCCAGATAAGAATAGCCAGACCTTCTTCCCAATAGTGATAAGAAAATCTAGCCTCATCCACCGCGCCACCGATGGAATTAGCACCGGGCGGCGTGCTTTTCGGAGAACAACTGATGAGCAGGCCAGCGATTAGAAACAAAAACATTCCTAAAAATCTTTTCCGATTGATATGCATTTCGATCTTCCTTATTTGGTCCTGAGCTTTTTCCACCTCAACTACACTCACCACCTGTCCGACAGTATGGCCTGAAATCAACATTCTGCCACCATATCTTCCTTCAAAGTTCACGCCATCAAACACTCTGCCCAACTATCTTCCAGATGATCTCTTAATTCGATTTGGTACCCCAAACACATCTATTATGACGTTCTCTCGGCGAGTTTGGTTCCACCATCCTGAGTACAATAGAAAAACACCGGCCGGTGTTTGCTGCCTACCCAAAAAGGACAAGGCCTCGAGGGCAGAAGTTGATGTTCTATACACGGGACATTGCCCTGAGACGTTGTCTGCACACGTCATTCGCGCAACTGAACGCTCGCAGATCTGCAAACCTGCTGACCTGCCACCAGCTACCTCGCGGCATCAAATGACGTTGCCAGCTTGTCCTTTTGCTAATAATCGACTCACCCTTTGCAAGATCAGAGCAGCTCAAGCAGGATCGGCAAGCGACGAGAAACCTGCAACCAGCGTTTGCAGACTGGGCAGCGCAGTGCCTTTCCAATCCTAGGCAAGTTATTGAAGAGTTGAGGCGTATTACAGACTGGGCAGATGCCGACAAGGGCTCTTGTATTATTTCTATTCTTAAGAGGCATCATTCTGATTCACCTCCGCTTTTTTTTGATTTGCGATTCATTTCATCGCGTCAAGTGCACGCTTCTCGCCGCATGTCTGACAATGCCGCGTTTCAGTTCACACAGGCGGAACCGGCTATGCGAATGACCGGCCTGAACTTGCCTACGTCTGGAAAAACGTTGTTGGACCGTCCTGCCAGGCCGTGCTCAGCTGGATAACCGGCTCGTTCGATGGGTTAGACCGCCGCTCTAGCTGTACCTGCTGCTTTAGACCGGCCATCAGTTCTGGCTAGCCGGCCAATTTGCTGAGACCCGCCAGAACGAGGGTAACAACCAACTTCCAGCCGGCCTTTACGATTTTTGACATTTTCGACCCCCATCTATCAAGGAGTCACAGCTATCAGCCATGGCACCGGGTATTCGCACTTGAAGGAAATTCTTCTCCCTGTAACAGCAATAATGAAAGCAGAAATGAAGATAGATCACATCAGTCTTAAGGTTGATGACATCAAGTACGAAAGACTTGTCTTCGAGTGTCCCAGGTGCGCAATGTTATAGGATTGCAGTTGCGAGACGTCATCCGACGACAGACCCCTTTGAATAACGCCAAGCGGAGCACCTGTCTCGTAAACCATAAGGCAGCATCCAACCGGTCGCCCGCATATCTATTCAATTGCCAGACTTGGAGAGCTCCTTAATAGATCATAGAAAGTATTGCCCTGCGATCATTAAGGCGTTCAAGAAACCATCAGTTTGACGTTGTGACTTAGTCTCATTCGTCGCTAACAGGTCGGTCGTAACGGTCTTCGTAATCTTCGATATCCTTGTCAGCCCAGCTAGGTTCGTCGTCCAGCAAAGACCAATTTATCTTGAGTGGTTCTAAACGAACAACCTCAAAAGTCTCTTCGCACTCAGGACAAACGATGACGTCCCTAGATGCGGGCGTTTACCGAAATGGATGCGTGCAGCGCACGACGGACAAATAGTGCCTGATGTTTTGGTAGACTCACTCATGACATTCTCCTCTGGTACTAATGTTATTTGTCAGTCAGGTTGCCAATGAGGAAGGTGCAGCTCTGGTAACTCCTTGGCGCTCAATTGCTTCATCGAGGATCTGGTTCACCAGCGCTTCATAGCTCCATCCATCAGCTTGAGCTTCTATAGCCAAATCCGAGTATTCTGGGTTCAAACCTGGAAGGGGGTTGATCTCCAGAATATAAGGTTTATTGTCATCACTGGCATCCAAGCGAAAGTCCACTCGGGCAACATCCAAACAACCGGTTACGCGGAATGTTGCTGCAGTTAACCAGTTGAGCTCCTCTACCTGTTCCTCCTTCAAAGGCGCTGGGCACAGATAGTGAAATTCATGGGCCATAACGGTCTTTATCCGGTTGGTGTAGACGCCAGCCTCCTCGACTGGGTAGCGGCTCATGTCAATTTCTAGCGGCGGGAAGAAGTGCAGCCCTCGAGAAATTCGCCTCGCTTCCTCATCTTCTGGCAGGCGCCAGGCTACGGGACTACTGAGGTTGCCTACTACGCCAACAGTAACTTCACGCCCTTCGATGAATCGTTCTACTAGCACAGGCTGGTCAAAGCGTTCGAATAGCAGGCGTAATTGCCGGACCAATTGATCCCTGTCATAGACGATGGATTCGGCACTGATGCCCATGCCAGTCCCTTCCCGGCTCGGCTTGACAAACAGGGGGAAGCGCATCGTGGGATCCAACGCCTCATCTAACCGTTCAAAGACCTGAAAGGGTGCGGAAGGCAAATCATGGTAACTTAGCACGCGCTTGGTCATCGGTTTATCGAGGCTCAAAGCCAGGGTTAGCACTCGGGATCCTGTATAAGGTAACCGCAACACCTCTAGCATTGCCGGCACCTGGGACTCGCGGGAATCACCGAAGTGCCCTTCGGCAATGTTGAAACAGATATCAGGCTTGAGCTGACGCAAACGTTCAAAAAGCGTGATATCGCCTTCCACAAACGTAACTTGGTGACCACCAGATTCCAGGGCGGCAGTAATAGCGGCGATCGTCTCTTCTGAATCTAGATCATCCCATTGATCGGCCGATATACCTGCCCAGGTGGGTGCGTTCTTCTTGAGGTTGGCTACTAGGGCAACGTGCATCTCTTCAATCCTTTATCTTAATCGATAGTGGGGCAAAGCCAGTGTGGCGGAGATTAGCTGATGCCGACGATTCGGAATCGCAATAGACCGTCAGGCGAATCCACGGTTACTTCTTCACCGATTCTGCGATTCAGCAAGGCTCTTCCCAACGGGGATTCGTTAGAGATAGAACCTTGTTCAGGATCGGCCTCGGCCGATCCCACAAGGGTATAGATTTCTGGAGCGGCAGCGTTTTCCTCGATGACAACCGTGCTACCCAAGGTGATCGTCTCTTTTTGCCCATCCTGTTCAATGATCTGAACACGCTCCAGTCTGTATTTTAGATCTCTGATCTGCCGATCGATGTTTCCCATCTCCTGGGCAAGGTACAGATATTCGGTATTATCGTCCGAGTCTCCGCCGTCTTTGGCATCCTGGAGGTAGCCAAGGATCTCTGGACGCGTGATTCTCAGAAGCGTCTCCAAATCCGTCCGGGTTTTCTGTATCCCCTTCTCCGTCATGTAGACGGGTTTTCCAATCGTTATCATCATTACCTTATTACATAAGACTCGCCAGCCACCAAACGCGGGTCTGGCGAGTCATCATTAGAGAAGCATCAAGATTAATCAGTTGGTTTTCTTAAGTTAGCCTTCTAGGTTCTGTCCACACATCACGATTATCTAAGAACTTGAAGGGACTTTACCCTGACCGTCAAATCGGCCATCGTCATTATCGGCGTCTGACCATTTATCATCATCGCCGAAATCAGAAGGCCAATCAAGCTGGATCGGCGACAAACCCACCACTTCAAACGCTTCGTCGCATTCCGGGCAGGTCACGATGTCAAACAGATCAGGATGCGCGTCGAAACGAATCCGAGAATGACAGACCCGACAGAACGTAGTCATCGCATTTTGTTCCATATTAGCCCTTCCCATATTTGATCTTCCCCTAAAATAGTTCATCTCAAACCGGGTCAATATAGATGTTCGCCAGCGATCCCGCACGCCGTCGAGCGGCGAAGTCGCTCAACGGCAGCATCATCACAGGTATTTTTGTTAAGCCAGTTGAGGCAAGTTTTGCCGGGCTATTCCTCGATCACCAAGAAAGTGTCCAGGATCTGCTGAAGAGCCTCGAGATCGGCGTCGTTTACGGCCTGGATGACCAGGTACATCAGAAATTCCTGGTGCGCAGGCTCGGCCGCCAGCTCGATGATCACGCTATTCACATCGCCGCAATCGACGTACAGATCATATAGGCCGGTGTACAGACCATCATCGTATTCATAGCGGCCATCGTACGTGCAGCTATACTCCTCGGCAAGTTCGTCCAGCAAGCTGGCTGTCGTGTACTCCTGAGCCAAGATATCGGAGGCGTAGAAGGCCACTCCCGGCGTTGAGTATGTTCCCCAGAAGTCATCAAGATTGCTAGAGGCCTGGACCGACGAAGCCAGGTAGTTGCCATTCTCATCCAATCGATTGGCGCCATCCACGTCGGCCGAC
>DASRZI010000504.1:0-2217 GCA_035686605.1 Candidatus Zixiibacteriota bacterium
CTTATTGTTTTGTCTACTGTCGCCTGTGAATCGCGATCTACAGAGTAGGCCAACGAGTTAGATTCCCAGGTCTGACCACCTGGCAGCATCACTGCTTTGTTCTATGGTGTTGCGCACTTCATTCCAGGCACTGGCGCTCCATACCTCGACATAGTTATACATCCCGGCAACGATTACCTCGCTGTCGATGGCGGCAAAATCGCGGAGGTATGTGGGAATGACAATTCTGCCATTGCTATCTGGAGTAAGATCGACCGCGCCGGAAAAAACTCTACGACGAAAAGTTCGAACGTCCTCGTCCCCCATTGGGCGGGAGACGATACGTTCGGCCATATCTTGCCAACCGCTCAACGGAAAAAGCATCAGGTTCTTGTCGAAACCACGCGTTACGACTAAGCCGTCTGCCATCTCTCCCCGAAATTTCGCCGGGACAGTCAGACGACCTTTATCATCGATAGTATGCGTATACTCACCCAAGAACATGAGCTTTGCGGTTTTTCCTTAGCATGCACGAATATGCGACTGGAACACACCACAGGCGATCCACTTTGTACCACTTCAACCCACGGTATGGGAAAGTATACAACATTTCCAGGATTATGTGAAGAGAAAGGGCCAAAGCTTTAAGAAATTGGGAATGATGTCCTATCATACGCCATACTTGGGGGTAGATAGCTGTTTTGACCCATATTTGGGCTTTATTTTGGTCTTGGCAGTTGACGTAAATGCGGTGAGTAAAGCCGATGCTGAAGATAGTTTTCCGTCAGACGAAGTTCATTGCCAATACCACAACGTCCCACCCCGCTCCCCGCTCTCGTAAAGCGAAACAATCTCCCGGCACATGTGAATTGCAGGCTGAGTTAGCGATTGCCTTCTTCAGATGAAGATTCTTCTGCAAGAACCATGAGGTAGTACTTGTCTTCCTCTGAAAGATCGGCATCAAGAAGTAAATCTGGGCGTCGCTGCCAGGTACGCCGGAGGGCTTGTTGGCGTCGCCAGAGTTGGATTTCGGCAGCATGTCCCGATCTCAATATCTCAGGCGTCTTCCACCCTCGAAAACTCTCAGGTCGTGTATAGTGTGGTCCTTCCAGCAGTCCATCTTGGTAGCTGTCGTCCTCTTCTGCTCCTTCAGCGCCAAGGACCCCGGGCTTAAGGCGTGTAATCGCATCGATAACAACCATGGCGGCCAATTCGCCCCCGGTCAGGACATAGTCTCCGATCGATATTTCATCGGTGGCTAATTGTTCGCGTACCCTCTCGTCAACTCCTTCGTAGCGACCACAGATCAAGATGAGATGCTTTTCTTCCGAGAGCTCCCAGGCGACCTCTTGTGAAAAACGACGTCCTTGCGGTGTTAGAAGGATGATGGGAACTTCTGTCTGCCGCTGACTCTTATCGGAGATCGCACTCTCCTGTGCAGTGGTCAAATCCTTCCCTTGAGCTGGCATCCTGTCGAGGCCGGTTATTGATTCAACCGCGCCAAAGATCGGTTCAGGCTTGAGCACCATCCCACCCCCGCCACCGTACGGTGGTTCATCAGTGATTCGATGCTTACCCTGGGCAAAATCCCGAATATCATGCAGGTGAATGTCCAGCAGATTAAGTGCCCGGGCCTTGTCCATCATACTGGAAGAGAAATACCCAGAAAACATCTCGGGAAAGAGGGTTAGAATATCGACTCGCATGATAGCTAGTATCGGACTCGGACGGTTGGGTGTCAAGATAATTATCCCTATATGATCGATTTGGGGTTCGTGAAATGAGATAGCTGTGGCTATAATCTCTTGATGGAGGATTCATGCGAATCATAATTACAGGGGGGCTTGGACAACTAGGGCTGGCCCTGCAGGAGGTTCTTGTCGATCATGATCTGGTGATCGTCGATCTTCCTGAAGCCGATATCACCGATCAGCCGGCCATTGAGGCTCTGTTTCAGGAGGCTCAAGCTGAATTGGTTATCCACTGTGCGGCCTATACCAATGTAGATGACTGCACAAGAAATCCCGATCTGGCGTTCCGCATCAACGCCCACGGTACCAACAACGTCGTCATGGCCAGCGAGAAGATCGGGGCTGAGTTGCTGCACATCAGCACCAACGAGGTTTTTGCCGGGAATAGAGTTGAGGGTTATCAAGAGTGGATGCCGCTGGATCCGATAAACACATACGGCCGCTCCAAGACTATGGCCGAGACATTTGTACGAGACCACTCAAAGCG
>DASRZI010000505.1:0-3142 GCA_035686605.1 Candidatus Zixiibacteriota bacterium
GTCGAGGTCGGTACGGAGCTAGTATGGCAATCTACGACCGAAAAACAGATACCTCGAATCCTGGTCATAAACAAGATGGACCGGGAGAACGTTAGAGTGCAGCGCACTATGAAAAGCATATCTGACAATCTGCCAGGCACATTTGTAAACCTCCAGCTGCCTATCGGCGAAGGAGCTTCCTTCAAAGGTGTTGTCGATCTGCTATCCATGAAAGCAAGATTGGGAGCCGACGATAAGCACTCTGATATCCCGGCAGATATGGTTGATGATGCCGAAGCAGCTCGAACCGAACTGGTGGAAGCTGCCGCCGAAGGCGATGACGAACTTTTGATGAAATACTTGGATGGCGAAGACCTCTCAAATGAGGAGATTAGGCAAGGGCTGATAGCAGCCATGGCCGATGCAAAGTTAACGCCCATCACCTACTCAGCACCTCAAGCTGGCATAGCAGTCAATCCACTGTTGGAGAGTATGGCTGCGCTGCTCCCTGCGCCTGATGCGCCTGGTACTTTTGAAGCTGCGTCTCCTAGTGGCGAACAGACAGAATATGAGATTAGCGACGTCTCCCATCTGGCGGCATTCATCTTCAAAACACGTGAAGATCCCTATGGCAGGATGAGCTATTTGCGAATCTTCGGCGGTATTCTTGAATCGGACAGCCGGGTATGGGACGCTGAGTTAGATTCTGAGGTTCGGGTTGGGACGCTGAACGTCTTGCGAGGAAAAGAACTGCTGCCCATCACGCGGCTTCATAGCGGCGATATTGGTGGCGTCATGAAGTTGGGTGATTCTCAGACGAATGGCACTCTCTGCGACCAGGGACATAAATTGGTTTTAAAGGCGGTCGAGCAGCCAAATCCCATCACATCATTGGCTGTTCATCCTGTATCCCAATCGGATGTGGCTAAACTTACAACTGCTTTAAACAGGCTCGTAGCCGAAGACCTAACGCTTCACTGGCATTCTGAACCGGCTACGCGAGAGACCATCTTATCAGGAGTGGGTACAGCCCACCTCGATATCGCGGTGAAGAAAGCTCAGTCGAAGTTTGGAGTTAATCTAACCACCAGCATCCCAAAAGTCCCCTTCCGGGAGACGATTACCAAAACCAGTCAGGCCGAGTATACACACAAGAAACAGACTGGTGGAGCGGGCCAGTATGCCCGAGTTTTCTTGAGGGTCGAGTCTCTGCCAGACGACCAGGAGTTCGAATTTTCTTCGGAAGTATTCGGAGGGTCGATTTCGGGTCCATTTATCTCCGCGGTGCAAAAAGGATGCCGGCAGGCCCTGCAATCTGGTGCGTTGGCTGGTTATCCAATGACCGGCGTCAAAGCAATCGTATACGACGGGAAGGAACATCCCGTCGACTCGAAGGAGATAGCCTTCCAGATAGCCGGGCGGGAGTGTTTCAAAAAAGCTGCCCTCTCGGCTGATCCGGTCTTGCTTGAGCCTGTCCATGAGATCACTGTCTCGGTTCCGGCCGAAAACATGGGAGATGTCATGGGTGATCTGAACTCCCGCCGAGCCCGAGTCCTCGGGATGGATCAGGAAGGTACAAAGGCGATCGTCAGAGCTGAGGTGCCTCTAGCCGAGGTACAGACCTATACGGCAGATCTTCGATCGATGACCCAGGGCCGTGGTGTGTTCAGCATGAAGTTCCTCCGCTACGGTCGGGTACCTAGCCACCTTCAGGAACAATTGGTCATGCAGCGAGCGAAAGAAAGGGAAGAAGAATAGTCCAAAACGGGATTATACTTTACATAATACTACAAGGGAATCGCATCGCGGTTCCCTTTTTTGTTTGGCTACTCCCATTCAATCGTTCCTGGCGGTTTTGGCGTTATGTCAAATACAACCCGGTTCACCCCAGGAACTTCGTTAACAATACGATTACTAACCGTCGCCAGCAGATCGTAGGGTAGACGAGCCCAGTCAGCAGTCATGAAATCCTCAGTCGTCACCGACCTGAGGGCCACCACTTCCTTATAAGTCCGCTTATCTCCCATTACGCCAACGCTTCGCACCGGCAGCAGAACGACAAATGACTGCTGTGTTCCGGTCCTTAATAGATTCGCCTTGTCGAGCTCTTCAATAAAGATAGCATCAGCTGCCCGCAGTGATTCCAACCTGTCCCACGTAACTTCGCCAAGACAACGTATCGCAAGACCTGGACCTGGAAACGGTTGGCGCCAGACAATGCTGTCAGGAAGACCTAATTCGCTGCCAATTCGACGAACCTCGTCCTTGAATAACATCCTAATAGGTTCAACTAACTCAAAATCCATATCATTGGGCAAACCCCCCACGTTGTGGTGTGTTTTTATCGTATGAGCCTCCGAGTCGCCCTCAGTGGCACTCTCGATGACGTCTGGATAAATGGTACCTTGGGCGAGATAATCAATCTCACCAAGCTTTCGAGCTTCGCGTTCGAAAACTCGCACAAATTGTTCGCCAATGATCTTACGTTTCAACTCTGGATCTGTGACTTTTGCCAGAGAATCCATGAACTCTTCTACGGCATTCACCGCTACGAGGTTATAACCGGCTTCTGAACCGAAAGTCTCGACAACCTGGACAGCTTCCCCTTGTCGCAACAAGCCATGATCTACAAAAACGCATACAAGCTGATCGCCGACAGCCTGTTTCAACAGGGCGGCTACTATCGACGAATCCACTCCTCCACTAAGACCTAACAACACCTTCCGATCGCCAATTTGTTCCTTCAGAAGAGAGATCTGCTCGCTTATAAATTGCTTTGGTGTCCAATCACCTCGACAGCCACAAACCTGGTAGGCGAAATTACTCAGAATTCTTTGTCCTTTTGGCGTATGCATAACCTCTGGATGAAACTGAACACAATAATGTTGTCGTTCGGCGTTTGCAGCAGCCGCATAGGGCGAATTGACTGTGTGGGCGATAGCTCGAAAACCAGGTGGTAGCTCCTCAACGCGGTCGCCGTGGCTCATCCATACCTGATCACCGGGTAGATCTATTTCATCCGAGATGGTCTCCCTACCCCAATCCCTGAAAAGCGGATTCTCTTGCTCGACAACTGCCAGAAGTGATGGCCCGTATTCGTGCTTGCTGCTTCTCGCTACTCTTCCGCCGAAATGATGAACCAATAGCTGCATTCCATAGCAGA
>DASRZI010000506.1:0-8232 GCA_035686605.1 Candidatus Zixiibacteriota bacterium
CGAGGGAGCGGAAGACAGCAAGGTGCTGAGGCGAGCGATTGGCTATGGACTGGCTATCATCGCCTTGCTCGGTCTGATCACTTGGTTGCTTGTGACTCTCTTCGCCGGCTGATGCCTGTCCGAGCTGGACTCCCTGGCTAATTACACGCTCCCCAATATCTCTAAACACTGAAAGAATTCTGAGATTGATTTCACTCTGGAAAACGAATTCCAGGTAGCCTGGGTGGCGGGGCTGAACTACTTTGTATCAGTCGAACCGGCACATTTGGTTTTCTAGGAGATGCAAAATCCTCCACACAGCGTTTGGCACCCCATTTACAGCTCGATTGGCAATTGGTCCACCTGGGAATGGGCAGCGCCGATGATATCCAGGATACGGTCGACGGCTTGCTGCTGTTGGTGTTCGGCGTTGACCACGAAATAGTCAAACTCTTCGAGCCGCTTCATCTCCTGCCTGGCTGTGGCTATTCGTAAATTTAGCCCTTCGGCTGTTTCTGATTTACGTTCGCGCAATCGAGCGATCATTGATTCTTCCGATTCGGCCATTAGAAAAACAAAAATCGCATTGGGAACAAGATTCCGAATGGTCGCTGCTCCTTGGACATCTACTCGCATGATCACGTCGCGATTGCTATTTAGGGCATCGCGAATCTGCTGCTTCGGGACTCCCTTGTAATCGTTGTAAACAACTGCCCATTCCAGCAATTCGTCTTCCTCAATCATCTGGGCGAATTCATCATGAGACAGAAAGAAATAATCCTTGGCGTGAACTTCACTGGATCTTGGGGGCCGGGTCGTCGCCGTTACAACAAAATAGAATGAGTCTGTGCACTCCAGCATCATGTGGGCGATTGTGTCCTTCCCAACTCCTGAGGGGCCTGAAATCACAATCAATAGGGGATAGGTCGGGCGATCATATGGATTTTGGTCGGTCATTGTTGCACCTGATAATGGCAAGCGTATAATGATTCGTGTAAATAAATAGAATCCGTTCGGTATGCACAATGGAGCCTTTCGTCTGCTCGAAAGAGCGTGGCCCTATTTGACCGATCGAATAGTTTCCTTGATACGCACTGGCGAATCGTGCGGATTTTAACAGAATAGAATGAAATCTGTCAGGAGATTGAACAAACGTGCCCAACTACGAATATCGCTGTCACAACTGTCACCGATATCTTCGGCTTTTCTACACCTATGAGGAGTATGATTCGGCTGAGCCAGTTTGCCCCCATTGTGAAAGTACCAATTTATCCCGGTTGATAAGCCGTGTTGCTTTTGCAAAGTCGGAAGAATCCAGGATGGATTCTCTCGATCCGGACAGCATGATGGCTGGCCTTGACGAGGAAGATCCGCGATCCTTGGGCCGGTTTATGCGGAAAATGGGTGATGAAATGGGAGAGGATATGGGGGGGGAATTCGAAGAGGTGGTTGGCCGGCTGGAGAGCGGTGAATCCCCCGAATCGATCGAGGAATCTATGCCCGATCTTGGAGCTGGAGACCCCGGATCTGGTTTCGGTGGAGGAGACGGTCTTTTCTAGCTTCGATCGGTCTGGAATAAGCTTAAAGAGCGATTAATTGAAACCCGCTTCTTGCAGCCTCTCGACGACGCGCTGGCGAACATCCATCTGCACCATCTCAATGGGGCGATTTGCGTCAATAGTTATCCAGCGCTCGGGCTCAGACGCCACAAGAGATTCGTATCCTTTTTGTACCCTCTCATAGAATTCAGTCGCTTGTAGGTCCATCCGGTTCATCTCGACTCCCCCAACCTCTCGCCTCGAAAGTCCCGTAGTTATGTCAACTTCAAGAAAGACCGTCAAGTCGGGTTTCAGGCCGCCCGTCGCAAACATCGTTATGTTAACTAAGGCTTCGAGATCTAGCCGCCGGCCGTATCCCTGGTAAGCCAGGGTGCTGTCGTAATAGCGGTCGCTGAGGACGATTCGATTGGCGGCCAAAGCTGGGCGAATAATCTCTTCCACCAGTTGGGCGCGTGATGCGGAATAGAGAAGGACCTCCGCTTCGGCCGTCATCAGCCTGTTGCGGACATCGTGCAGGCATTCACGCACCTGTTCACCGATATTCGTGCCGCCAGGTTCACGGGTGGTGATAATGTCGTAGCCCTCATCCAACAGATAGGCTGCTAATAATTCGAATTGGGTTGACTTTCCGCTGCCGTCCGAGCCTTCTATTGTTATGAACATGACTGGTGATCTCGCATAGCGCCAAAGGTTAAGTGAGTTTCTGTGAGATGAGGTGAGCCTATCATAGTCGGTCAATCAGGGCGACTGGCATCCTCTTTTAAGCTTCTACCTAGTTCAGTGGGGTGTTGAAGATGCGAACATGGCGATTTCGACCTTTGCCATAGGAATGGGATACAAGGTTGGCTTGGCGGACAAGCTGATGCTGGTACCTTCGAATCGCGCTCCCGACAGGCTTTAGATCGAAGCTGCTTTTACCCGATTGAACGCTTTGGATCGCATGCTCCGTTTCGGCAATAGCCACCTCGAACGGGTCGGACGATCCTGCATCCAGGTTAAACGCTTCGGCTAGAAAACTCTCCATTTGAGTCGTCGTATTGGCCCTAAGAACGTACACAGGTGTTCGCCGGTTCTCCGCATCCAGGATGAGCTTGCGCTGCCTGCGGAAATGGCTCTTTAAAGTGACCAACACATCTGCTTCGCTCAATTTTTCAACCAAGTTGATGGAAACACTTAACTGGATCGCTGCTTGGTATAGTCGATTTCTCGCAACGCCGTATGGGAATACATTGAGCGTTTTCTTGCTCGGTGAATCCACAGGGGAAGCACTGGTAGGTTCGTAACGCTCCGGTGAGAAATCCTCGTCAGGAGAGGATTTAACTCCTCGTCCTGCTGGAGTCGCCCTGTTTTCCCGGCTGTTCCTTCGCGAACCGAATTCCGCAGATGCTGACTTCCATTCTTCTTCTTGCTCGACGAAGATCTGACCGTCGTCATCGCGATATCGGTGTTCGACCCCTAGTGCTCTATCCCGGAGTATAAAATCTACAGCCATGGCCACGTTTCTGTGTACAACCAGCCTCTGCCGGTCCTGTATCTCGATCAGGATATCAAATGTTGGTGGAGCGCGGCGTTCCAGGACTGTCTTCTGCGTACCACGCCGCCTGGCCTCTTCATCGGAAAGTGTAACACTCTCAATTCCGCCGACTAGATCGGATAAAGTCGGATTGAGAAGCAAGTTCTCCATGTTGTTTCCGTGGGCGGTGCCAATGAGCTGTACGCCCCTTTCATTGATGGTTCTTGCGGCTGCCGCTTCACGCTCTCGCCCGATCTCGTCGATGATGATGACTTCTGGATTGTGGTTCTCTACAGCCTCTATCATCACCTCGTGCTGTAAGGCTGGCATTGGAACCTGCATCCGCCTGGCCCGACCCACGGCCGGATGGGGAATATCGCCGTCGCCGCCTATTTCATTGGAGGTATCGACGATGATAACCCGCTTTTTCTCCGCTAAAACCCTGGCCATTTCGCGAAGCATCGTGGTCTTTCCAACGCCTGGCCGGCCAAGCAGCAGGATGCTTTGACCTTCATCCATGAGGTCGGCTACTATATCGATGGTGCCATAGACGGCACGCCCTACTCGACAAGTCAAGCCAACCACTTCCCTTCGCCTGTTTCGGATGGCTGAAATGCGGTGAAGGGTCCGGGCAATACCAGCCCGATTGTCATCATCGAAATCGCCAATGCTATCGACAACAGCGTCAATCTCGGCCCTGGTGACCTCATCTTCGCGCAGCGTCTCTTCAACTCCGACGTAGCGAGCAGTAGGCAATCGTCCGAGATCAAGGACCACTTCCAGCAGTTCGTCAACCTTGCCAATTTTGTCGAGCGATATGCGGATGCTTTTTGGAAGAATATCCAATAGAGTCCGTAGATCTTCTCTTAGTTGTTTTTGTCCGTCATCCATATTTTTATCAGTAAAAGTGTGGTTCCTCTACCCTTCGCCATTCCTGCGGCCAAAGCCTTGAACCAGAGATGAAGAACCAGGCACCGGCTGGGCATCGAGCACTGCCTTGGTTATCGGAGCTGGCATTTCAACTGGCTGGGCAATGTGCCTGATCATAACGGCCTGGCTTCCCCAAATGCTAAAGCCGGCTTGTTCCAAGGGACCTTGAAGCCAGCTTTGATAGCGGCGAATACAGCAAAAAAGCGTGTTCTTTGGCGACGGGGATGCGATTCTTGCAGCGGCCTTAATAATCTCCCTAGGCTTCGATCGAGCATTCGGGTGGATTAACAGTCGCATCCATGTAGCCGCTCTTCCGGCATTTAGATGTATGAACGCTGCCAATTCCCCACCTTCATACAACACCCAGTTTTGCCCGTGATCCAGCCGCGGGTTGGGTTCTACTGATTGTATTAAGCCCGGTACGATGTTCGAATAGAGAACTTGGACATCCCAATCATCATCAGGTTTGCGAGGACGTAAATCAACAGGAATATCACCTTCAGGCATTTCATTTGTCGTCCAAATATCCTGACGGGTGTAGACCGCGAAATTGGCCCGTCGCAAGACGGGTAATTCCGAGCCGGTTTCACTGGCTTCTGCGATCAGATTATGAGCGCCATATTGTCCTGCTACCTTGACCAAATCGTCTAGTACAGCGAGCCATATATCTTCGTTTACCTGAGATTCCCCTTCTTCGGCATCGGCCGGGGGGGACGCTCCTAGACATGCCAAACGAGCGCTGCTGCAACCTTGTTCCAGTCCTATCTGAACGAATGCCTGGTCTCGACCTTTCTCGGAACGCCAAACATAGGTCGAATAGTCACCCCCTATGATCATGTTCACAAGAGCGCTGCGTACAGGATGGGGGCTACTAGTTATGGCTGCCTCGGCCTCAAGTATGACGCCTTGTTCGCCTAACCGTATGACTAAAGGTAGATCTCGTAAATGAAAGGGTCTGATCATCTTGGTAGAGTTTAGCAGTCGCTCCAGACTGATGCAAGAGGGGCAAAGGTCAGGAAAGACGAAGGAACTATTGCATTGCGGCCGAATCAAATCCCTTGTGCCGTTGAGTATAATTTCCATTCGGTGGGTTGCGTAACCGGGCCAACCTTGCGGTACGACGCTAAAACTTTCGGTGTTAATGAATGTTGTGTTATAAATGAAACTGCCCAAGCAAAATAACTGGATTCTGGATCCCTCAACGTTATTTCTTGACCAACTATTCTCCATGAAACAAATACCGGAGAATGACCCTTGTTCGAGGAGGATAATCATGCAGTCGACGCTTAAGGTTGCCCTGGTCGAGTCTCTGCGCTATCGGGGTTTTTGGGGACAATGGAGTTGGCTCGCACATAGGCTCTCGGGGCTCGCCGTTCTGCTCTTTCTACTCATCCACGTTTGGGACACCGCGAATGCTACTTTTTGGCCTGAGGCTTATAGCTACACGGTTGAAATCTTCAAGTGGTTCCCTTTTAGCGTAGGCGAGATAGCCTTAATGGCTGCTGTTCTATTCCATGCCTTCAACGGCATTCGGATCACCCTACTAGATTTCAAACCTGATTGGTGGCGTTTCCAACGCCAGAGCGCCGTAGCCGTATGGGGGCTTTTTGTGGTTGTATTTATCCCAATCGGTATCTCGATGTTCAGCCGAACCATGAACCACTGCAATTCCCTCGCTGCCGAAGGACTTAGCTGCTGGACATTCCCGACTCCTTAATCTGAATACGCTTATCGACAGATCTGTTCTAACCAAAGAGAGCGAGGAATACCCAATGACTACTACAAGACGGTTTGAGAGAAGCAGCAACCTGGAGAGGTACGCCTTTCTTTTTATGCGGTTGTCCGGAGTCGCCTTGCTTCTCCTGGCCGTTGGTCACATGCTGCTTCAACATATCCTTCGCGATGTTCATAGCTTGACCTTGCAGACTGTTCAGGATATATGGCGTTCATGGGGATGGAGAGCCTACGATTTGCTGCTGTTGTTGTTTGCCATCGTTCATGGCTTCAATGGCTTACGCCAAATTATCGAAGACTATTTGCACGATCAAAGGAAAATACGGATAACGAACGCCGCTCTGCTTGGTTTAGTCGTCGTGACAATTATCTGGTCAGCCGTGGCTATCTTTAGCTTCAATCCCGACGCGGTTATGGCGCTGGTCGAGTAGCTAGTAGTGACTCTTATGCGTGGTGCAGATATCGGCCTTACTTCTCGATTCTTTTTATGTCTTCATGTAGGTGGAATCATCCATTGTTATCTACAAATCCATGACAGTCCATCGAAGAGAAATCCATGTCTAAAGTAATGCACACTCATATTTTCGATTCGGTTATTGTCGGCGCTGGCGGCGCTGGTCTTATGGCTGCCCTCTATGCCAGCCGTTCCTCCAATGTGGCGGTTCTTTCAAAGCTCTATCCCACCCGATCCCATACAGGGGCGGCTCAGGGCGGGATTGGCGCTGCTCTTGGAAACCTGGAGGAAGATCATTGGCAGTGGCATGCCTATGACACCGTGAAGGGTTCAGATTTCCTCGCCGATCAAGACGTGGTGGATATCCTTTGCCAGGAAGCTGTGGAAACGGTTATCGAACTTGAGCACATGGGCTTGCCGTTTGATCGCACACCAGAAGGCAAGATTTCACAGCGGCGCTTTGGCGGCCATACAAATAACGAGACCGGGCAGCCCGTTATGCGCGCCTGCCATGCTGCAGACCGAACTGGTCACATGATACTGCAGACACTCTACCAGCAGTGCATCAAAAACCAGGTCCAATTCTACGATGAGTACCATGTCCTTGATCTCATTCGCGTTGGGGACTCTGTTCGCGGCGTGGTAACAGTTAATATCGCCTCTGGAGAACTGCACATTTTTCACAGCAAAGCGGTTTTATTTGCGACAGGGGGCTGGGGACGCTGTTGGGAAGTAACTTCGAATGCACATTCTCTCACAGGAGATGGCGCGGCGATCTGCTTGAGAAAAGGTATCCCCCTGGAGGATATGGAGTTTTTTCAATTCCATCCGACCGGAATATTCCGGCTGGGCATCCTGATCACCGAGGGTGTACGAGGTGAAGGAGGGGTGCTGGTAAATGGCCTGGGGGAACGTTTCATGGAGCGCTACGCGCCATCCATGAAGGATCTTGCCAGCCGTGATGTGGTAAGCCGGGCGATATATCTGGAGGTTCAAGATGGGCGAGGGATCGACGGAAAAGATTACGTTCATCTTGATGTGCGGCCTGAAACAGTCAATCGGTACCTTGAAGAAGCTGGAGAAGACCGGCGCATCGACGCTGCCTACATCGAGGAGAAGCTGCCAGATATCGCCGATTTCACCCGGACATATCTAGGCGTCGATCCGGTCAAGGAACCAATGCCTGTCCAGCCAACTGCCCACTATGCTATGGGAGGTATTCCGACCGATCTGAATGGCCAGGTTGTTTTAGACAATGTAAACACTGTTTTACAGGGGCTATATGCTGCTGGTGAAGTAGCCTGTGTATCAGTCCATGGGGCGAACAGGTTGGGCACCAATTCGTTGGTAGATCTGGTCGTTTTTGGGAGGAGGGCTGGCCTTCATATGGCCAGCTTCTGCCAGGATGCTGAATTGCTGCCATTGCCTGAAGATGCAGTGGATCGCGTCAACGCGGAGATAAGCCGAATACGTGGAAATTCAGGGGGATTTAAGGCTCACCAGATTAGACAAGAAATGCAGCGTGCCATGACGGACAATGTGGGCGTCTTTCGAACGTCCGAAACGCTGTCAAATGCTCGCGATACGTTGGAGGATTTGGTTGAGAAATACGAGCGTGTCGAGATCGATGACAAAGGCGAACGATTTAACACCGATTTGCTTGAAGCATGGGAACTGGGCTGTCTGCTAGATCTGGCCCGGGTCACTACGCAATCCGCGCTTGTTCGGAAGGAAAGCCGGGGCGCGCACGCCAGAGATGATTTCACTGAACGGGACGATGACAATTGGTTGAAGCATACCCTCTGTTTCTTGGAAGGCGATTCACTACGCCTTGACTATAAGCCCGTAACCCTCGGCCGTTATGCACCAAAACCAAGGGTTTACTAGAATCTTGCGTGCCTTAATTACAGAGTATCTTTACAGCTAGATCAATCTATGTGTCAAACGCTATTGCCGGCCATGTCAAAGAAACTGGTTAGTCCATCTGCGCATCTCGAAGAAGCAGCGCAATCATCACTATCATTACCAGTTGAGAAGGAGTATGCCCGCTGCCTTACTGCCTT
>DASRZI010000507.1:0-4399 GCA_035686605.1 Candidatus Zixiibacteriota bacterium
TGTGCTAGTCTAGCATACCGCCCGGCACCCTGTCTTGCTGATCTGAGCAGTTACGCCCAGCAGTACATGTATCGCATTCTGATGGGTGATTCTGGCGACCTGCGTCTCTGTCGCTTCCGGCTATTCTGGTTCCACAAATACCACCTTTGTGTAACCTGGTCACTGGACCCGGGGGATCAGCGTCCTCGTTAGGAATAATGGTTCCACATCGGGCCGATTTGTGTAACCATCAGGGCGTAGGTATGCTGGCACCTCTCCGGCCTGCCAGAAATCAGTTTCTCGGTTCAAATATACTTTCTCATGAACTCCTCCTTGGCTCTGTCATAATCCCGTTGCGCTGGTGGAATCCTATTCCAATGGTCGGTGGCCTTGGTCATCAGTTCATCTAGCTGTTGCCATTGTTGTTCGTGGTGGGGGATAACTTTAGCATAGCGGTATCCCAAATCGTCACCGTAGAAGGCCATGAAGAGCTGTTCCTGATTAGCCAGTTGATCCAATACCGTGGCCTGGTCTTCCTCAGCCACATTTAGAAAGGACTCGAACTTGAACGGGTTGTCTGGCCGATCTGGTATCACTAACTCCAATCTGATAAGGGGAGCAGTGGGCATGAGGATAAGCTGCCATTGGGTATAGACCGGTTTGTCAGCAAAACCCTCGATGTCTGAATCTGATGCATGGCAGATGTGCACAACCCCGATATTCGCCTCTATTGCCAGGCAACCGTAGCCAGTCCGCTCAAAAACCTCGCGAAGCTCTGGAGGTAGCTCGTCAGGCAAGGCTATCTGGCTGCGCCAAGCGCGACTCTTTTCGTCCCAACCCATGATGAACGCCGGGCTTGGGCGTTCGTCCAGTAATGGTTGGAGGGATGACTCAATGGCAGCTGCTTTTTCAAAGGAAAATCCCTTCAAGTAGGGTTGGCTTTCAGGGTCGATCTGCATCTGGCACAGAATCCCACGTTCACCGGCGGCTGTCATGGCCACCAGTTCGTACTGGCCGAAGGCCTCTTCTACAGTTTGAAGCCATTCAGCAACACCTTGTGGCGGACGGTCTATCATAAGCAACCCGACCAGGTGTTCGTTGCTCCCCGCCTTTACGACCAGCCCATAGCCAGAGAAAACATTCTCTGTTCCTGGATGCCAGAGGAAGTATAGATCACCTCTGCTAATGGTTTCTTTGCTTGGCTCCTGTTCGCGCATAAAGTTGCCTGACAAGGCAAGATCATTGTAGCATAATTGCCTTTACAAGTTCTCGGGAATTTCGTCTTACAATTACTTATGATAGTGAAGGTTGTTGGTATCGATTCCCGCCTGCATTTTGCCAAATATTTGTTTGGGGACTCCCCATATAATCATCCCAGATAATACCCATTATCTTAATAGTTATGGTACAATCTGTCCAGATAATTGGGCTTAAGTGGGGCCCTAAGCCAGGAAAAACTGGCCAGATAATTATTGAAAGGGAATGATGGTTAGAAATAAGGATGTAGTCTCTGACTACCAGGAATACCTCGAACAGACCGGTAAGAGCGCCAACACCGTCAAGGCGTACGTCCATGATGTAGGGGCTTTTGCCTCCTGGTTTGAGCAGACGACGGGAGACGAATTTGCGCCAGGCATCGTCGACCCGAGAGAAATCACTGATTACCGCGGTCATCTTTTGCAGCGAGGGAGCAGCCCAGCCACCGTCAATCGCCGGCTGGTGGCCTTGCGCCGTTACTTCCTTTGGGCCAAGAAGCAGGGCATGATTAGTGACACTCCCTTTGAGATGTTGGAAAGAGTACGCGTCAAAGAGCAAAAAGACGTGGCCCCGCGGTGGTTGACCCGTAATGAACAGCTTGCCCTGCTCCGGACTGTGCGGCAGGGAGAGAATCAAAGGGATCTGGCTATCGTCCAAGTGATGCTGGGTGCCGGCCTGCGGATCTCAGAGGCTGCCGCACTCAAAGTGTCGGACATTGAATTGAATGACCGGTCTGGTTGGGTTAAGGTACGAGTAGGAAAGGGGATGAAATCCCGATCAATCCCACTCAGCATCCATGTACGGAACTCGTTAGAAGCCTATTTGAATCTACGAACTGATGAGGACGAAGAGGATCTCTTTCTCGGTCAGCGTGGACCGCTATCAGAGTGGGGGATTCACGCGATTGTTAAGAAGTACGCCTATCAAGCCCGGCAAGAGGATGTCACGGCTCATACCCTTCGCCACAGCTTTGCCAAAAATCTAGTGGACGCAGGTACGCCTCTTGATCAGGTTGCCGTCCTTCTTGGCCACGAGAGTTTAGACACGACGAGGATTTATACCCAACCGAGTGAAAGAGATTTGGAACGGGCGGTACAACGTGCTGCGGGAGAGATTATTCGAGAAGATGTTTAGTGTTGGAGACAAGCGCGCCGATTTGGGCTTCCAGCCGTAAGGGCACTCGTTCGAGCCCGTTCGAGCCCATTTCTTCGATGCCCTGGTCTGGAAACCAGGGTTTCTGATTGGATTTCTACCTTGTCAACACAGGGCGCCTAGCTCTGCCGAAGCAAGAACTCCAGCACGATGCTGGTGAACAACCCAGGATTCGTCTCAACAAACTCGTGGACAGAGTTGGGCGCGACGCCAGCGCTGACAGGAAGAATGATACTAAGACAGGCATGATGCGTTCAGGATATACGAATCAGAATCCCTGGCGTTGCGTTGGAGTAGTTGTTCTGTAGAGGAAGCAATAGTGTGAAAGCAGGTCTTGTCTTCCAGAGTTCGTGTTGGAGACAATCTCAGCTTTCTGTGCGGTCGAGCAGGATGCGCGCCAGCGAATCCAACTCAGATGCTGGAACACTGCCATCGACCGTGGCAATGAAGAGCAGTATGCCTGAGTCACCCCTGCGAACCGCCACACCGACGACTCGGGTCTGTTGGCGATCAGAATCGAAAACAACCGCAACTTTGGCTGAAGAGCTGCCCAGTTCAGGCGGTGCGGACAGCGTAACCACTTCCCGAATGTTTTCGGTACCTAAGCCGTCACTTAAAAAAGCCAATAGAGTGGTTTGATTCAGTTGGTCGTCAAAAGCAGCCTGATCTTCTTCAGTGAGTAACGGCGTAGAATAACCCCAAACTAGCTCGAAGTGATCACGATGGCCAAAGGCAAAACTGCGGGCGATGACAGTACCAATGGAGATAGGTCGCCCTTCGGACAGACCCAGGCTAAGTGCCGGCAATTCCTCGAAACCGCCTGGTAAATCGGACTGATTGAGGGTGACGGCGGCGGCTGGGCCGTCTGTAGATTGGGCACGCGAGCTTTGGAGCTCTACGATCAACTGCTCGACAGGGACTTGGTCAGCGGTCGGCGCGATCGTCAAGTAGTGCTGCAAGTCGGCGATCGCATTGTCTGGCTGACCGGCTTGGGCGTAGGCTAGAGCCCGGCCGTAGTAAGCTTGACTTCGATTCGGCTCCAGACTGATGGCCTGGGTATAGTCGTTTATGGCCTCCGGCCAACGCTTTACGTATCGTGAAGCTTCAGCCCGATAATAATAACTGTCAGGGAAGGACGGATCCAAGGCGATGATCTGGTCGAATTCATCCAGAGCCTGAACGAACTTCCCTTGATCCAGGTAGATAATCCCACGCCCTTGCAGAGCCTGAACGAAACGGGGCGACAATTCGATCGCCTGATCCAGGCTGGCTAGGGCCCCAGCAGAATCCCCTTGCTCGGCTAGATTGCGCGCCTGGCTGAAATACGCTTCGGCCAGTAGCTGGTCGGTTTCAAAGGCATGCAAGTAATTGACTAGGTGCCAGATGTCATCATCACTGATTTCACCGGTACTGTGGCTCAGATCGCCCCGTTCGTCATGGGCGGAAACAATGTCAAAGTAGTCAATATCCGCATGCAGCGGCACATGCTCGATAATGTCCACCGCATCGATGCCGGCAGAACGCGGGCCATCGCCGTGACCTGTTAGCCCGTGACAGCTCATGCATTGATCTTCGTAAACACGCTGACCCTGGCCAACAGAGTCGTTGTCTGGAAGGAATGGGTTGACATCGGCCGCTGGAAGAGCTGCCTGGGCGACCACCAGTTTACTGGTCTGGGCTGTCAGCGCTAGGAAGACGGCGATGGTAACCACAGCGATACCCGGAAGGACGGCCAGGATGCCTGGCCGTCGTCGCCGGCTCATCAACACTCCGATTACCAATAAGGCTAGCCCAAGCAGAGCTATTTCAGCGGCCCACAGCAATTGACCGGTACCCGCTTCTGGGCTGATTGTACTACTGTCGCCGCGGACCTGACCAAGGTCAAACCGATATGCCGTCCGCACATCTGAACTCTCGGGCAGCCGGGCGGTTAGGGCTATCTGCCACAGGCCTGGCAAATTGAGGAATACCTCGTCAGACTGGTATTGGCCGACACCCACCTTAGCGGCCG
>DASRZI010000508.1:0-3049 GCA_035686605.1 Candidatus Zixiibacteriota bacterium
TCTCGGTCACTGACCGCTGCAACTTTCGCTGTACCTATTGCATGCCTAAGGAAGTGTTCGGGCGCGATTACAAGTTTCTTCATCGCGATCAATTGCTCGCATTCGAGGAGATTGAACGTCTTTCCCGAATCTTCGTCGAACACGGCGTCCGTAAGATCCGCTTGACAGGTGGGGAACCACTCATGCGCCGTGAGCTCGAGACGCTGATCGAGATGCTGGCCAACATCCCAGAAATAGATCTGGCCTTGACCACGAATGGCTCCTTCCCCATCCACCGGGTTCAGTCGCTCAAGGACGCTGGGCTGAAACGCATCACCGTCAGCCTGGACTCGCTCGATAACGCTGTCTTCCAAGCTATGAACGACGTCAACTTCCCAGTAAAACGAGTCTTGGACTGGACCGATGCCAGCGCGGAGGCGGGACTAAAGCCGGTGAAGATTAACTGTGTTGTCAAGCGCGGCGTGAACGAACAAAGTATCCTGCCTATGGCACGCTACTTCAAGGGAACCGGCTACATTATGCGCTTCATTGAATACATGGACGTTGGAACTACCAATGGCTGGCGCATGGACGATGTGGTACCAGCGGCAGAGATCGTCAACATGATCGACGCCGAATTGCCAATCGAACCCATCCAACCGAATTCCTTTGGCGAAGTCGCTCAACGCTGGCGCTACAAGGACGGCAGCGGCGAGGTCGGCATCATCGCCTCTGTAACCCAGGCCTTCTGCCAGACCTGCACCCGCGCTCGCCTCTCCGCCGAGGGCAAGCTCTACACCTGTCTGTTTGCTGTCAAAGGGTTTGACCTGCGCCAACTCCTGCGTGGCGGAGCCAATGACCAGGAAATTTTCGAGGCCATCTCTGCTGTCTGGACCCGCCGCACCGATCGCTACTCCGAAATTCGCGCCAACGAAACTATCTCCATCCCCAAGATAGAGATGTCGTACATTGGGGGCTAGCATCTCATGCTCCTTGTTCGAAATTCTCCGCCTCAGTATAGTTAACCTCCCTTAGAAACGCTCTCACAAGACTTCGCCAACAAAGTCGAATGTGCACAGTATCCTAATAAGAGTAATTTAATCGAACAATGCGCTATCTATACAGAGGCCAACCATGACCGATGAATTTATTTGTGACACCCTCAAAGTAAAACAGTTTGTCCGCAAAGTCCAGGATATCATTGCCAGCACATCTTCGATACCAGAGCGGCTGGCCGTCATTCGCCCCTTATTCAGCCAGCTCGTGGTCGACCCTCACTGGCTGCCCAATGAATTTCGCCGCACCTACGAGCAGGGTGGCATGGGCAAAGGTATTGCCAACTGGCTGCTCTACCGCGACACAGAGGGCACATTGTCTCTCTCCGCTCTGGTTTTGCCACATGGGGCAGCCACGCCCGTACATGACCATCTGGCCTGGGGCCTGGTCGGACTTTATGTTGGCGAGCAGGTTGAGGAAATCTACCAACCGGCTGCTCCGGTTCACGCCGATGATCACTACTCAGACCTGAAACTAGCTGAGAAAAAACATCTCGCAGTTGGCTCCTTTTATGAGTTGATTCCCCCAACCGGGGACATTCATCGCGTCATCACCACCAGTCAAGAGCCATCCATCTCCCTCCACTTACTCGGCAACGATGTAGGCTGCATCTTACGACACCGCTTTGAGCCAGAAACGGGCGCAGTGGCTCCTTTTCGTTCAGGCTATACCAATGTGGATTGTCAAAAGCGCTGATTGGGTTTGGATCAGCCCTGAAATACCGTTGCTGTAGATGTTGCTAGGAAACCGAACTGGCCCAAGATAGTCGCAACCGTGAGTATGTCGAATTCACACCAATGGGTCTTGGCATCTCACTTATCAGGTCTGAGGCTTCACCGCAGTGCCGTTCATTAGGTACGCTTGGTGAGCGTTTCACTTTGCCGACGATCACGACGCATGTATCATCGATTTGGCGTAAGAGTTCCGTCATCCTCTTTTCTCCTACCACCTATCGTCTTTATCTCTACCAAGCTGGTTTTTCGAGGCTTCAGGAAGAAGGGCATCGAGACGATCCGTAGCCTCGCCGAAGCAAGCTATCTTGAGGATGTAGTGTGAATTCGCGAGAATTATACGGTTTAATAGCTTAGAATTGGATATTATCCATTTTTACCAGACGGATTTCGAGGAACAGTTGAGTGAGTCGGGTATCATCCTGTGGTTGGCGGCTCTCAATCCCGAATCCCTCGAAAGGTGGTCAAAGGAGGCTCGCACCTCTGCGCCCCCAATTACTGCCTGCGTTATCGTCCAGCCGCTCGCCGCCCCCAGCAAATCGACACCGGTAACATCCATGTCGGTTTCCGCTGTATCGTTCGAGTTAATAAGGAAATAAACCATATCTGATTTGCTACCTTCTTGGAAGGATGGAAAGACAAAACTACCTATTCTAGATTTTGTCCAGGCCATAACCGTCGCGTCGAGCTCAGGTTATATGCTGCCTCGAGAACGTCCGGCCACGCTTGATGTCGACGGCAACCTGTGAAACGAAAATCTGACTTACATTCAACCCTTTTTGTAGATTCTTATAGATATCTAATTGTAAGTTTGATAATTATTTGGCGTAGTTTCTTGAACGCTATTTGGCGTATTTCAGTGCTCATTCCCTACGTACCCACAAATCCTCCTTGTTACGCCAAATAAATCCGAAGTTTATGCGCCATTTAATTCTAAAGATTACACTACAATGCTGTAAAGCCAAGATTGTAGGGCTGTCTACAAAACGCCCGTTTTCCGGATGTCACCTGCCAGCCATCCCTAAACATCTATCTATCCTCGACCAACTGTCCATAAATTCCGTCCGATATTCAAAATACATTTACCTCTTGCATTGACGGGTTTCCGTACGCTATGATGAAGCATGAAGGTTGGCTATGCCCGTGTTTCCACCCATGATCAGAATCTGGCGCTCCAAAAGGATGCATTGAAGAAGGCTCGTTGCGAAAAAATCTGTCAGGATAAAGTCAGCGGAGCCAAAACCGAACGACCGGGACTCCGAGAGGCGATGGATTACCTAAGA
>DASRZI010000509.1:0-2273 GCA_035686605.1 Candidatus Zixiibacteriota bacterium
CATGGCTGGATTCTTCTTTCAACCCGACGTCCATCCGGAACCTTCGGAACTCGTCGGGAAGAAGATGTCTGCGCAATATTCCGCGCGCGCTGCGGAGAAGTCGCATGAGGTCATCCAAGCGATAGCAGAGCTCGAATACGAGCCGCTTGAACAGACATTGCGCGGCTTGGCGGATGAGCTGGAAATAAATGCCGGTCAGCTTTTTGGGATATTGCGTGTCGCCGTTACAGGTCAGAAAGTTAGTCCCCCTCTCATCGAAAGCATGGTGATAATCGGTAAGGAAAACGTCCTGGCGCGTATCAAGCGCGCCGCAGAGATACTCAAGTCGCTTGAGTGAGGGCGATAGACAGGCCAACTTCCGCTATGTTACAATTCTGCAAACACTGGGGGTTCGTCTAGTGGTAGGACAGCGGACTCTGAATCCGTCAGCCGAGGTTCGAATCCTCGACCCCCAGCCAAACATCGCCCGGTGGAATAATCCGTCGGGTGATTTTATTTTCCTCTTTTGAAGGATCCTCCAAAGCGAAAGAAATACATTCTCCAAGAAATAGTGAAAATTGAATGCAAACCCAGCAGCGGAAATGGTGTCTGTAATCCCCCAAGTTTGTGGTTCGAAAGCGGTGCTTTTTCTCGAGAAGTGCGTTAGAATAGCCAATCTACTCACTGAGTGACTAATTTGTATCGATGTCTTCTAAGCACACTTATGCCAGTACTCTTTCGCCCGAATATCCCTTGCTCGGCCTGCTCATTCAGGAGCCGGCACATGGGTACAGGCTTCATCAGCGCATCACTACTGATCTGGGTCAAATTTGGCGCATCAGTTTGAGTCAGGTATACAACATCCTGAAACGAATGGAGACTCATGGGTTCATCGTCGGCCAAATACAAGAGCAGGTTGGTACACCCGCGCGGCGCCATTTTGAAGCAACCCCGATAGGAATCAAACGATTTGAGGAATGGCTATATACACCAAGCGGATCAAGCGTACGCGCTATTCGCGTAGAATTCATCACCCGGCTATATTTTGCACTGGCAAAAAACAAGGAGGATGCCCGTCACCTCATTGATGAGCAGATAGTGGAAAGTCACAAGCGCCTTGAATTATTAAAAGGAGCACTCGAGATACTTCCACTCGATCAAGCATTCAATCGATTGGCGCTTGAGTTGCGCGTTCGCCAGCTTGAGTCGATCCTGGGCTGGCTACCCCATTGCATTACAACGCTTGGAAAATAAGTACCACTTTCTTTGGAGGCTATATATGCGCTACCGACACACCTTGTTATCCGCCCTGACAATTCTGCTGATCGCCTCGGCCTGCAGCCCAGCGGTCGTGGACCCCGGGGCACAAAATCCGACTGAAGAACCAATTACTTCTGAGGCCGACGGCAGTTTTACCATCACCGACGCCTTGGGGCGCGAGCTCGTATTCGAGCAACCGCCACAACGTCTGGTCATCGCCGGACGTGCAAGCTCGCTGCTCGCGAATGCACTTTATTTATTCCCCGAGGCCAGCCAACGGATCGTGGGCATTGAAGACCGCAGCACGCAATCTGCAAGCCCGATTCTTCCGGTGATCGATCCGGACCCAGGTGACAAGATCTTTTTTGAGAAAAATGCTGGACCGGAGCAGATCGCGCCCTCGCAACCAGATGTGGTCATCCTGAAAAGCTATATGGCCGAATCACTCGGTGAACCGCTGGAAATATTGGGGATCACCATTGTCTACCTCGATCTAGAGACACCAGAACAGTTCTTTCGTGATATCGAAATTCTAGGGAAATTGTTCGGCAACTCAGAACGTGCCCGTGAGGTGCAGAGTTACTATCAGGAACGGTTGGACCGTGTTCAGATGGTTACAGCCGACATCCCCGCAACTCAGAAGCCGAGCGTTTTAATTATCCAGTACAGCGACCAGGGAGGTGACGTCGCCTTTAAGATTCCGCCAGCCTCCTGGCTGCAAACCACGATGGTGGAGTTAGTCGGTGGAGCGCCTGTCTGGACCGAAGCAAGTGAGACGGGTGGATGGGCCATCGTCAATTTCGAGCAGATAGCCGCCTGGAATCCCGATCAGATATATGTCGTCTATTATCCTGGTGATGCGAAACCGATCACAGAGCATCTGAAATCTGACTCCAAATGGCAGGCTATCCAGGCGGTCCAGCAAGACCAACTCTTTGCCTTCCCCGGTGATTTTCTCAGCTGGGACCAACCCGACACCCGCTGGATCCTGGGGCTTTCTTGGCTGTTCACCAAAGTACAACCCGAGCTCGCCG
>DASRZI010000510.1:0-4022 GCA_035686605.1 Candidatus Zixiibacteriota bacterium
CTGCATTCCATAGCAGATGCCTAAGATCGGCAGACCACTCTCAATCACGTATCGGGGCAATTTCGGAGCATTCCGGTCGTAGACACTGTTCGGACCGCCACTGAGGATGAACCCCTTTGGATCGTTAGCCATCACCGTCGATGCATCGCTGCGCCAGGAGTACAGACGACAAAAAACATTCGCCTCTCGCAATCGCCTAGCGATTAGCTGGCTATATTGCGAACCGTAGTCAAGAATGATGATGGTGTCGTGATCGGGTTCTTTCTTTATCATCAGAGCTCTGTGCTAGATCGTCTGCCAAGCCATTGATGTTACCGGCTCGCAAAATTGTCTCCTCACTCGGCGAAGGTAATTTCACCATCACTCATGTCAGCTATCTCTACGACTGATTCAATTGGCACCCCCCAATGCTGTAAGGCGTTTCGCCCACCCTCGAAAGTTTTCTCTACGACGACTGAGATGCCAACGAGGTGTGCCTGGGCATGCAGGACTATGCGAGCAAGGGCTTCAATTGTCTTTCCACTGGCGAGAAAGTCATCGACAATCAATATGCGATCACCAGGATGCAGGAATTCAGGTGATACCATTAGGTTCACATCACTTCCCTTCGTATGGCTTGGGGCTACTTCAATAAATACCGGCTCGCTCATGGTAATCGGCTTATGCTTTCGGGCATATACAACTGGGATATTGTTCAGGCCTTTTGCCGCCATAGACGCAGGAACGATTCCACTGACCTCGGCTGTAAGGATGCAATCGGGGTGTAGATCTTGGAATCGACTAGCAATCTCCAGGCCCACTTGCTCCATGAGATTGACATCCAACTGGTGATTCAGGAAACTATCGATCTTTAGAATCCCATGCCCCATATTAACGCCTTCATCCAGAATTCTTTGTTTGAGAATCTCCATTCAACATCCCTTTGCTTCTCTCGACAATCGCTTAAAGGCTAGCTAATAAGGAGAGAATACGAATTAACCAGGTACCGGGAGCTATTATAGCACCGGCTAAGTGACAACCATATCCGCCGATTAACATGTTCGTTATGCACAAACTCTTCGGCATTTTCCCTTATCGAGCCTTTACCACCCATTTGCAAAGTATAAAAAAAGAATGGATGTATCCACTCTGATCACCGATATAAAGGATACCATTTTGGATTGTACTATTTTTCACAATTTTCTTGACGCGTGTCGCGTACCATTCTATAATGTTCAAAACTATTTGAAAGTTGTGAACATGGACTTTTGTGGATGATTGATCAGGATGATTTATCAGATTGAGGAAGCGTTAGCTTCTGTCGACCAGCTGCTAGAAAGCACAGTGCGCACAGATGTTAGGCTGTTACAAGATAGCAGCCAGCATATACTTGGTGCAGGTGGAAAACGACTTAGACCCCGTGTCGTCTTTTTGTCTTTTTTGGCAGCCGGTGGTGAGGATTTGTCGACGGTGATTCCTCTCGCTGCGGCCGTCGAACTTGTTCATACGGCAACCCTTGTCCACGATGATATCAATGACCATTCCCCCACCCGGCGAGGAAGAGTCGCTGTGCATGCCAGATGGGGCCGTACCTTTGCCCTTTTGACAGGTGATTTCCTCTTTACCAAAGTCTACGAACTGATGGCGCCATATAGTCCCGACTACAACATCATCATGGCCGACGCCTGTGTGAAGTTGGTGGAGGGAGAAACCCTTCAGGCCGCGACGGCAAAAGCAGGAGAGATAAACCAGGCGACCTATAAGCAAATCGTGACCCTAAAGACGGCAAGTCTTTTCAAAGCCGGCGCCATCATGGGTGCTAATATGGCCCAGGGTAGTAAAACGGTTGTTAATGCCTTAGGTGATTTTGGCAAATACCTTGGAGTCGCATTCCAGATTGTAGACGACGTACTCGACGTCATTGGCGATCCAGAAACCCTGGGGAAACCCGTCGGGAACGACCTGAATCAAGGCTCTGGTGCCCTAATCGCTCAAAACGGTAAGGAACGCTCCGACGGAAAAGGACCGATCGATGGCGAGACAGACCCGATTATGGCCATGATGGCTAGCTTGAAGGAGTCAGGAGCCGTTGAGATAGCCCTTGATGAAGCGCGGAAGATGTCAAGCCAAGCGTTGGCAAGTCTTGAGGGCATTCCACCATCAAAGGCGAAGGAGCAGCTCGCTTCTCTGGTCGATCAGGTACTTGAACGCCAAAACTAGTTCTCTAAACCTCCTCACCGAATTGAGGATCCGCAGTTATTGACCCCATCTGACATTCTGAGAAATTGGCAAGACCTATTCATTTTGCCGTTTCAGCGTTAAGTTGTGGCCGATTCTCCTATTTGGAACTTTGCCCATACCCTGGAAAGAAATCCTCTTCTAATCATTTGCCATCATTAGGATCCTCTTTGCGTTCGATTGACATTTGAACTGGATCGAAAATAACCTTCGCTAACTTTCTGGCATTAGCAAAAGCAGGCAGAACTATGAGAGTAGCAGTCTTCTCAGATGTCCATGGCAATCTATCCGGGCTTAGAGCTGTTTTGGATCACATTGAAACCCAACCAGGAGTTGATCAAGTGGTCTTTGCTGGAGATGCGTGCTTAAGGGACCTCGCCCTCTTGATTGCATCAATGAGCTGCGCGAGCGCGATATCAGCTGCCTGGTTGGCAACACGGACGCCTGGATTCTGCACCCACCACCTATCAGCGAGACGATGGACGATGAAACTCGTGATTGGCTTGTCCATGTAGAGGAAGACTGCAAATGGACGAATGCCAACATCGATAACCGCGCATACGCGTGGCTCGAGGAGTTGAAGTCACATTTCGAGCGAAGGATATCCCCCACCCCGGATCGCGACCAAGATTTGCTAGTCGTCCATGCTAATCCTATGGATTTGCTTCAGGCGATATTTCCCAATGAAGAGAGACAAGTAGAAATATATGGCTATGTTCGACAGAGCGACGACAAGTTAGACCCATTGCTTGGTCGCGTCTCGGCTTCCGCGATCGCATTTGGACACCTTCATTTACCAGGGATTCGAAGATGGGAAGATGTAACCTTGGCCAATATCAGCTCAGTGAGCCTACCGGGAGATGGGGATCCGCGAGCGAAATATGCGATTTTCGAATGGCAAAACGATCGGGGATGGGAGGTCGAAATGTTCCGGGTTAGCTATCCTATTGAAGGAGAAATGAGGGCTTACGAGCAATACAAACCTCCAGGTTGGGAGAATAGTTTACATGCTCTTCTTAACGACGGGCTAATCGCTCAAGTTGTTTAAACCATTAACTATTTTAAGTTGCCATGATTTCGCTTCGCCAATCAATAATGCCTTTGTCAGTTGATATGTTCCATTATCAATTGATTGGCTGAATCGCTCGTGGCTCCTGTTCAGACGAACGGTGTCCAATTCAATCCGACATTAGTCGAAAACTCATTGGTCGAAAAATGATTGACATTGGTATGGGGTCAAGATTATACTTTCCCTAGGAAGGCTTGTCTGACTCGTTTTCTCCAGGATTAGATAGGCCGAGAGAATTCTCCGGCGATCTATAGATGTTAAATCCAGATCGCAATCGGGTCTGAGCCTTCGGATGCCATCTTTCCCGTTTTAATTCGAGCTGTTCTAAAAGGAGATATCGAATCATGACTACTACCTACTCCGAAAAACCCTGGCTCAAGAGTTACGAAGATGGTGTTCCATCGACAGTCGAGGTGCCGAAACAACCGGTGCACAATTTTCTGGAGGCATCAAGCGACAAATATCCAGATCGTTCGGCGATCATTTTTAAGGGGCGTGAAATTACTTATAGGGAGCTAAATCAGCTGGCCGATGCCTTGGCCAGTGCCCTTGTAGCTAGTGGCTTCAAGAAAGGGGATAGGGCCGCAATATACATGGTCAATATGCCCCAATTTATCATTAGTTGTTTCGCGATACTTAAGGCAGGCGGCATCGTCATAGCTACCAATCCGCTTTATTCTGAAAGGGAGTTGGAGCACCAATTGGTTGATTGCGGTGCCGAAACGGTAATCGTGAT
>DASRZI010000511.1:0-7312 GCA_035686605.1 Candidatus Zixiibacteriota bacterium
CGTTGGCACCATTGGTCCAAACCAAAAAGTGCAGATAATCTAAGCCCGCACTTGAACTGGAAAGTGCAGATGTATTTCAACACCATGCCAGGGTATAATCTCTGCTTGGTCAATTATTAATCAGGACCATGGATACTGGGAACAATAGACTCGAGCTTTTAGCGCGTATCGAGCATGATAAGGAAATGAACTAATGGAAATAGAAGCTACACTGGCGCAAGCCAAGGAGCTGCGGCAGGCTGACAAACTCGAGGAATCGCTGGAGCTTCTTGAAGAACTTCTCTCGGAAAACCCCGATGATCCTCACATCCTCTTTGAAGTGGGAGGCGCATACGATGTCCTTGGGTTGGAGGGAGAGGCAATTCCCCAATACAAGAAAGCCATCGAAGAAGGCCTGGAGGATGAGGACCTCCAGGAATGTCTGATCTGTCTTGGCAGCTGTCATCGGGCTATCGGAGAATTTCAAGAATCTGTTGATGTACTCGTAGCATTCACGGAGAGATTTCCAGGAAACGCCGCTGGTCTTCCATTCCTAGCAATCGCCTACTACGGCAACCAGCAATACGAGGAAGCAGTTAGTCTGCTCCTGGGTGTCTTGTTGGATACGACCTCAGACGAGGACATCCTCGCCTACGCTGATACGTTGGACTATTACAAAGATAATCTAGATGAAGTATGGGATGAATGAGTGACGACGAGGGAGAAGCCACAGCAGTCAGAGAAATGACTTTTAGAGTGAATTATCGCCCCTAATCTCATCTCCAGTTTCGCACAGATATAACCAGGGTAGCTTCGCTGCCATCCTCGGGATCCCGGATTTAGACGATGAAAAGCATGCACGCTGTTGTACTTAAAGAGCATGGCAACCTTGACCAGATTGCGTATGCAGAAGTACCTGTGCCTGAACCAGGACTGGATGAAGTTCTTGTTGAGGTAAAGGCTGCCGCCTTAAATCGCCTGGATTTGTGGGTAGTGGAAGGCTGGCGCGGACTCAATCTAAACTTCCCCCATGTACTCGGCAGCGATGGAGCTGGAGTGGTTTCCAGGGTCGGTGCAAACATCGAAGGTATCCAGCCTGGTGATCGAGTCGCCATCAACCCCACCCTGAGCTGTGGTTCCTGTCGCTTTTGCCGCGGGGGGCGCGACAATTTGTGCGCCGATTTTGCGGTATTCGGCGAACATGTACCAGGGTTCTATGCCCAGTACCAGACGGTTCCATGGCGGAACCTCTTACCTCTTCCGGATTCGGTTTCGTTTGAGCGAGCCGCCGCCGGATCATTGGTATATGTTACTGCCTGGCATTCCCTGATAACCGTTGGCGGATTCAAAGCAGGAGAAGATATCCTGATAATTGGGGCCGGGGGTGGCGTAAATAGTGCCTGCATAGATATTGCCAGGTTCGCAGGAGCGAGAAAGATATTCGTCGTCGGATCCAGCGAAGAGAAGCTAAAATTAGCCCGAGAACAGGGAGCTGATGTCCTCATCAACCGTCATGAAGTCGCCTGGGACAAGGCTGTCTTTCAAGCGACCGGGAGGCAAGGAGTGGACATCGTCGTCGACAATGTCGGTCAGGCAACTTTTCCGTCCTCATTACGGGCATTGCGAAGAGGAGGCCGGCTTCTTACCGTCGGAAACTCATCGGGTCCAGAGCTCAAACTAGATAATCGCTATATTTTCGGAAAACATCTCAGCATTCTCGGATCGACCATGGGACCCTGGCAAGATTATGCGAATGTCATGAATCTGGTTTTTGAGGGATTACTCAATCCTGTGATCGACACGGTTTTTCCTCTGAGCGAAGGACTGGATGCGTTGCGCCGTCTCGAAGCAAGTGATTTTGCCGGTAAGCTCGTGCTGCGCCCCTGATATCTGGATGGACTGATTCCGAAATAGTTTTTGTATCTGCGTACTTAGAGTCCTCGCGCTCCGTTGTCTAAGCCTCTGGCTTCTTAAGAATCAAGCTAGGTGCATCGGTAACGCGCCTTAGCTCACTAATTGAGATTCTCATGAGCGTGTTGATCTCCCCTCCACCGGCGTAGATCTCCTGCTGATCAATCACTGACTGCTCTAGAAGTGTCGACAGCGGTCTTATGTGTCCAAACGGGGGAACTGTTCCAACCTCATAACCGGTATAGTAATAAACCTGCTCCGGATTAGCGAGCTTGATTCGCCTGCGATTAACGTTCATGTAATCAGCCAGGGCCTTATAATCAACTCTTGTTATTCCATTGGCGATTACGAGCACTGGCTCACCTTCGACGAGGAAGAGCAGAGATTTACCGATCTGCTCAGGTATCACATTAACTGCCGACGCAGCAGCTTCGACTGTCGGCGTATCTACATCAAGAGTCACGATCTCTGCCATAATCTGATGATCTTCTATATAGTTAGCCAGGTCAGTCGAATTCATTTCATTGCCTTTTGTTAAAACTCATCTTGCGCGGTAGCTGAAAAACGATAAAAAGAGTGTCAAGCCAGTTCCGCTCAATAATTCTAGCCCAATCTATTTGTGGGAAATAGGCCGAGGAAATTCAATGACACAGATAAGCAGCAGAATTGATTTAGACAGCGCGGAGTTTCAGGAGAACCGGCAGGCGAACCTCAAATTGGCCAAGCAGCTGAACAATCGACAGAGTTCAGCCGCCTACGAACGCCCTGATCGGATCATTGAGAGACAACGCGACCGAGGAAAGCTCCTCGTTAGGGAGCGGATCGAAGCGATTATCGATCCCGGCAGCCCATTTCTTGAACTTTCATCTTTGGCGGCCTGGGATATGTACAACGGGGAAGCTCCAGGGGCGGGCATTGTCACCGGTATTGGTCGCGTCTCTGGCGTCGAAGTGATGATCATCGCCAACGATCCAACCGTGAAAGGTGGAACGTACTATCCAGAGACTGTCAAAAAACACGTCCGCGCCCAATACATCGCCGAGGATAATTACCTGCCATGCATATATCTAGTCGATTCAGGTGGTGCGTTTCTGCATCTCCAGGCCAACGTATTTCCAGACAGGGAGCATTTTGGCCGGATTTTTTTCAACATCGCCCGGATGTCAGGAAAGGGAATCACCCAGATCGCGGCCGTTCTTGGTTCTTGTACGGCGGGTGGAGCCTACATTCCTGCCATGTCCGATGAGACCGTCATCGTCCAAGGCAACGGCACTATTTTTCTCGCCGGTCCTCCTCTTGTAAAAGCCGCAACAGGAGAGACCGTATCAGCCGAAGATCTTGGGGGAGCAGATGTCCATACACGGATGAGCGGCGTTGCCGATCATTTCGCTGCCAACGAAGAACAGGCTTTAGAGAAAATTCGTGACATCGTGGCCCAGATAAATCATGGCAAATCTGCACCCATCGTCATTCAATCAGCGGAAGAGCCGCTCTATGATCCCGAGGAGCTGTATGGCGTCATTCCGGCAGACCCTCGAGTGGGCTACGATGTTCGAGAAGTCATAGCCCGGCTGGCTGATGGCTCCCGGTTAAGCGAGTTTAAAACTCGTTATGGCACGACTGTCGTCTGTGGATTTGCCCACATCATGGGCATACCGGTTGGCATCGTCGCCAATAACGGCCTGCTCTTCAGCGAATCCGCCCTAAAGGCAACGCATTTTATCCAACTATGCGGTCAGAGAGGCACGCCCTTACTATTTCTCCAAAATATCGCTGGATTTATGGTTGGTAAGAAGTACGAAAATGAGGGCATCGCCAAAGATGGGGCGAAGATGGTGATGGCTGTCAGCAATGTAAACGTGCCCATCATCACCCTACTACACGGAGTTAGCCATGGGGCTGGTAATTACGGCATGGCTGGACGCGCCTACGACCCGAGATTTCTTTTCAGCTGGCCTAATAGCCGCATTAGCGTGATGAGTGGTGAAGCAGCCGCCGATACCTTGTGGACCGTTGGAAGAAATCGCGTCCTGGCAAAGCTCGAAGATCCTTCAGACGAACAAATTAAAAGCGCCGAAGCTGAATTCAAACGACCGATCTTGGATAAATACAGGCAAGAAAGCGACCCATACTATGCCACTGCCCGGCTCTGGGATGATGGAATTCTCGACCCTGCCAAGACCAGGACGGCCTTGGGTTTGGCCTTCTCAGTAACCCTTAATGCCCCCTTCCCAGCAATGCGTTTTGGCACATTTCGTATGTAGTGGTTGGCCACCAACTCATCTTCGTCATCGTTCCCAACCTCAGTGATTTACAATAGCATTCCTCCTTCTGACGACTATCAGGAACTCTTTGGCGGCGATGTGGTCAAATGATAGAATACAATTTAAGTTTCAAAACATTTTGAACGATATGAAGGTGATCTCGAAACTGACTCTGTCAGCCCGGTAGAGAAGATATTCGACCAGCAGCAGCGGGGTGGTCCGACACCTTTTGATGCTTGACGGCAGAAGAGAGGCGCCGCAGGAATAGCGAACATGGCATACAAAGATCTATCTGAATTCATAAATGCCTTGGAAGAAGCGGGTCAGCTCAAACGTATCTCAGTTCAGGTTAGCCGTGACCTGGAAATTACTGAAATTACCGATCGGCTTTCGAAAGGTGATGGGGCTGAGAACAAGGCGCTGCTCTTTGAAAATGTGGAAGGTTTTGCCACGCCGGTTTTGATAAATACATTCGGAACTGAGCATCGCATGTCAATGGCTGCCGGTGTTGAAAATCTTGAGGAGCTAAACGAAAAACTCTCCAAACTGATCGATATGCGCCTGCCAGAAGGAATGAGCAGCACTCTCAGCCGGGCAGCCGAATTGTTCGGCGCATTGCGTGCCGCCGGCTTGAAGCCAGATAAAGTCCGAAAAGCCCCCTGCCAAGAGGTTGTCTATGAAGAAGACGCGACTCTAGATATGCTTCCTATTTTGAAGTGCTGGCCCGAGGATGGCGGCCGGTACATCACATTGATGCAGGTCATCACCCGCGATCCAGCTACAAACCAGAGGAACGTGGGCATGTATCGGGTCCAGATCTTCGACGGCAAAACTGCCGCAATGCATTGGCAGCGGCATAAAGGAGGCGCCGAACATGAGCGCCTGGCTCAAGAATTGAACCAGACAAAAATCCCTGCTGCTATCGTGTTAGGTGGTGACCCGGCTCAAATGTGGTGCGCCAGCGCTCCCCTTCCTCCAGGCATCGACGAGTATCTTTTGGCTGGTTGGCTGCGCGGAAAACCAGTGACGTTTGTCGATTGCATCACCCAGCCTTTGGAAGTGCCCGCCAATGCGGAGATCGTGATCGAGGGCTATGTCGATACAGAGGATCAGCGGCTCGAAGGTCCATTCGGCGACCATACTGGTTACTACACCCCTGCCGATTACTTCCCCACTTTCCATGTGACAGCCATTACCAGCAAAACGAATCCGGTGTACCCAACAACAGTTGTCGGCAAACCACCAATGGAAGATTATTGGATGGGCAAAGCCACCGAACGTCTTTTCCTCCCTCTCATGAAGATCTTCATGGGTGAAATTGTGGACATCAACATGCCAGCGGAAGGGGTCTTTCACAATCTGATCATCGTAAGTATGAAAAAGCGATTTCCAGGTCATCCATTTAAGGTCTGCTATGGTTTGTGGGGACTTGGCCTTATGATGCTTGCCAAAGCTATCGTGATCGTAGATCATGATGTAGATGTTCATAATCTCTCTGAAGTTGGCTGGCACGTTCTCGGAAATGTCGATTGGCGGCGTGATACCATCATCGTTGACGGTCCGGTCGACCAGCTCGATCACTCATCGGTTCGCGAATCATTTGGCGGAAAGATCGGCATCGACGCGACAGCCAAGGGAACGTTTGATGCTCAGGTAAGAGAATGGCCGAGCGAACTAATAATGAGCGAAGAAATCAAAGCCCTTGTAAACCAGAAATGGGATTCCTACGGCTTTGATCGCCAGCAAGAATCCGAAGCGGAGTGAGTAAACGATCTGCACGGCGAGAAACACGAGTAAGCAATTTAAACTGGTCGGAAACCTTCTATACATCTCGACCTTTCAAACCATTCGAGACCACAGATTAGTTGGAATCATTCTCTATCACACAATATTCGCTTGCGGAGGCAAGTTAAACATGAAGAGTTCAAACGATAGATCTAGCCTTGGAGCTGGAGCGATATCGCTGATTTTCTTCCTGATCCTTGCTGCCACTATGGCGATCTTGGCCAGTTGTGGTAGTGAGGAAAGCGGTGAGGAAACCAAGACTCCAGCCAACCTTGATAGCGCTGACGAAACCAGTCAGGAAATAGATGAAGGACAAACCGCTGAACCAGTGACCATTAGAATGGCAATGCTGCCCATACTTGACGCCCTTCCGATGTACGTGGCCGACGAGAAAGGCTACTTCGAGGAACAGAATCTGTTGGTTGAATTCGTCCCAGTTCCTTCCGCTTCTCAGCGCGACCAGGTGATTCAGGCCGGACAGGCTGATGGTATGATCAATGAGTTGTTGTCGACACTGTTCTATAATCTAGATAGCCAGGAGATCGTAGTGGTCCGCAACGCGCGTGTTGCTACTTCTGACTATCCTCAATTTCGTATCCTGGCCTCAGCAGATAGTGGAATCACTGATCTAGATAGCCTAAAAGGCCAGGAAATCGGTATTTCTAAGGCAACGATAATTGAGTATTCTACAGACCGCCTCCTTGAAGCTGAAGGATTTAGTTCAGAGGAAATCAATACCATAGCTGTACCGGGCATTCCCGATCGAATGGCGCTGTTGGGTTCCGGCGAGCTTTCAGCTGCCAATCTACCCGATCCGCTCTCGTCATTGGCCATGCAGGGTGGCGCGGTTGTCATTGTCGATGACTCCAAGCATCCGGAGTATGGTCACAGCACAATTTCATTTCGAAAGGAGTTCGTTGATAGCCAGCCCGAAGCGGTAAGAGGGTTCCTACTCGCTGTTGAGAAAGCGGTTGAAGATATCAATGCTGATAAGGACCAGTTCAGCGAGCTGCTCAGCGAACGGCAGTTGGTTCCAGCCCCACTTCTGGGTTCCTATGAAATTCCAGACTTTCCTCTCGCTGGAGTGCCGCCCCAATCACAGTGGGACGATATCCTTGAGTGGGCCTTATCGAAGGGATATATCGACGCAGATCTTGCCTATGATGACTCTGTGGACGATTCGTACCTGCCTTAGGATAAAGACCAGTCAACGACGCCAGCGCCCGATATCCGGCGCTCTGTCGGCGTTCATTATTCGTTCTGAAATGACCATCTAATATCGAGTAAATTGAGATGATTGTTCTGGATGATGTAACCTTTGCATATCCGGAGCACGATCCGGTTTTTACCGATCTCAACTGGGAGATCAACAA
>DASRZI010000512.1:0-4002 GCA_035686605.1 Candidatus Zixiibacteriota bacterium
TGCGACTGAATTTCCATTTCTCGGGGCATCGATATCCTGCAACAAATTCTTCACTCCTCACATGTGCCGCCCCTTATACGGCACGCCTAGCTGCTGTAGCAATCTCTCTCTGGAAAGCGCCCATTGCTTCCCCCCAGATCGATCGGGATTCAGGAAGAATCTTCACAAAACAAGGAACCCGAAGCTTCCTGAGGTGTTGTATATTTTTTAGTTAGCCGACGTGCGCTCTTTGAGTCCTGACAATTGGTGATGTGAGTGGCGATTTCCGACCTTGCCGAGCCAACCTAGCGGAAGGGAATTTATGGCCGATTCAAACAACATCGATTTATTAAAAACACCGAGTTTTCAGACAGCGGATTTTTTGCCCTCTTAAAGGAGTGAACAAAGATGAATTCGTTAATAATTCTAATTATAGCTGCACTCGGTATTGGTATAGGGTATGGGGTCTACGCCCGTAGAATCGACAAGGAAATTGTCCAACCCAACGACACGAAAGCCACTCCGGCAAAGATGTATATGGACGGAGTTGACTTCACCCCAGCTAGCCGTAATGTTCTTTTCGGCTACCAATTCAAGTCCGTCGCTGCATTAGCTCCATTGACAGGGCCCATCGTGGCTGTCCAGTGGGGCTGGCTGCCTGCGCTGCTCTGGATCATCCTGGGTGTCTTTTTCATCGGCTGGGTCCAGGACTACGGAACCTTGATCATGGGCGTGCGACGCGATGGTGAGACGATGAGCGCTTTAAGCTACAAACTCATCTCGCCGCGCGCCCGCACGATCCTCTTAATCTTTATCTACTTCTATCTACTGCTGATCATGGGCGCGTTTGGAAACGCGGTAGGTAAGGCGCTGATGATCAAACCGCAGGTACCATTCGGCATGATCACCCTCGTTCTAATGGGCGTAATCGCTGGACAGATGACCTATAAATGGAAGCAAGACATCATCCTGACCAGCATTGTTACGGTGGGTCTCACCTTCGTGGGAATCTGGGTCGGGACGCTGCCAGCAGTCTCGGGCTTCTTCTCCAGCCTATATGGCGGGGTGGAGTCACCGGTCATCTTCTTGGGCAACACCCAGGCGGCAGTTGTTGGTACGCTGCTCATGTTGTTGTTCTGCTATCTCGGTTCGGTTCTCCCGATCTGGTCCTTCGCTCAACCGGTTAACTATGTTTCCTTCTGGATCGTCACACTGGGTATGGTCGGCGGTCTGGTCGGACTTCTGATCTGGCACCCGGGTATGGGCGACTTCCCGGCTTTTACCGGCTTTAACGCCGCAGCCGGTCCGCTGTGGCCCATGCTCTTTGTCACGATCGCCTGTGGGGCCATCTCCGGCTGGCATAGCCTGGTATCCACCTCGGGTACTGCACGCCAGTTGGAGAAGGAGACTGACGCCCTGCCTGTGGGCGGCGGCGCAATGTTTATGGAAGCCGGCTTCGCCATCATGGCCTTCCTGACTGCGACCGTGGCATTTGGTGGCTGGCAGGGGTTCCTGGATGCCGGCGGCGCAGGCGCAGCGTTGGCAGTCTTTGCGGGCGGTTTGGCTGCCTTCTTAAGCCACATCGGGGTTCCACTATCCTTCGGCGTGGCTTATGGCTCGGTCTTCCTGGTCATCATGGCCATTACCATCATGCAATTAGTGGTGCGCTTCATGCGCGTGGCCAGCTCCGAGATGGTGGGCGATAAGATCCCGGTGATGAAGAACATGCATGTGGGCAGCCTGGTTGCTCTGGCTCTGACGGCCTTGTTCGTATGGATCATCCCGTGGCTGACGATCTGGGTCGCCTTCGGCGCCGCGAACCAGCTCATGGCTGGTCTGGCCTTGCTGCTGGTGGCTTTGTGGCTGCTGTCGGAGGGCAGAAAGCACAACTGGGCTCTCTACCCGGCAATCTTCATGATCGTCACCGACATCGCCGCCCTGCTCTATGTCGCCTATGTCAACCTGTTCAAGAAGCTACCGGCGGCCGAGACCACGCAGGCGACAGTCGCTGCATCTCTGATCGGGATCATCTGCGTTGTGCTAGTGGTGGCCGCTCTTATCCTGGTTTGGGATGGAATCCAGGCGCTCCAGCAGGCCAGGCGGGCAAAACCAGCCGAAGTCTGATCTTCCAAAGGCTGCGGGTTCCCGGCAGGATGCGGAGCCATCTCGAACATCCATATGCCGGTCATGGAGGCAAAATATCGAACGGCATCCATGGACTAACAAGATAGTCGGTCGAAAGAACTGGGGGTGGGCTGGTGTACAAAATGATCCAGTCTCACCCCCAGAAATTGTGTGATGGTTGTAGCGATGCCCAGCATACGCCTGCAGGTTGTAGCCGCCGGTCCTTGGCGGACTTCTTTCATTGTATGCACTGTGAGCAATTCTTCCAGCAAGCTGGCATCGGCGAGCCAGTCCATTGCCCAGAACTCGATCAATACCCTGATTATGCCATCCAAGATGCCGCAAAGCTGGCAGAATGGCTGTTCGATCTGGCTCAGCGCTATGGCGACCGGTTCCGGATTCAAGTGATCAACCCCCAATCACTCCAGGGTTTCTTGCTCTCCTTGCGGTATTGGGTGTGGAGCTACCCGGCTTTCATCGTTTTGGACCGCAAGGCTTAAATCGGTTGGGATTGGAAAGCCCTGGACCGCGTTCTGCAGGAGTACGCGCCGGGATTGCCGGGCTCGGCTCAGCTCTCCTGAGAGGCAAGGGGCGATAGCCAGGGCAACCCCGGATAGCCTGAGACAATTCATGACCGACGTGCCCAGGTTCCCGCCAGATGGCTACTCTTTACGACGTAGAAAGCCTTGATGGCCGATGAGATTGCCGCAAGCCATGGTTCAATTTTCTGAACGTCTCTTGTCCATTGTCAAGAAAGTCATCCTGACGATCCGTGAAGTTCTTTACGGGATGACGGTATACGACTGGGTGCACGAGCTTAATAAAGCTCGACACGAAGAGGAACGTCTCTTCACGCTGATCGTCTATGGGGATTTGCTCGGTGTTCCGATCCTGCCGCCGTACTATACTTTGCGGTTGCTGCCATACCTTGTCCCGACGTATGAGAACTGGCGCAGGAGCATGTTACGCGAAAGGGATTTCACGGATCTCTTCGGCCAGGAAATCGGATGAGCGAAAGTCTCCATCCTTCGCTCCACGGAGGCAGCGCCTTCCTGGGCAGGTTGAAGCTTATGGAGAAGGAACATGGCTGCAGAGTTGCTATGAAAAAGTAATATCATTAAAATCGAGCAAGATTAATAAACAGGTGTTGACGATTCTAAGGAGGACGGGTAATGTCTGAAGAAGAACAAAACTGGTTAAAGAAAACTGCCCAATCTGCAATCCAATTCATTTATGGCATGGCGGGCCATGATATGACCCGCTTTGCCTTGAAGACCCGCGGCAGCATGGAGCATCTCTTCATCCTGATAACGATGGGTGATTTATTGGGGGTGCCGATCCTTCCTCCCTACTATTCACTTCGTTTGTTGCCCTATGTCGTCCCCCAGATTTCAACTTGGAAACGTCGTATGTTGCGTGAGAGAGATCTCACTGACGCGTTGGCTTAGGAGGGGTAACCGCATGTCATTGGCAAAGATGTTAAAGGAGAATCCTAATCGTCGCTACATCATGTTCGGAGGCAAAGGCGGCCTGGGGAAGACCACTTTCTCCGCAGCAACAGCCTACCACCTGGCCCAATCCGGCCATCGTGTGCTGGTGTTCTCGGTCGATCCGCAAGCCTCGCTATCGGACATTTTCGAACGGGACATTTTCGGCAAGGGGCCGGTTGAGATCATGCCCAATCTCTACGCCCAGGAAATCGATGCGGATCAGCACATCCGGGCATACCAGCAGGAAATCCGCCAGAAGATCCTGGATATGTATGGCATGGAACAGATCCCGGAGGAGATCGAGAACTACATCCAGGCTGCCGCGGCTGAACCTGCCATGGAAGAGAGCGCCATTTTCGACCAGGTCGTGGACATCGTCGTGGCCGAGGAGTTTGACTACTACATCTAT
>DASRZI010000513.1:0-4084 GCA_035686605.1 Candidatus Zixiibacteriota bacterium
GGTCCTTGCCAGCTGCCTTGCACTTGTGGTTATGGGAGGAATTGCTTATCTTCTGTTTGACAGGTTGCAGGCTAATGAGACCCCTACCGTTGCCGCTCAAGCCCAAGTTCCCACAGTTGTGGCCCAGGCCGAAGCTCCTACCGAGGTTCCAGAAATTGTTGCCACACCCGATATCGGGGCCATTCAGACACAGGCGGCTCTGGAAGGTGCGGCCACGCTGATCGCTCAATTAACTGTTGCTTCTTCTGAGCTGCGTGTAACGCCAACTCATGAGCCAAGTAGCACGCAGGCACCTACTGACACACCTGCTACAACCGAAACCACTGGCGTAATTCTGGGCCATTGTCCGGAAACCGCCGATGAGGCTGCAACTATCTTCGGTGGCATGCCATCACAGTGGCGCAAGCTCGAAGAGCCGGCCTGGAGATTTGATCCGGCCCCAGGAGCCCCAATCGACAATTTGATAATTCCTGAAGGAATGCAAGGTGACTGGTGGGATAAATCCAATGCCGGGACAACGGTAGGTCCTGCCGAGGTGGGCATTGCCTTAGAGGCAACCATCTGGTGTGTCCCTGCGTCTGGGGCAGAGATAGCTACAAAGATGCCACCTGTTCAACGCCCTCCAGATTTCAGCGATCTCGACTACGATGATGAATTCTCATTTGGCGGGCAGCTACCTGCTCAGTATGGGAATATGACTACAGTTGCGACCCCAGGGCAGATCGCTAGTTTCCAGTTACAAATGAGCGCCGACACTGAAAGCTTCACACTACATCGAGTTTGGGTTGATGATGAACTGGTTGATGCTTGGTATTTCCCTGCTAATGGCACCCCCATCAATTTAATACCTCTTCTGGATATGATCGTGATCTCATCTTCTGAACCCTCTGATGTCAACTTGCGAGCTACCCTTGGTGTGCGCGGTGTGGATGTGAACGCGGGAGAACTTCTGCTGCAAAACAAAAACGCCATTCTTTTCACTAATGTTGACCGAGGCTCTACTTTTATTTTCAGAGTGAAAGATGCTGAGAAAATTGGGGTGAACGTGGGGATAGGGATAGTGCTTGGCAGCACAACAGACAGCTTCACGGTAGATACGAACGGTGACTACCTCGGAAATTGATGTCGCTAGCAGCGTGCCTGTGATGACTCACCCTGTGCCTTAAGGCGCGGCAGGGTTGTGAATTGAGTCTAGCGGGCTCCGTGAGAAGGAGTTGGCCGGTATATGCTTTTTTCTTCCAGGGGGATCTGGTTGCGCGTCGGCTGCAGAACTAGATCCGTTCATTTTACAGGTCAATAGCATTATTTGAGGGCCTAGATTACCTTACTATTTACCCCAGTAATATTCGACGGTAACCATGAAAAAAGGCCAGAATTACTTTTCGTAAATTCTGGCCTTATAAAGGCAAGGCTATGTCGCCCAACCTTCTTGTTGATAATGGTCTCTCAACTCCTGCAAAGATCGCGGTCGGTAATTAAGGTCGCGCTCAATCGGCAAACCCAAATGTCCGCGTACAGATTCCAACTCTGATAAACTGAAATAACCGAACTCGGCTACATGTCCGATGACCAGGCCAAAGAAAATATCTTTGCCATCGAACTCCGACGCATACCATGTCCAGTCAGCATCGGGGGTGAAGAACTTGACTATGGCTACAGCGGCCAGCCCTTGCTCCTCATTGGCATACAAGACTGGAAGCCGGTCCCGAATCTTCTTCGTTAATAATTTAATACCCATCACCTCCTTCGTCATCATAATGACCTGAACATGCCAGGAGTTTGACTTGCTGTGACTGGTCTACGAATGCCCGAATAGCGCTTCGTTCAGCTCGTCCAATTCGAGGTCTTCAAGCTTTGCACTCTCAGGGCCAGCTTCGCCGTTACCGGATAAGCCAGAAGAGGGCCGGAGCACAATCTGTGCCTGGCCATTCTCAATGCCGGCCGCGACTTCTAACCAACCGACACGGGCCCACTCATTCACCCGAATGCTGCCAGTAGCCTCCATCAAGGTTCTGGCCCGGGTCCGATTAACTACTAGAGCCGGACCGCCATTCGTGAAATGGATCACCGGTTTCCACTCGCCACTCTCTTCACCCTTTTCCGGGTTGAAAACATACTCGACGGCAACGCTCTCTACTTCCAGAAGCAGCGGACCGCCGCCTTCTTTCATCAATGCCTGCATGGTTTCCAGGTTGTAAAACTGGGGCGCAAACATATCGAAGTAATTGGCGTCGCTGGGATCGAAGGCGGGTAGGGGCGCTTTCTCCGGTGTATTCTCAGGTAACGGATACGTTTTTACTGGTAAATTAGTCATTCGTTTTTCTCCTTGTTATTGACTAAAACTCGTTCGTTAAGATTCATTTCTTCGGACAATAAAAACTCAATAAGGGTGAACCGGTCCATCACAAAAGACGCAGATCATCAGTTCGGCATCCACTTGACGACCGCACGAGCCACAGTGCCGGTATGCTAGCCGGCGGGTAAATTGCAGGGCCAGGATGTGTTTGCACAACCGCTGTCCGCTTTGGCCAATGTATGGTGCGTTGCCGTCCATATAATCAAGGCAATCGCAGACAATTTGGCCGGTGCGGGCGGTGATGAGGTAATCGCCATAGGCAGTGCTGCTAGCAACGATAGCCAGGGCTTCACCTTCGGAGTTCTTTACCCCACCCTGAAGCAACAGTTCAGCCGCGCGCCAGGCCCTGGACTCTACCTGGGGATAGCGCTCGACCAGATCGACAACAAAGCGATGTAACCGCGGGTCCTGAAAAAATACCGCCCGGCGCATGGCTATCCGTTTCCCGGCATTCCCATTGGGAAAGTACTCAATATCACCGGTGATTGGGTTTGTGACCTGGTACTGTTTGATACTTCTTTCATATTGAACGTTGGATAACATAGACACTCCAGTAGGGTGGGGGAAAAGATCTTTCCACCACGCCTGATAAGCCCGCCGTTGATTTGTGCTGGCGCTGCCTGGTTCGCTTACACAAACTGTGAGGCGGGGGCAGATGTCATGACGAATCGTCATCTGCTGGCCGTTGTCGAGATGTAGTCTGTCGGGGTTGAATATGAGGAGTTGTTTCCCACACTTAGTGTGGGCGAGTCATTATCAGAGTTGGGTTTTCAAAGAACCACTACCACTCTCTGGAATTACACCAGAGATCTTACTTGGATCATTAAAGCATACCGGATCCCCTCTGGCAAGCCCTTGATAAAATTGTTTTGTCAAAGAAGACGATCTCATAAACCTCTGCCCATTCCAAACCACAAATTCGTAGACAGGGTTCGTCTCATCTAAGACCTCGTCGAATAACCAGGGTTCTCCCGAAGATGGGTATCATCGTTTTTGGGTCAGCGGCTTGAGATAGTTGCGTCAATTTCGCGGAAGCCGCGTACAACTTCTGCTTAGAACGCCTCTGTGCGCGTATCTCGGCCGTTAAAGGTTTGTTTTTGCGCTCCCTTGGCCGATCTCTAAGATCTGGTAATAAACTTGCCGCTCTTTGAATTTATGGTGAGGGAATGAATAGATCGTGTACCGAGCCTGCTCAGGGGGCAAATCCTTGATGCAGTCAAAGGCGGCGACGGCTAGATATTCGTTCTTTCCCCAGGATGGCCAGCAGCCATCTTCAAGCTCTCGGGGTTGACCCAGATCTAGATCCTGCTAGGCACCTATGCCCGGCCGTCAGAGCGGCATCGGCGGAGCGGTGCCCGTAGGGTGCTGTCCCGGCCACCATGGCCCCAGCGAAAGCCGGGCGGGAGCTAGTCAGAGCGCCCCAAGCGGAGCGGCCGGCCACGAGCTTGCGAGTCAGGCCGCCGCATAGCGCCGGGGCCGCTCGCAGTGCAGCGAACCGTCGGGCTGCCGCGTCTCGGGGGCCATCTTCTTGGGTGGCGGGGGCGAGCACCCTGTAGGGCGACTGCGGAGCCGGTGGCTGCGTCCCAGGAAAGCTGGCGAGCCAAAAGCCTCAAAATAACCCGGTGCCATGGCCGCACGCAGCGTTAGGGCAAAACCCTCAGAGCGAGGCTAAAATGCGCTCCTGGGCCGCCTCAGCGCCTCTGGCGGCCCGCTGTAGTCCCTTTCTGG
>DASRZI010000514.1:0-2740 GCA_035686605.1 Candidatus Zixiibacteriota bacterium
GACCAGAGGTGGGCAGTGTGACTGTTGACAATTATGCTGCTGCTTTGCTGGGTAGAGGGAAAAACACGCAGGCGGTCGCCGGGCGGGAGGCGCGCGCCTTTGACGTGCACCGGCTCGCGGGCCGCCGGTACGGTCTCTACACTGCGGACTGAACGCCTTTGGCATCATTCATACGGGAGCAGATTTGCGCTCTGAAAACTCCTGAGACCGTCCCAGAGGTTGCTTTCGAGGCTTATCGATCATCTGTACCGCCTGAGCTGGTGGCGACGATTCCAGAGCCGCTATCGGCGACGGGAGACACGGTTTCGGAGCGGATCAAGGCCAGCGTGACCGTGTTGGAGTTTGTGAGCCAGTACGTGGACCTGAAGCCGACGGCGAGCGGGGCCGTCGGCCTGTGCCCGTTTCACGACGACCATCATCTGGGCTTCGGTGTCAATGCTGAGGGCAACTATTGGAGTTGCTGGGCTGGCTGCGGTGGGGGATCGGTGATTGATTTCTGGATGAAGTGGCGGAAATGTGACTTCACGACGGCCATCAGGGAGTTGGCGGAGATGGTGTTGTGACGGGAGGTTGCCACAGGTCTCCAGGGCTGGCACTTACAGGTACGCCTCATCGACCTCATAGTCATCTTCAGGATAGGTTTCGCCGGTGATACAGGTGAAAGAACCATCAAATCCTCAAAAAGGGGAACCGATTACCCAAATGGGGTTGCCGCACTCACATTGAGCTCACCCTTTTGTATGCTCGAAGTGCATCTCTTAGCACCTCGGTGGCTTGCTCCAGGATTGCCTTTAAAATGAAGTTCTACAGACCTCTTGAGGCTTACTGGGGTAACCCCTGTTTTCATCGCGTCTTCTCAAATGGGTGTTAGACTGTTCTGAGTCGCACCAAAGTCTGAATTAACCTGCCGCCAAAGGGAATCGAAGATCACCACAACTAAGAGTGACTTCACATCCCGACCAACTTCCAATAAAAGGCCAGCTTCGCGGTCAGCTTGATTGATTTGTTGGGCGGTTAGGGATGCACTTGCCCTTTCTTGATTAAAACCGGCGTTAGATGCTCAGGAATGTCCTGTAATCCGATTTGCACACACCCAAGTTTGTAAGCTTCTTCAATCGTGCGGCCTGCTCCCAATGCCTGATAAAAACCAATGGCAAAAGCAATAGCGGCCTTATCACCTATCGCTCGGTTCATGCCTATTACATAATCAATGTGTTTAGCGATAGCTTCTGCCTGAATCTCTGAATAACAGGCATTCAACAATACGCAATTTACTTGATTAGTAAACATTTCAAATAATGCTGCTAGAGCTTCAGGCCGAATTGGATGGGTTTCTCCCATTTGATTCTCGAAACACAATGCCCCCATGCTTATGCCGTGACCAGAGAAATGTACAATCTGTGGTTGAACGTCTAGCAATGCCTGACTGATGTCTGCTGGTCGAACAGACATTCGTTGGTGTAAAGCAAAACGATCCCGAAGTTTGGAAAGTTGCAGCTTCTCTTGAATCTCTCTCAACTCTTCACCCAGCCGCAAACGGGAAGCGTCAGTGGGATCGGCAGCGAGGAACAGTATTGAAACAAGATTATCAACTCCTACGCTCTTCTTCTTGGCGCGGATGGTCATCTGTTCGGCTGCAAATCTCTTATTCTCAGTAATATCGTTGGGCGTCACAAGTGTATCACTTGTGACCAGAATAACAGATTTTTTACGAATTGCGGGAACATCACCAGAAGGTGACGCTTGCTCCTTGTCTACCGCGCTGTTCAGATAGTTGAAGTCAACGTAAAAAATCTCGTCGTCTTCACGTGTTGATGTCCAGAACCACCGACCCAGTGGAAAGACCTTTTCATCCATGTACTTTCTAGTGCCACGCGTACGAGTCATAAGGGTTATCATTTCGTTTACAGTGGGAAGTCTCCAGTTCTCCTTCTCGCGAGAGGAAATCTCCTGTGCATAGGCGAGAGCTTCAACATAAGACGTGTTCTTCTTGGCCAGAGTCCACCACTTCAATCCCAAATATCTGTCATAAACCACGACATATTCATCTTGCCTAAGAAGAGGCTTAAATCTGTTAGGGACCCTTATGTATAAGACCGGAAGGTTGCCTGTTTCAGAGCTGAATCGATGGATTGGGTTTTCGTATGAAGCAAACCAATTTCTTTCACCGAATTCAGGCGGCTTAGGCAGCACCTCGCAATTTTCAAATGCTGAACGGAGATTGTGTTCACCACAGTGATCTATGAATGCTTCTAGTCTATCCTTACCAGCTTCAAGCTCTTCAATGGTACTATTGATGTTCTCAATGGATTTGTTAATGGCCTCGAAATCCTGCTGTTGCATCCAGCCTGGGGATGGGAAGAACTTCTGGTGATCAGCAAGCGAAGTAAGTATTTCGAACGAAAGATCCTTGAAGTCCCTAAAACAACGTACAACACCTATCTGATCTAGAGAAAAACTGAGACTTTTACTAAGATATAGCAAAGATTGACTGTCCAGATTGTGATACAAGATAACCGGTACACCTATCTGGCGCGCGATGCTAATCGCACTGCGTGCTATTTCCAAGTCTGATTCGCCGCTTTGCGTTAATGCGCTGTGCTCAATTATGAGCACGAGGTAGTCGTTACTCTCTAACTCTCTACGTATTACTTCCTTGTTAGCTCCAGTTCTTGATCTAAGCTCGGCGTAATTGGATAGATAATATCCAGCATTAGATAATGCATTATGAAGTGCTGTC
>DASRZI010000515.1:0-2835 GCA_035686605.1 Candidatus Zixiibacteriota bacterium
TACTGGTGTTTACTGGCGTTCTCCTAATGTTCTATTACGTGCCTTCGGTTGAGCGCGCCTATACGACGATGAAAGAGATTCAATTGTCAGTGCCTTTGGGGCAATTCACTCGTAATATGCACCGCTGGTCTGCGCATGCCATGGTGCTCGTAGCTGTTCTACACATGGCCCGTGTGCTTTATACCGGTGCCTACAAGCCACCACGCGAGTTTAATTGGGTCGTTGGTGTCTTTTTGCTGCTGCTGACCCTTGGGGCTAGCTTTACTGGCTACCTTCTTCCTTGGGATCAGCTTTCCTATTGGGCCATAACTGTAGGTACGAATATCGCCGGGTATGCCCCCGGAGCAGGGCCGGTCATGCGCGAGATCCTGTTGGGAGGAGGAGAGGTAGGGCAGAACTCCATCATTCGTTTCTATACGTTGCATATCGCCCTGCTGCCTTTACTCATCACCCTACTCGTCTCCATCCACATCTGGCGCGTCCGCAAGGATGGCGGAATGGCCGTGAACGATGCTGAGGAATAATGGGGAATATTGACCATGGAAATAATCGACTCATCCCTATCTGGAAAGATTTATGGCAGATAAGACTCCTGTAAAGGACGAGATATTCCCCAAAGACAGCAATAAGAGCTACGCTCTCGTCGAATTAATGCCTCGTGATGGTCCGATGGTCGACAAGGGACCTGAAGATACTGTCTTTTCTTTTCCGATAGTGCTGCTATGGGAACTCATCATATTGCTAGGGGTCACCCTGGTGATCTTTCTGTTTTCATTGTTCAAGCAAGCGCCGCTAGATGAGATGGCCAATCCCATGATCACCGCTGATCCGGCCAAGGCGCCATGGTATTTTGTGGGCCTGCAAGAGCTGTTGGAACACATGCATCCAACCCTTGCTGGCGTGATCATTCCAGCTCTTTTGGTCTTGTTCCTGCTGTCGATACCCTATATCGATTACTCAAGGAAAGGAATTGGCGTCTGGTTTACATCAAGCCGCGGCCGTCGCATCACGCTATTCTCGTCATTGTATACGGCGGTTGTGATGGCTGCCTATATCATTCTTGATAACGCCTTCACCTTGCGGGAATTGTTGCGTGGCAGTACGCCTCAATGGGTGGCCCAAGGCCTGGTTCCAGCCGGAATCTTATTAGTGCTGGTGGCTATTCCCTTGATCGTCCTATGGCGCAAGAGAGGAGATCGGCATGAGATGATACTGGCCCTATTTACCATCATGATCGTCTCGGCCTTTATTTTTACTGTCAGCGGCTTTCTCTTTCGTGGACCGGGTTTCAGGCTCTTCTGGCCCTGGAAGATGCCCGACGGCTACAGTCCCTGGGACGAGTTCTGATCTTTTTGGATATCAATTAAGATTAACAATTAACGGAGTTCAGCGTGATACGGCATCAAGACGAAAACAAAGCATTTTCCCGGCGACAATTCATCGGAGTTGGTCTGGCTGCTTCTTTTGTTGCCCTTCTTGGTCAAGCTGGAGTCGCTCTTTTCGATTTTTTCAAGCCACGCACTAAGCCCGGAGCATTCGGCAGCGTCGTGAATGCTGGACAGGTAGACGAATTTGAGCCAGGTTCGGTCAGCCATATTTTTGGCGGGCGTTGCTATATTAGACGTCTAGAAGATGGCGGCTTCTTAGCCCTTTGGCAACGATGTACGCACCTCGGCTGTACCATTCCTTGGCAAGAAGCCGAAGAGGAGTTTATCTGCCCTTGCCACAGTTCTATCTTTAACCCAGTGGGCGAAGTTATTAGCGGCCCAGCACCCAGGCCTATGGACCTGTTCCCGATAGAAATCGTTGATAACGAAATCCTGGTAAACACTGGAGAACCGATTCAGCGCGAGGGTTATGAACCGTCTCAGGTCACCTACGCCTGAGGAGTAAGATATGCGACAAAAAGAAAACCACACACCTTATTTGGCCGCTGCGTTTGGGCTTGCCTTATGCATCCTGATCCTTTTCCAGCTCTATTTCTGGCGTGAACCTGCCCGCATTGAAGCAGAGGAAACCGAAGACCATGCACTGGCTGTCGCCAGCGGAGAAGAGTTGTATGGAGAGAACTGCTCTGCCTGCCATGGTGACAATGGTCTCGGGGGAGTGGGGCCGGAGCTAAACTCGAAAACATTGCTGAAAATGACAACCGACGAAGCGCTCTTCAACCTCACCCGTACAGGGGTACCAGGATCGATCATGCCGGCCTGGGGCCAGACCTTCGGCGGTCCATTTACCGACGAGCAGATTTTCCAGCTGGTGGCCTATATTCGGGACTGGGAGCCAACTGCACCGGATCGCACCCCAGCCATAACCGCACCAGATCCTGCCCGGGGGGCGCTCATATTCGCCCAGACTTGTTCAATCTGTCATGGAGAGAACGGCATGGGTACCAGTGAAGCCCCTGCCTTGAATGATCTTGAGCGACTTAGCAAGCTCAGCGATGCCTGGTATCGCAGCACCATCGCTCACGGTCGCCCAGCCGTGGGTATGCCAACCTGGGGTACAGTGCTATCGCCATCGCAGATCAATGACGTCGTTGCCCTTCTTGCCGCCTGGCGTGAAGGAAACGCGGTTTCTGCCAACATCCCCTTGACACGCTATCTTAGCAACGCCCTATTTGCCATCCGTCAATTTGACCGACCAGATGCTGAATTCTTCCTGAACGCAGCCAGGACCCAAGCTGATAGCTCGGATTTAGAGGCAATCCGTGAAGTTATTTCCCTGGTTCAAGAGAATCGCCTCTTTGAAGCTGAGACAGCGCTCATCACATTACTTCCCCCAGAAGAAATGGGTCAGGCGCTGTACGAGACAAACTGCGCACCGTGTCACGGA
>DASRZI010000516.1:0-2623 GCA_035686605.1 Candidatus Zixiibacteriota bacterium
CCAGCTCTCGCATATCACTGGCGATTTGGAGAATGACAGGGATGGTGCGCAGGGCTTTTGCCATGCCTCCCACACCGGTCGTCTCTTGACCGATCAAGCCATGCCGTTGACCCAGGTATTCATCAGCGCGGCGCGCCTGCATCTGCCCCACGCGTAGTTGAGTAGTCACATAATTCGAGCCAGCAATTGCTTCACGCTGGTTCGTGGTCAAGATCACCTCGAAGGGCGATCCCTTGGCTTGCACCATTCGTTCGGCAAATCCCCCTACTACTTTCAATCGGTGTTCATCGATATCCATCAACCACAGTTCCCTGAGTGGGAATTCGTGGACCCGATCAAGAAAGCCTTTGACCAGTTCTGGGGTATACGTGGATCCGCCACCAATGACAGAGACTTTCAAGTTATATCCTTTATTCTTTCGGACAGCTGCAAAGCAAGACAGTCAGTTGATTTCAGCAATAGTATCACGAGAGATATCTGATTCGGTAGTTGAACCCGTTGTAACTTTCACCAATTTGAGTGATAATGAGCTAACGGTTCAGGTGAATGCGAGGGCGTATTTGTATTATTTTCATCTGATCTCACCGGATGAGCGGTCTCATTTCAGCGATAATTACTTTGATCTCATCCCTGGAGAAAGCCGTACAATTCGTGTGACCAATGATTAAACACCTATTACCTTTGAATTGGTCACCGCCAGGTGGAGATAAGGAATATTATTCGTACCGAAAGCCGGGGAGATTTTATACAGGTTGTATCAAGAATAAGCCATGGCAACAGCATTAGTTTTTATGGGAGTCTCTGGTTGTGGAAAGACCAGCATCGGTCAAGCCTTATCCGAGCAGCTGGGTTGGCCGTTCTATGACGGGGATGATTTTCATTCCCCAGAAAATGTTTGCAAAATGTCTAAGGGAATACCGCTCAATGATGTTGATCGAACAAACTGGTTAGAAACTTTACATGATCTGATTTCTGAGAAACTCCGAGCCGATGAAAATCTTGTCGTGGCATGTTCCGCCTTGAAAGCGAAGTATCGCCAACAGTTACGGTTTGGTAATGAAGGTTTAATATTTGTATTTCTTAAAGGGGATTTTGATCTTATCTGGAGCAGGATGCAAACCAGAAATGATCATTACATGAAGCCTGAAATGCTGATAAGCCAATTTAATACTTTAGAAACTCCTTCAAAAGCGCTGGTAGTAAATATCGATCAAGCTGTCGAAACGATTATCCAAGAGATCATCGATTATTTTGGGTCAGAACCCAACTTTAACCAGGATCACGAGAGAGAATGAAGAAGATCTGTCGATGTGACGGGGCTTTGTTAAAGGATCAGGTACCCAGCCATACCTCCACCTGGTGCTCCTTCCCAGCCAAATTTACAGGGATTAAGTTTCCCAGCACTTCTTCCCCATCGATAATCATCTTTCCGACTCCCTGGCAGACATTATGGGGATTATGTACAGTGATGTGAAACATCTGGCCTCTAAATTGGCGTGAAGCTGAGAAACCATTCCACGCTGATGGGATGCAAGGATCAACACGTAAGCCATTTATCTCGGGTTTTATCCCTAGGATGTACTGGGTTGCACTGTAGTATGCCCAGGCTGCCGCGCCTGTCAGCCAGGAAGTGCGCGTATTCCCTGCGCGGGGAGAAAAGGTGGAATAAGTTGTCTGACCCTGCACAAAGGGTTCAATCTGACGCAGCTCGGCGCGGTCATTGTACGCTGCTGGCATGGTTGCCCGGTAGTATTCATAAGCCCGGTCGCCATCACCTAACATACAGGCCGCCATCACACCCCAACCTTGTGTATGGTTGAAGATACCAGCATTCTCTTTGATGCCGGGGTTAAAAACCACTGCGCGCATAACTTCAATAGAAGTCTTGATAATTGGTGGAGCACAAAGCATTAAGCCGTAGGGTGTAGCCAAATGTTCTTGGACGGTTTGCATGCAGCGAACAGCCTGTTCCGGAGTAGCAGCTTCACTGATCAACGACCAGACCTGAGTGTTCAGGTAAACTTGCCCTTCCTCATATTGGTGGGTGCCGTAAACCGTGCCATCTTCACCGATCGCCCAGATAAACCAATCCCCATCCCAGGCGCAGGCTTGTATATTGGTATCCAGTTGTTCACGTTCAGCAAGTGCCCAGGCAGTCTGCTCAGGTTTATCTAAAACCTCTGCTATCTGAGCGTAGGTTGTCAATCCAAACCGTAATTGGAAGGCAACAAACAAGCTTTCCCCATGATAACCAAGCCTTAAGGTGTCATTCCAATCTGCGGACAAGCCGCAAGGCAGTCCATTTTTTCCGGTGCGTTCCAAATTGAATTCCAATGCGCGGCGTAAATGACCGAAAACAGTGGCCTCACCCTGGTCAGCGTAGGGCAGCACCCTGTTATAAAATGCCAAGTCACCGGTTTCATTCACGTACGCGGGGATAGCATTGAAAAACCACAGGCAGTCATCGGATCGGTATTCTTCTGGGGGTGGGGCTGCTTCATGGCCAGGACGATGTTCGAAAGGCTTAACAATCGGCATCGCTCCGCCATTAGCTAATTGACCAGTAAGCATCAGCTCCAGGCGTGCCCGGGCTTCTTCAGGGATAGCAGCAACGATCCCCAAT
>DASRZI010000517.1:0-3889 GCA_035686605.1 Candidatus Zixiibacteriota bacterium
TCTACATCATTATAATCTCTCAGCTTCACGATTTGAAGTACCAAATGTCATATATTCACCTAAAACGATGGTCAGTTAATTTAGGGTGACCTCTCACTCTGACGCCTTACAGAAATGCCTTGGAGCTTCGCTGCAGAGGTCGTGACAACAAAACACTAAGATTGTCGGGACAATTAACAACGCAGACCAACACGTTAGTAGCTGATTCGTCCATCCAGCAAATAATGCCTACGCTTGTTGTGATTATATAAGTCCAGCTAATCCAACAGTTGCAGTAAATATAAAAACACCGCGCGAGCAGGATAGTGTAACTTTCTTTCTGTAATTTGATGTGACCGGAATGTAGGTCACCGTGTATCCTTTGGGCAAATCACCAAATCAGCCTAAAGGAGTTCACACAATGACCTACAAGACCGATTGTACCTTACTAGACGAATTATTGGAGCAGATCGCCGACCAAGGGCTGGATGTCCTACCCGAGCTGATCCGCACGGTCATTAACACCGCCATGCAAATCGAATGGCAGTGTAATGATTTCTCCAGCAATTGGACTCGCCCAAAAGTACTAGAGGAGCTGTGATATCATCGGCCGATGGCGGCACTATGATAGATACGTCCACTATCGCGTGGGAAGTATTAATAAGAGTCAGACTGAGCAGAGAAAATGACACTGTCTTCAACGAAACTACACTTTTGGGAACAATCTGGCGCATCGACCAACATGCCGATAGTCCAAGAGAAATTGATCACATATCCACGCCTATTATCCATTGACTCTTGTCGACAAGGCCGCCAGTCAAAACATCGCCCAAGATGCAAGATTTGTTCCGTCATCGATGTTTATAGGTGGGGGCAAATTTATATTCAAGCTGTCTACTCTTCACCTAATTCATAGATGAAGATCTTTGGACCACCGCGCCATAGAGACGGCTCAAAGAACCACACTAGGTTTTCGCTTTCAATGAGCTGTTTGTAGAAGTCAATCTCCTGTTGGTAGCGTTCTGGCTCAGCCGTGTATAGCTCGTACATGCGGCCATTGGCGACCAGGTAGTCATACCCTTCCATACGGTAATCAGTGAGGTCTCTTCCTTTTGCCAATGTGTTCCACATAGTCCAGGAAAGACCGGTGCCGTCGAGTGGAACTGACTGAAAATCAACAGCCAGCTTACTGCTCTCCGGCAAATTGTCGACAATCCATTCTCGGGCGAGGCTCCGTGTTGTCGGACGTGAGTGGCGTATGTTGTAAAACGTCGTTTGGAAAACGGGCCAGGCGAGTAAAAACAGTACACCAACTACAGCGAAAGACGTACTGTATTTTGCGACGGTCAAGTTTAATTGCTTAAGTAAAGTGAGAATGCGCCACAGAGCATTAGCGACCAAAAGAGCACAGATTGGAAGCACTGGAATGAGCCAGCGCTGCCAGTGTAAGGACAGCAGGGAACTACCGAGGACGAATATCGCCAGGTAGGACAGCAGCATACTTGTTCCAAATTTACGCTCTCGCAGCACAATGGCTATACCGGCAAACAATAGAATGATCTGAGGCCAACCCATGGTCGCTGGCAGAGCGACAAAAACATACCATAGCAAATTCTCGACCGGCGTCATTCCATCTGCACCCAGGTGAATGCTTCGCGCTTCAGCCCGCAGGCTTTGAACAACTTCTGAAAAATCAAGAACAAAGAAAGGCGTTGTGAGTAAAAATGTCCCAGCTATTGTGAGAAGGCCAAGCAGCGCAAGTCCTATGTAGCGATTTCGCTGCGTTCTGGACCACCCGGACTCCCACAGAATGGCGATATTCACCAGGCCAAAAACAGGAACCAATGCAAGTAGAAAATAACGGGTTGAAATGGATAGCCCTATCGCAATACCGGCAAACAATTGGTCTCTGATAGATGGGTGTTCGTATAGGCGGTAAAGCAGTAATAAACTCAAAGAGGAAAACAGAAGCCCGGCGCTGTCCGATCTGGCGACCTGAACATGGGTTACCACAACATCGTAGAAGATGAACAGCAAGACGCCCGCAAATGCTACTTTGCCATTGAAGATCTTTTTGCCCAGGTAATAAATGACAGGAATAGCTAAAACGGCAAAAGATATGGAAACCAATCGCGCTATGAGTGTGTAGCTGACAAAATCAGCCTCAAAATGGATCTGCAAGTTCGGGTCAGCGTGCAGAAACGATCCCTTCTGGGTCAAAAAATGCCATAAATGAAATACGATTGTGAGAATATAGATTAATGTCGAAGCAGGATTGCCAAACCAATGAGGGTTAAGATCGCCCGTTGAGGCCATCCGGATGGCCCGATCAACGAAAAACGGTTCGTCAATATGGGGGATATAGGGGAGATTGCGGCGAATTCCCCATAGAAAGATAAGAATTGCTGCCCCAATAAGCACCAGAACGGCCCTGAATTGCCATATCTTTTTCAGGCGGGGCACAGAATTCGACATTGCGGTATTCTATCATACCGACATAAGAAGGTGAGGCTAATTGGATCCCTCAATTTAGTAGAGGAAGCGAATCTAAGTTCACTGACCTGTCTAGCTCATTGCCTTCGCAGATATCGCAATTCGCTCGACTGAAAGACCTTTCTGGGCTGATAAATATCAGCGAATAGCGAAGAGTTATTCTAGGAGTTGGAAAGGGAAAATCTCGTCAGATGGCTTAGACATATTAACTGCATCCTTCGAATTAATCATGAAATTTCAAATCACAATTTTCCCATAGCCCCTGCCCACGTTCCTCATGAAGTGGCAGCGTACGACGAGAAAAGGGAATCAATTGGATATTCTCACCGCTTGAACAATAAAGTGCAATGTCTCACCCTGTGGCTACAGATACGGATCCAGTCGGAGTTTTATCAATAGTCTGAGAGAGCCATCACGTTATTCCCAAGCGATGCAAGCCGTAGCGACGAATTGAGTAGAGGTGTCAACGCGATCCCACAGAAGGCTCTGGGAACCAGGCGCCCTTCGTGGTCATATCCCATGGATCCGCTGAAAGCGGCATTCACACCAGGCTAGCACCCCCCGGCTGGTTTGGCAGCCTACTGGCTATCAGCGTCTACTTTCTCGGCGAAGCTGGACTCCAATTTGAAGTCGATGTCCCAACCGGGAAGCTAGATCTTGAGGCCTACTCCCGAATATCCAATGAAGACGACTTAAGAAGATGTTTCCAGAAACGAGGTAATCACCGACGATCTAAAGAATGAAAACCGCTGGTAACGCACCAGCGGCCACAAGCTGAGGGAGGTGGATTCGAACCACCATCTACGGATTCAAAGTCTGCTGTTCTCGCCTTAAAACATTCCACAATGCATAGGCCATCTTGGCAGCCGTTCATGCCAGCGGTCAATCGGTTTGACATGGTAATTCGCAGACTTGCGGATGGCAGCTAGGATGGCACAGGATCGAAAATGAACCGGCGAGGAGTCGTTTGGGTCGGATTCAGGGTATCTTCGTGGACGAACGGGAGCGTTACTGCCTGGCCAGCGTTGCCATGCCAGTCCGGTACAAGCGTTACCGTAGTAGAATCCCCTGTGCTGGAACTGACGGTCACAAAGCAGCACGCGCGAAGGCACATAGAGAAGCGCATCTCTGGAAACACTGCACACCGGCCGTTGATAAAGACACCACCACAAGGACCATTTCGAAGCTATTTGGGGCAGGTCATGCGAGTGGATTGGAGGATGCATTGACCACGCATCCGGCAGTCGAATACAAATCTTTTGGAAACCTCTTCTGCAGGGCTCAACCACTGACTTGCCCCGTAATATGCAAAAATCCCGATCACGGATTAATCAGTTAGAGTGGGCCAGGATTTCGCGGACGGGGAAGAACAACTAAATGAAAATCACGATTCAGTTATCAGCAAACCATGGGTCTG
>DASRZI010000518.1:0-6032 GCA_035686605.1 Candidatus Zixiibacteriota bacterium
GTCACTTTGGAAGACGAGGAAATGACGATGCGACTTGGAATCATGCTCGGCTATTTTGCTGGAAATATCGATCTGCCGGTTGATCTGGTGCAGGAAGCGGATAGATTAGGGGTACACGTGGTTTGGACAGCGGAAGCCTATGGCTCAGATGCTGTTTCACCCTTAGCCTGGTTGGGAGCACAAACCGAAAGGATCAACCTGGGCACGGCAATCATGCAGATGCCTGGGCGTACGCCGGCAAACGCCGCTATGACCGCTATGACGCTCAATCAGCTATCTGGGGGCCGGTTCATGATGGGATTGGGATTGTCTGGTCCGCAGGTCGTCGAGGGTTGGCATGGAGCCAGCTACAGCAACCCCCTTTCGAGGACCAGGGAATATGTTGAGATCGTCCGGCGGATTTTCAAGCGAGAAGATCCTCTTACCTATGACGGGCAGTATTTTCAGCTACCCTATAAGGGTGATGATGCCACCGGCCTGGGTAAGCCTCTAAAGAGCACTCTTGCCTCTGCGCCTGATATCCCCATCTACTTGGCTGCCATTGGACCAAAAAACGTCTCCCTGACGGCCGAGATCGCCGACGGATGGCTGCCAATCTTCTTCTCACCCCAGCGATACAATCAAGTTTTCGAACCGCATATCCAAGCTGGCTTTGAACGAGCAGGGACGAGTAAGGATATCAAGGCGTTCGACATCGCTCCGGTGGTTAATGTGGCGATCGATGACAGCTTAGAGGCTTGTTATAACGCCCTCAGACCCGTTCTGGCCCTCTATATTGGAGGGATGGGATCCAGAAATCGCAATTTCTACGCGGATTTGGCGGGGCGATATGGCTACGAAGCCGAAGCGGCCGAGGTTCAGGAGCTATTCCTCTCTGGTCACCGAGGGGAAGCCATGATGGCCATTCCCGGAGAGCTTATCGACGAAGTTGCCCTAGTCGGCCCAAAAGAGCGGGTCAAAGACAGGCTCTCCATCTGGCTGGATAGTCCTGTTTCAACCCTGAATCTCATCGTACCTGACATCGATACACTGAGGACCATGGTTGAGATAATTGGATAAGAAGAAGCACGCTTGCAGCACCCCATCTCAAAGATCGTTCACTCCAAATGCCGCTTATAGATATGATGCCCGATCACCTCATGCTTGGCAGGTCGAGCGAATATTGGGCGCGATGCTACAATGGTGACTATGAAATCCGATGACCTAGGCAGATTCCAGGAAAGCCAATGGCGGGAGAACCGAAAACCCGTTTCCATTGACGGGCGAGAGGCAGAGTTTGTCAGCCTTATCGGGGAGCTGGCGTCCCAAGCCCCGCTGGTGGGCAATGCCTACAGTGAGACCATGGTGCGCTACGTCAGGAACGGTTTACCCTGGTTGGGGAAAAGCCAGCTTGTCCAGGTCTACTTCGACCTCTGCGATGACGATTGGATGGTTTTCGACCAATCAGTGGTCACTGTGCTGCAGGTCAAGCCGACCCGCAGCCAAGCAGGTGTCACCGTGGTCACTGTCTTGACCAAGCCCTATCCATGCCCTGGAAAATGCATCTTCTGCCCCACAGACGCCCGAATGCCCAAGAGCTATCTTCCCGATGAGCCTGGTGCTATGCGAGCCGAGCGCCACGCCTTTGATCCTTATGATCAAACCAAGATACGCATCATGGCCTTGGAGAACATCGGCCATCCGACCGACAAGATCGAGCTGCTCATCCTGGGAGGCACCTGGTCCAGCTATAGGCGTGACTACCAGGAATGGTTTATCAGGCGCTGCCTTGACGCCATTAATGGGGTAGAGGCCAAATCTCTAACCGAAGCTCAAGATATCAATGCCTCAGGCGAACGGCGCAATGTCGGCCTTGTCGTTGAAACCCGGCCGGATCATATTGACGAAGATGAACTCCGCTGGTTTCGGTATCTCGGCGTGACCAAAGTTCAGATCGGTATACAGAGCCTGGACGATCGCATATTAAAACTAAACCATCGCGGAGAGACGGTCGATGATACAAGAAGGGCCATCCGGCTTCTCAGGCTTGGTGGATTCAAAATCCACGCCCACTGGATGCCAAATCTTCTTGGAGCTACCCCCCAGTCAGATTTGGAAGATTTTTCCCGTTTGTGGAGCGATCCGGCTATTCGACCAGACGAATTGAAGATATATCCCTGCATGTTGCTAGAGAATGCAGACCTCTATGCCTACTGGCAAAGAGGCGAGTACAGGCCTTACACAGAAGAGGAGATCGTTGACCTGCTCGTGGCCTGTAAGAGCCAGGTGCCGGCCTACGTTCGGATCAACCGGGTCATCAGGGACATTCCAACCAACAACGTGGTAGAAGGTATAAAGCGGGCCAACCTGCGCCAGGTTGTTCAGCAAGAGATGGGAGAGCGTGGATTAGCCTGCGGCTGTATTCGCTGCCGGGAGGTCCGGCGCCAGCTGGTGGAAATGGCGGATCTCTCGCTCCAATCAGAAAACTATGACACCTATGACACCATTGAGCATTTTCTGAGTTTTGAAACCGAGCGCAAAATTGCCGGCTACCTCAGACTTTCGCTGCCGAAACCAGGGATAGCGGCGCCGATCGAAGAGGTCGCCAACATGGCTATGATTAGGGAAGTCCATATTTACGGTCCGGCGGTCCGATTAGGCGATTCAAGTGATGGAGAAGCACAACATATCGGGCTGGGAAAGAGACTAATCGCCGAAGCGAAAAGGGTTGCGAGGGAAGCTGGGTTCGAGCGAATTGCCGTCATCAGCGCCATTGGAACTCGGGAATACTACTCAAAGCACGGATTCGAGTATGGCGAACTCTACATGACGGCTGAGCTATAACTAGTGCTATGAAGTGGTGCTGATTTCGTGGATAGGCCACATGCTGCAGAAAATCTCAACCCCCCCTTGGTACATAGGATTTCACACACGTTAATGTGAGCGCACTGGACCGGCAATTAGCGTTACGCCTCTATCATCCATCGGATCTATTCGAGGTTGTGGCTATATTGCGCGCTAGCAAACAGGCGGCGTTTACTTATGTTGAAGTCCAGCAGCTTTACACCCTTGAGAACGGCACCGACTTCTTTCGGGACGTGATCGCTCAAGAATGTGAGGTATAGCTGGCCGAAAGGGAAGGCCAAATCCTTGGATTACTGGCTCTGCGGGAGGAGCTTATCGATCAACTATTTGTCCGCTGGGATGCCCAAAGGCAGGGGGTCGGAACAGTTTTGTTGGAGAAGGCCAGGGAAAGATTCCCGGGTGGGCTTCGGGCCAATACTTTTCAGAAGAACGGCCCAGCCCGGGCCTTCTTTGAGAAACAGGGGTTCATGGTGGTCAAGGAAGGCCTTAGCCCACCACCTGAAAACGAGCCTGATTTTGAATACGCCTGGATACCAGTCCCTGTGAGCTAGAACCTTAGACTCATTTATCTATCCGTGCTTCTGTACGGCGGTGACCGCGCTGAACGCGCCTAAGCGATAAAGAAAGGAGTGTCCAATGGGAAACGAGGTTAACAAGGATACCATTTCCGAAGCTGACGCCAATGAGAAGATTCAAGCATTGACGGTGACGAATGCCTTGAGGGAACCTGTCTTTCTTTCGGCGATAGATGCACTCGAACCACCAAATGCGAGCCACGGGCTGGATGCTGGATGCAGCATCGGGCATCAAGCCATGCTGCTGGCCGAGGCGGTGGGACCTGCCGGCCGTATCACAGGCTTAGATCTATCCCCAGAGGTTCTGCATTATGCCAGGAAATATGTGGAGAAATCCCCTTATGCGGAACGCATTTTCTTTAAAGTCGGTGATGTAGCTGAATTACCTTTTGATGACGATTCATTTGATTGGGCTTGGAGTATGGATTGCGTTGGATACCTTCCCCAAGCACCAGTACCTTTGCTGAATGAATTGGCTCGAGTGGTAAAATCTGGTGGTCGAGTTGCCATCCTTGCCTGGTCATCGGAGAGGTTGCTGCCAGGTTATCCTCGATTAGAAGCTCGACTTGGCGCAACAGCCGCCGGTATTGCCCCGTTTACTGCGGGAACGAGACCGGATTTTCATTTCCAGCGGGCGTTGGGTTGGTTTAAAGAAGCCGGCTTGGAGCAACCCGAAGCCACAACTTTCGTTGGAGAAGCCTCTGCGCCGTTGACAGATGATCTTCGTCGCGATCTAGAGGCTTTATTTCAGATGCGATGGCCGGGGGTAGAGAAGGAACTCTCCAAAAAGGACTGGGAAGAGTTTCAGCGTATAAGTCTTCCAGGATCGCCAGAGTACTTACTGGATGAGCCAGATTACTATGCCTTTTATACCTATTCGATGTTTACGGGCACGGTGCTCTGAACACTCTCACAGGGGGGTAGCCAAGCATAAGAAGCCCCTGTCATTAGTACGTCACAACTTCGCTAACCGTTGAGTATTTCAAGGCCGCACGCATGATTGTGCTGTTCGGAACAATGTTGACTTGAGACTCGAAGCCGTGATAGTGTATCGCGGACCTGGAATTCCTTTACTTCTGTATTTAGCTTCGCCCCTGATTTCGTCCGACAGATAGAAAGCGATTTCTAGGACAGAGACGAGATTCTGGGGGAAGGGGCGGAGTTTTCGATCGGACAAATTCGGGAAGCGGCCGCGGCCGGATTGCAGGCCTCGACGGGGAGCTGACGAATTTATTGCGCTGCCCCTTCAGGTGCGATGCATTTGATTGTAGGGGGCGATTCTTACGAGCAAACAACAGAAATGCTCTGTTAACACCAATCTCTCAAGTTTAATGATATTAATGTTCTAAAAATGACAGGAGCAACGCAGCGGGGAGGTGCGTTGCTCTTATTCTCCTTTATCAACGCCTATGATCGGATACCTGTCCCAAATCAAAACATCTGCAACGCACTTTGAAAGTGCATCGCAGAAGATCGTATCTCCGTCATCATATCAGATGATTGGAGTTGTGACGGTCATTATGTCTCAGTTCATAAGCAGCGGCAGCAATGCTTTAAAAGAGGATTGTGGCGCGTCTGTAAGGCTGGTATTCCAGTAGCCTCCGCTTACCGAAAAGCTGCCACCGTTCATCTCTTGTCCCACGTCTGGCTGGCCTATGGTTCCAGATAGCTCGAATCCATCTCCAGAACTTGTGCCACCGCCGCCATCGACCGACCACCACTCAATATCGTAGCTTTGACTGACGGTGAATGCTGCCACCAATATCGATGCAATCACCAAGGCAACGAGGAGGGCCTTCTTTTTCACTAGATCCCTCCTCGGCTTTCTTCGCGACTCAATCTCAATAATCCAGTACGCCAACCAACCACGATCAACGCCACCACCGACAACAGCATTAAGAAAACGAGACATAAGTAGAGAATTGTAGAGTTGGGCGAACCAACCGATGACGATTCGAAATTATTAAGACGCTGCTCCAGGTCAGATAACTGTTGGTGCAGCGAAGTATTTTCTGTTTCCAAGACGACGGACCGTTCATATAGTGCTTGTATTGCTGCTATTGAAATACCATCAGCATCAATAGTACCTATTGTCGTATCCGAATTTCCTAGACCAAAAGCTTCGTAGAAATCCTGGGCGACAGGTCCGATGTGGCGCTCGGTATCGTTGCTTGACTTGTAATTCCAAGATGTCACCGGTACCTTGGCCAGAGTTTCAAGTATCTGTTGGCCATCGATGTTCTGGAAGTTTTCCTTCACATTTCGATCCGATGCCGTATGCCACACACCATCGTAATCTAGATATGTGCCCGACGACGTGTCAATTAGGGCTGTATAATTCAACTCGACCCATAAGCCGTCGCCATCCTCGAATTTTGAACCTCCCCAAGACCTCACCTTGAATTGATCTGCCCTATCGGAAGTGACATAGGCAGTATTCACAGTATCAGCCCAAACGAATGAACCGGAATGAGTAGCCTGAGCTCGACTGCCAGCGGCAAAACTCGAAGTACCCGAAGCTGTATTTAGATTCCCTCCCGGCACAGTTGCGTAGTTGCCACTGGCAGTGTTGCCGATGCCGCCACCTACAGTGGCATAGGTAGCATCCATAAG
>DASRZI010000519.1:0-6831 GCA_035686605.1 Candidatus Zixiibacteriota bacterium
ATAATCGATGGTTAATGGACTCTACTTTACGGTTCGGGTCATGTCGCTAGTGAACTGTATTTCCTGCCCAATGAACTTCAGCAGTTAGATAATCTGATCAGCTCCCAGTGTTCAGTCGCTCAAAACCTGCACAACCATTTAATCAGCCATTGGCAGACGATTGGCGTACCTGATTCGATCGTAAATCTATGGCTCCCGTCACCGTGCTAGCCTGCGCCGAGAGATAAATTGGCATAACTATGTCACCAAAGCTGGAGCCGACTATAATTTGCTCCAACTTATCATTCCGTCTCCTTGGTAAATAACTCAGGCATACTCCTTAAACTATGACAAAGGAACCAAGAATAGTCGTTATCGGACTGGATGGGGGCACCTTCGACGTCCTGCTGCCCTTGATGAAAGTGGGCCATCTCCCAAATCTCGCTGGCTTGATGGAAAGGGGATCCTGGGGCCGGTTGAATTCGACGATCCCACCCTTTACAGGCGCTGCCTGGAGTACTTTCGCCACTGGTCAGAATCCAGGCCAGCATGGGATCATTTCATTCCTTGAACGCGATCAATATAACTACGCCACTAAGGGAACCGGATTTGTTGACTCCAGGCGTCTGGGACACACATTGTGGGAGATCGCGGGCGAACATGAGAAAAGAGTAGCTGTGATCAATGTGCCTCTTACCTATCCCCCGCGGGCAATCAATGGCTATATGGTTACGGGGATGCTAACACCCCGAGGCGCACGAGATTACACATATCCTCCTTCGTTTTTGGATGCCCTCGGCGACGACTACACAGTTGACTTAGATTTTCTTCGAAAAGACGATCGCTTTCGGAGTAATGGATTCCCTTCGAAATCGGAGATCCTCTCCCGAATCCGTAAAATGACCAAGGCGCGAGGCAGACTGTGCCTCAAGTTGATCGGAGAAGAGCATTGGGACTTTTTCATGGTTGTCTTCACGGGAACTGATCGCTTGGCGCATTTCTTATGGGACGAGTTGGAGCCCATCCTCAAGAATGATGGCAAGCCTGAGGGCAGAATTCAGTCTGATATCGTCCAATACCTGAATGAGTTGGATGAGATTGTCAGCCAAATTATCGTGTCATTTGGAGAGCAGTCAGTCTCGTTTGTCTTGTCAGACCATGGATTTGGCCCGTCGCCGACCAAACGGGTCTACTTGAATATCTGGCTGGAGAAGCTCGGCTTACTGCATAGAAGGGGACGCGATAATCTACTGGACCTAGAGTATTGGCGAGTACGGATCGGCCGAAACGATACTCTGAAAGGCCTGATGCGACGGATAATCCCTGAAAGGACCCAATCCAGGATCCGCGGTGTCGCCGAATCAGTCAGCGAAGACATCGTTGATTGGAGTAAAACAAAAGCCTACTGGGTCCCTATCTATTACCATGTCTGTGGGATCGAGATAAATCTGATTGAAAGCAGGCGTGAAGGAATTGTTTCTCCTGGCGAAGAGTATGAGAGAGTGCGTGATCACATCATCAGCGAAGCACCGAAGATTATAGATCCCGACAGCGGTGAGCCAATCGTCGAGCAAGTATTTAAACGCGAGGAATTGTATAGCGGTCCTAATGTCGTTAAGTTTCCGGATATCATCTTGATTTTGAATCCGAATTACATTACGGGGGGCTCCTTGGCTGGAAGAGCACTTGCCGAATACGCATCCCCGACCCGGCCTGGAGAACACCGTCAGGACGGAATCTTCATGACCAGCGGGCCGTCGATGCTTTCCCAGACCGACCTTCCTGATCTCGAGCTTGTGGACGTACCGCCGACAATCTTGTACGCTATGGGATTGCCAGTGCCTTCATACTTCGATGGACGAGTGCTGACCGAACTCTTCGATCCCGAGTATCTCACTTCGTTTCCGATAGTTTCAAAGGAAGTGGAGGAGAGTGACAATGTGAGTGGTACCTTGCCACAGCAGCTGTCAGGAGACGAAGAGGAACAGCTGCTCGAGAGGCTTCGGGGTATGGGATATATAGACTAAATGGTTTGATGCGTAGGAATCGGATTCTCGGACATTACTATGGCAATCATCACCCCCGATGATGCTGTTATCGTACCAATTGTAGGGTCCTTAATTGACGGGACACAGCATTATCAATGCTCACTCATTTCTAATCTCTGGCTCAACTGATCGTTAACTACCTATGCTAAGGTTTACCGGTCGGCAGGCTTCCTCTCCGGCAGTTGAGATCTATCGTGCGCCTCAAGAAAAAACAGAAGGATGGTTAAGACATGGCTCGAAAAAAAGTGACCCGCAGGCAGTTTATGGCTGGTGCGGGCGCAATAGGAGCGACGACACTATTCGCCAACGAGCTGTTAGCCAGCCAGGGATTTGAAAATAGCCTTTGTTTTCTACCACGAATCCTGAGTCAGGCAGTGGGGGAGACGCGCAACTTCATCGTCATTATGTGCGACACATGGCGGTTTGATCACGTTGGAATCCTGGGGAACAACTGGATTCAAACACCCAATGTGGACGCATTTGCTGGTCAGTCACAAGTATTCGACCGGGTCTACGCCGGCGGCTTTCCTACATTACTCAATCGGGCTGAGTTGTTTACCGGACGATTCATGTATACCGAGATGGGCTGGGAAGATCTACCGGAAGGAGAGATTGTTACCGCCGCAGTCATGAACGAGGCTGGCTATACCACCGGAGCCGTATTCGACAATTGGCACTTGAAAGATGAGGGATTCTATTTCGATCGCGGTTTCCGGTCATGGGAGTGGATCAGAGGACAAGAGAAGGATCGGTTTCGGGCCAACCCTCTTCACCCCACTCTCCCTGCCGATCCCTCGAAATTCCGCGGTGGAGCCGAGCCCGTTGAACAATATCTGAGAAACGTGTCGGAACGCTCGGGCGAATCTGATTACCTTGTTGCTCAGACGATCCAGTCGGCAATTGAGTGGCTGCGAAGGAATCAATCCTACGGGCCGTTTTACCTGCATATTGATTCATTCGATCCACACGAACCATGGGATCCACCGCAATCTTACGTCGATTTATACAACCCTGGATATGAGGGGGAACAGGTCATATACCCTGCGTATGCGCCGCCAGATTATCTTACCCCAGAAGAGCTTGAACACGTCAAAGCTCTCTATGCGGCTGAGATTACCATGGTCGATCATTGGTTTGGAATTTTGCTTGCGGAACTTGATAGCCTCGGTCTGTCGAATAACACCGTCGTCATTTTCACCTCGGATCATGGTTTCCTCCTTGGAGAGCACAACGCCGTTGGCAAGGCTTGGTCTCACCTAGGACACTATGAAGCGTACCCGCTTTATCAGGAATTAGTTCATGTTCCGCTGATGATTCGTGTCCCCGGTTTGGCAGCGGCGGAGCTGGAAACTTTAGCTCAGCCCGCAGATATCATGCCAACAATCCTCGATATGGCCGGGGCTCCAGATCCCGGAACGATGCACGGTTATTCGCTCTGGCCTTATATGAATGGTCAGGTTGGTTCTCCGAGGGAAGTAGCCGTATCCAGCCGTTCATTGACCTTAGCTTTGTCTACTAAACTACGAGCAACTGTCACGGATGGGGAGTGGTCCCTATTGGATGGTTCGGCCCATACATCCAGTGAACTGTACTATTTGCCGGATGATCCTTTGCAGCAGAGCAATAGGATCGATTCGCAGTGCGACGTGGCCCGGGAACTGCATAGCAAATTGATCGAACATTGGGAAGATATTGGGGTGCCAAACGATGTGATCGATCCATGGCGGCCGCCCCCGTGCTGAGATTCTCAAATTCATATTCTTACACCGTTCGATGGCATCTTCAGTCAGGAATACTATAATCCTTCTCCTGAAACCTGTTTGCCTGGTAACCGGTGTCACCAGCAACTGATTTGAGGTGCTGATTGCCCGGTTACTAAATAAGGATGATGTATGGATAGGCGTGCGCGCGATCTGATTCCCCCTTTAATGCGACGCAGAATACGCCAGTTCTATTATTTCTTGATCGACATGCTAGACCGGTTGCTTAGCCGGCGACGAGAAATGGTACCACCAAAGAGAATTCGACCAGACTACGTTGTCTCGAGCGGATTTACCGAACACGGCGAGCTCTTTGCCCAGTATGCTATAGAACTGAGCCGGCTTGAGCCGGAAGATCGCGTCCTTGACCTGGGGTGTGGTATCGGCCGGATAGCGGTTCCCTTGACGGCTTATCTCAACCAGAAAGGAAGTTACGAAGGATTAGATATCGTACCGGAATCAATCGCCTGGTGTCGGAAGGAGATCTCTACTCGCCACCCCAATTTTAATTTTCAGATAGCTGACGTTTACAACAACCAATATAATCCATCAGGAACCCAAAAGGCCGGTGAATATACCCTCCCGTTCGACGACGGCTCGTTTGATCTCATTCTGTTGAAATCGGTTTTTACTCATATGCTGCCTGATGATGTGAAAAATTATTTGAGTGAAATCGCGAGAACTCTTAAGAATGGTGGGCGGGTGTTGATTACCTTCTTTCTGCTGACCGAATTGTCGCTGGCAGCGATGGAGAACGGATCGGCTAGGCGCGAGTTTAATTATGTGTTTGACTCCTACCGTACTGAAAGCGATCAAGTGCTCGAGTCAGCGATAGCATATGACGAAAGCTATGTAAGGCAATTATTCGCATCTGCTGGTTTGGAGATTGAGGACCCCATTCACTACGGGACATGGACAGGACGAACAGATGCTCGTTTTGCCCAGGACATCATAGTTTCCGCAAAGCAACTTGGAGAATAGGCATACCGTGAAGAATCTGTCCACTACCAAATTCGATCTCATAACGATCATGATGTTGATAGCCCTCGCGTTCTTATTAGGGGCATGTAACGACGATTCGCAAACTACTGCGGAGAGCGAATCCCCGAGTACACCGGCAGCTGCTTATCTGGCGCCCGGAGAGGCAGTTGATAATGGTTATCCTGCACCTGGCGATCCTGCGCGAGGCTATCCAGGACCAGGCGGCGCCGGTGACTCGTTACCGGAAATCGTTGAGCCCATCCCCCAGTTTCCAGGTGTTTTAGCCTTTCACTCAAATCGATCAGGACCATTACAGATCTTCAAGATGGACGGAGCATCTGGTGATATCGAACCCTATGTTGAGATGCCGTCGCAAGCGTTTGAGCCGAGTTGGGCGCCCGATTGCCAAGGGATTGCATTTACTGCGGGTCCCGGTGGTGCAGATGGGTTCGATATCTATTCCGTTGCGGGAACCGGTGAAGAGGCCAGGCCCGTGACTGCTGATCCGGATCTATTGGAGTGGGCTGCGGCCTGGTCGCCCTCCGGTGATGTTATCGCTTATCAGAACAATGCAGAAAATCTACTCAATGTCTGTTTCGTGGATTTCCAGGGAGGCGACCTTGGTTGCCTGGAGCGCGGCTCTTTCAGCAATGCCATGCCCGCCTGGTCGCCGGATGGAACAAAGCTAGCCTTTGGCAGCAACCGTGACGGGGACTGGGATATCTTTCTGACTGATTATCCGCCAACCGAGGAAATATCTCGCCTTACGGACAACGCGGAAATCGATTTCTACCCAGAATTTTCCCCGAATGGAGAGTCGATCGTATATGCTTCCCAGCACCTCGGAAATTTCGAGATTTCCACTCTGAAGCTTGATGGTACAGGGGAATTGAGGTTGACCAATGAATTTGCAGACGATACGACGCCAACCTGGGTGGGTGACGATCTCATCGCATTTTCATCTTTCCGCACCGAGTCCTGGGAATTATACCTCATGAACGCCGATGGCAGTGGTGTAAAACGGTTAACCTATCAGGAGGAAGCAGATCAATGGCCTGTCTGGTGCCTGGTTGAGTGAGGTCGACAGGATGTCCGCCGATCCAAAGGTTGTCGTCATAGGTTTAGATGGCGCGACTTATGACATATTATTACCCTTAGCGGAGTCAGGGCATACTCCGCATCTAGCCAAGATCCTCAAGAAGGGGAGCTGGGGAAGATTGGAATCGACAATCCCCCCTTTTACGGCCGCTGCCTGGAGCACGTTCGCTACCGGTCAGAACCCAGGACAACATGGGGTCCTTTCGTTCCGCGAACGTGATCGCTTCAATTACGATCTCAAAGGCAGTGGATTTGTTGATGCCAGCCGCTTCAAGCACACGCTATGGGAAGAACTTAGCGCTAATGGTAAGAAAGTGGCTGTGATAAATGTTCCCCTCTCCTATCCCCCTCGTCCAGTAAATGGGTTCATGATTACCGGCATGTTGACACCGCCGGGAGCCAACAACTTCACCTATCCTGATTCTTTGAAGCATGAGCTGGATGACGACTATATGGTCGACGTGGAATTCATCAGGCAAGGGACGGAATTCCGAAGAGAAGGTTTTCCGCCAAAAACGGAGATGCTTCCGGAGATCAGGAAGATGTCCAACATCCGTGCTCAAACAAGCATCCGCCTTATGAGTGAAAAGCCATGGGACTTCTTCATGGTTGTATTCACGAGTACCGACCGCGTATCCCATTTCTTTTGGGACGATTTAGAGAACCTTGTTTCGGGGAAGGAAGGGCGAGCAGACTCTATCCAGTCTGGCCTGATTTCGTACTTCGCCGAGCTGGATACGGCCATCGGCAAGCTAATAGAGACGGCAGGAGAATCGGCCCACATCCTACTGATGTCTGATCATGGTTTTGGGAGGTCTCCGAGCAAACGAGCCTATGTCAATATCTGGCTTGAGCAATCTGGATTACTCCATAAAAGAGGCTCAGAAGGGTTGATGGATTTTGAATCCTGGCGAATCAGAGTCGGGCGACACCGTCGTCTAAAAGCGCTTCTAAGGCGTTTCATT
>DASRZI010000520.1:0-2440 GCA_035686605.1 Candidatus Zixiibacteriota bacterium
AGCTGATACACTGCCAGTGTTTCAGCTGACTATGCCGGGGGCTCGTTATGTTCCTGAAGCACGATCCCCTGTCCTCGGGATTCGGGCATTGCCTCAGGAACCAACCCGCCTGCAAAACCAGACGGGTACGAGTTCTCGTCATAAATCCACACGTTCATGTTGAGTCTTTCGGCTTCGTTCAGCGCAGCCTTCCACAATCGAAACCATTCACTGGATAAATAGGGTGTCATCAATCCCGGCCTCGGATGCACGAAAACCTGCTTGACCTTTTGGTTGGCAAGGTCGTTTAGCGTAGAGACGATCTGCTGCTCAGTAAGCCTGTCGTTCCAAACCCATAGCGGGGCAGAGCTATATTCGGTCGTCGGTGCGGCAAACAATTTTCTGGCCTCGGTCGAGTCCGAGGCCTTTGCATGCACAATTGCAAGGCTATCGGCAAGCAGCAGAAAAATACCGCTGCAGATATATATGAACAATTTGCATTTTCCTGCTATGTCGTTATGCATTACTGTAACTCCTCCTAAACTAAGGCTAAACCAAGGTCAGAATTAGAGTACTTGCGAAGACACCGCCAGGACATCCTCCGGCCACCACAACGTCAAATCGCCGGATGGGCAGCACCTTGGGCGGCTCATCGTAGTACTCGCCCTCTCCCGGTGAAGATGATGTCGGGTGATTGGCGACGGCTTGCGCGCCAAGTGCGATCAGTAGACTCTTCTTCGAGACTCCACGACGATCCATCTGCTAAATGTCGAACGAAGGTTGTCAGTTGTCAAGTTTCCGTTCGGCTTAAGCGACCGAGATTAGACAACGTTCGCGGCACGGCCGAGCAGTGGATCAAGGAAGGTAAGTATGCCTTGAACTGAAAGCGGTTGTCCTGCCAACATTTTGCCTCGAATCAGGTGAGGTTGGCTCTGTTTGTTTTGGCCTACAACCTGGGAAATTTCCTGCGACGTCTGGTCCTTCCCAGAAGAGTCAAACAGTGGTCCCTTTGCACCCTATTGGCCAAGTTGATCAAGATCGGAGCGAAGGTGGTTCACCATAGTCGGATCGTGACGTTTCAGATGGCGGAAGTCGCGGTAAGCGAGGATTTATGGGCCGAGATGTTATCTCGGATTGACCGCTTGAGATGGAGTACGAGCTAGGGCCCGGTGTTTTTGATCGAGCAACTGGAGAGGCGTCTCCGATTATCAGATTTTGACGAAAGTACCTGGATAACCCAGGAATCAGAGTCCGTTTTCGGCCGAAAGATGACCAAATAGCATTGAATTCAAGGTTCGAGAGGCAATAGACTTCGATCATTCATCATGAAGAAGCCAGGCGAACTCGGATCTGGGGTTAATATGAGGAATGTCGGTCTAATTGCGTCTTATGCCGACAACCGGGATACCCCACTGATCGGTATATTCTTTGCTGGATGGAGAAAGAAAATGAAAACTAAACTGGAAGGATTCGTTTTTCTGGTCACCTGTCTAATTGTGATTTCAAGTGTCTCTGCAGGGACTAATGCCAGCAAGAGCACTGCAATCACTTCCCCAGAGCATCTTAAGCACTCCGAATGGGAATTGGTTTGGGAGGATGACTTTGCCGGCGGAAAATTGGATCAGTCCAACTGGACACTCTGTAAGCGCGGTAATGCCGACTGGATGAACACCATGTCGGATGATCCACGCTTGCTGAAGATCGAGGACGGTGTGCTTCACCTTCGCGGGATCGTCAATGACAAGAAAGATAAAGACCCGGCACCCTACCTGACGGCTGGAGTTAACAGCAAGGGGAAGTTTGCTTTCCAATACGGCAAGGTGCAGATCCAAGCACGCTTCAAAAGCGCCCAGGGCGCCTGGCCGGCACTCTGGATGCTGGGAGCCGAAAAAGGATGGCCCGCGAATGGCGAGATCGATCTGATGGAACACCTGAACTTCGAGCACAAAATCTATCAGACGGTGCATTCCGAATACACCGTCAAAATCGATAAGACCAATTCGCCAAAAAAAGGAGGCACAGCCCAGATCAAGCGTGATGACTGGAACACCTACGGCTGCGAGTGGGATGCGAACAAGATTGTCTTTACCGTAAATGGCAAGCCTACCCATACCTATCCGCGTGTACCAGGGAAGGGCGAAAAACAATGGCCATTTAACCGGCCGTTCTACTTCGTCCTATCCATGCAGATCGGTGGCAATTGGGTCAATGGCTCAGGTCCGACCAATCCCGCCCACTACCCAGCTGGTATGGAAGTCGACTGGGTACGCGTTTACAGCCAAAAGGAACCCTCCAATCAGGTATCCAACAAGTCGGATGCAGGCGCCAGACAATAGCTGCGCCTGATCCGCGACGCTATGTGGCACTTCCAACATCGTGCCAGCTCTAGTGACCGCTCTCGTCCTCAAGCGAGAGTGGGAACGCATCGCGACCACTATTGCATCAGCCTGCAGTGGCAATC
>DASRZI010000521.1:0-3039 GCA_035686605.1 Candidatus Zixiibacteriota bacterium
TTGCCTTCGATTGTAGCCAAAGTAATCTGAAGCGCCAGCAGGCTTTTTCCAACCTTGGGTAGGCCGGACAGAACGGTTAAGCCTTTGGGAATGGTTATTGGAAGGGGATCAGACGGTACAAGGTTGTGGTTCTGTTCAAAGTCAGGATTATAAAAGTTTGTCATATTTTTATAAATGGTTTGATTAATGTTATTCGATCCCGCGCACCAAATCGCGGATTAGTTTATAACTATATTATAACAAAACTTAGGACGAATTTCAAGCTAAAATACAACTATTTAATATGCGTACAAAAAAGGTTCCTCGCTGTTTCATGTGGGTAGTGGACAATTGTAATTGAGATGTTATCTTGGTGGTATCCAAATTCCAATAGAGGATACTACCATGTCATCACCGATTGAAGCCTTATTTGCCCAAGCGCTTGGCTTGGAAGCGCCATGGCAAGTCGTTCGCATCTCCTTCTCCGAATCAGAGAAGAAGCTCGACATATACTTGGACTTTCCGCGCGGCAGCCGATTCACCTGCCCCAAATGCGGACGGAAGGATGTCACGGCTTACGACACACATGATAAATCCTGGCGGCATCTCAATTTCTTTCAACACCAGGCTTATCTGCACGCGCCTGAACCACGTGTCAACTGCCCCGCCTGCGGGGTAAAGAACGTCAAGCTCTCATGGGCGCGTCCCGTCAGCGGCTTCAGCCTGCTCTTCGAAGCCTTGATAATGATGCTGGCTACCGACATGCCAGTTGCCGCCATCGCCCGCTTACTGGGCGAGCACGACACCCGCATCTGGCGGGTTATCAGGCACTATGTCGATGAAGCACGCAAGCAGGAAGTCTATCTCGATACCCATCGAATCGGGATCGATGAAACCTCCCGCAAGCGCGGTCATCACTACGTTTCGCTCTTCGTAGACTTCGACCAGTCCAAGGTGATCTTCGCCACGGAAGGGCGCAGCAAGAAGGTAATTGGCCAGTTCAGCAACGACTTCCACGATCATGGCGGCGATCCCGATCTGGTGCGGGAAGTCTGTTGCGATATGTCGCCTGCGTTCATTGAAGGGATCGAGCATTGCTTGCCCAATGCCCGCATCACTTTTGATCGTTTCCACGTGATGAAGATCATGAATGAAGCTGTGGACAAGGTCCGACGTGAAGAACAAAAGGAATTCCCGGCGCTCAAGAAGAGCCGCTGGATCTGGCTCAAGAACGCTGAGAATCTGACTGTTACGCAACAGGAGAGGTTTGAATATCTTTTCCAACTCAACTTGAAGACGGCACAGGCTTATCAGATCAAGCTGAACTTGCGCCAACTCTGGAAACTGCCGTTGCGAGACGCCATGCAGTATCTATTGAATTGGATAACCTGGGCGCTGACATCGGGATTGGAGCCAGTGATGGAAGCTGCCCGAACGATCCTGCGCCATTGGGAAGGCATCGTTGCTTTTGCTGAATCCAGAATCTCCAATGGTATCCTGGAGGGGATTAACAGCCTTGTCCAAGCTGCAAGGAACAAAGCACGCGGCTATCGAACGGTCGAGTACTTTATCACTATGATCTACCTCATCGCTGGTAATCTGAATTTCAGACTACCCACATGAAACAGCGAGGAACCACAAAAAATAACCCTGGGTACGCCCGCTTTGAGCTCGAAAAATATCCAAATTTACCTCTCCGTATGAACCACCAGATGGATTATAAATACAGTATTTACGTGCCTACAAAAAGACGAATCCAAAACCGGTCATCAATCCCAATCCCCTACTTCACCATTGTCATCTTCCTGACCTTGGTGAAGTTCCCGGCATTAATCCGGCAGAAATAAAGTCCAGACGATACTGGTATGTCGTTTTCGTTCCTGCCGTCCCAAATTGCGGTGTGATAACCGGCTTTCTGAGGAGCATCGATCAATGTTTTAACCTGCCTGCCATAAAGGTCGAAGATAGTCAGGTTGACATCCGAATGAGATGGTAACGAATATCGAATTAATGTTTCGGCATTGAAAGGATTGGGGTAGGTTGAAATGAGATAGCGGTGGGGGAAAGCGCTGTCATGTTCGACCGAATGCAGATTCCTATTCATGAACACGACTTCCACCGAATCATTCAACTCGCCATCGCCAGCGATGAAGAATGGATGATAGATGCCGCTGTCTGCTTCTGTGGTCTGCCACCGGAAAGATGCGGTTCTGTCGCCATTGTCCGTGAATGAAGCCGCATCCGGCAGATCGATAGCTGCCAGTTCAAGCGTCAATTCGTCGTCGTTTCTGTCGCGGGCGGCTAAGTCAAGCTCGATGAGTTCGCCGGGATCGAATTCGACCGTATCACGGGGGATTTCAGTCCATTGCGGAACGACGTTGATGGTTTCAGAACAGTCGTAGATTCCCATACCGGTTTGGTCGGCAACATAGACCAGGTCGCCATAAACGCAAACATCCCAGGCGTATCCCGGCGTATCAAACCAGCAGACCTCTTCAGGATTCTCCGGATCGGAAATGTCGATCACGCGCAGACCGGCATATCCATCGGCGATATAGGCGTAATCGTAAGCAAGCCAGAGCCCTTCTGCCGCTCCAGGCGTGTTAAATAGACCGATCTGGCGGGGATCTTCTGGATTGGTAACATCGAGAACATATAAGCCCAACACATCGACCAATAGATAAACATATTGGTTGTGGACGGCTACATCCGTCGGGCAGGTTCTGGTTTCAAAGAAAGAGACTTCTGACAATTCACGAATATCGGAAATATCGATTGTAAACAACCCCATGTGCTCCCCAAGGTTACAATCGGTAACAAATGCATAGTCGCCACTTACACATACATCCTTTGGATGGTAGAACTCAAAAACACTTATCTCTTGTGGTTGTTCGGGATTGGCAACATCCAGTGCTATTAATGGGGTCATTTTATAGATGACACTCAGATTTGACAGTCTAGAGTGCCATACTCCCTGAAATCACGTTCTGATTTAGAAACAGACTTCATAAAAATGAAGTGCAAGCTCTAAGTGTCAATAATAAAGTGCCCCCATTAATA
>DASRZI010000522.1:0-27978 GCA_035686605.1 Candidatus Zixiibacteriota bacterium
GAATTCATCACGGGCTTTGGGCTCATCATGATCCAGAACACAGAAATTACGATCCTGACAGCCCATTCATACATTCCATCTGGGAGTACTACCAATACCTGGACAAGGAAATCGGTACCTTGCTCGAGAAATTGCCGCCTGAGACGCATATTATCGTCATCTCTGACCATGGCGTGAAAAAAATGGACGGCGGTATTTGCATCAACGAGTGGCTCCGTCGAGAGAAATATCTCCAATTGTTTGACGATCCACCTGAGGGTATTTTGTCTTCCTTTGAGAAGGTAGAAGTGGATTGGTCAAACACTCGAGCATGGGGAGACGGCGGATACTACGGGCGCATATTTCTCAATGTCGAGGGTCGTGAACCGAACGGCGTAATACCTGCCAGCCAATATGAATCGTTTCGCGATGAACTCGCCGAGCATATAAAAAGCATACCGTCACCAGACGGAAAAAAGCTAGACACCAAGGTTTTTAAACCCCAGGAGATATACCAGGAGGTCCGTGGCGTCGCTCCGGATCTGCTGGTTTACTTCGACAACCTGGGATGGCGTTCGGTCGGAAGTTTTGGACACGGTGATGTCTATACCTTGGAAAACGATACAGGCCCGGACGACGCAAATCACGCGGTAAACGGCATCTGGATATATACACCTCCTGCACGGGATCTCGGTGGTGTCTCCTTACCTCCGACCCAGCTCATGGACTTTGCTCCGACGGTCCTTGATATTTTTGGACTTCCAGTCCCTTCGGATATGCAAGGGAAAGTTATTCGATAGATAAACTTCTTTGATGAAAAAGATTAGTTGCTATGGTGCATAAGAAATCAACTCTAAAACAGAAAGGCTTCGTTCTCTGGATGACAGGGCTCTCTGGATCTGGCAAGACGACCATCGCCCTCATTCTTGAGGAAGAATTGCGCAGACGCGGCGTGAAGGTGGAGCGTCTTGACGGTGATATCGTTCGCGAAAGCCTCACCCGAGATTTGGGATTTAGCAAAGAAGACCGTGAGAGAAATATAGAGAGAGTTACCTTTGTAGCTAAGTTGCTTTCTCGAAATGGTGTCGCCTGTATCTGTTCGTTTATTTCTCCTTACCAGTCCATCCGGGACCAGGTTCGAGTAGAAACCACGAACTTCATCGAAGTATATATAGACGCATCGTTGGATGCCGTGATAGAACGAGATGTAAAAGGGATGTACAAGAAGGCTCTTGAAGGAACGATACCGAATTTCACTGGTATTTCCGATCCTTTCGAGGCGCCGGCTAAGCCAGATATTCATGTGCGTACAGATGTTCAGACCCCTCTTGAGAGCGCGGGAAAGATCCTCGGCGACTTGGAGGATGGGGGTCTCATTCCACTAGCTGATCTGGACTAGGGATTTGATTACCGCAGCTGTTCTATGTCATGGTCTGATTGATATCGAGATCGCAATGATAAGAGGAAATGACGATTAGGAAAGCCCTGGAAACCGGCCGGAAAACTCTCTCAGCATCACCATCCCCTGCCCTAGACACTCGCTTGATCCTCGAATACGTACTGGACACTTCTCATAGCTACATCATTGCCCATGATGAGACGATCATGAGTCCAACACAGGAGTATCGATTTCTCTCTCTCCTGGAGCGAGCTAGAAATGGGGAACCCATACCCTACCTCGTTGGGAAGACTAACTTCTATGGTCTCGAGATTAAGGTCACTCCCTCGGTGCTTATCCCAAGACCGGAAACAGAACAGCTGGTAAATCTAGCTTTGGAATGGATCGCCAGGCCTAGCAGGCGACAAAGACAGCCTCTTATTGTCGATGTGGGCACAGGAAGTGGGTGTATCGCCCTGGCCTTGGCCTCCGCATTACCCCTCACCAGGATTGAAGCGACCGATGTTTCGAAGGCAGCCCTCGAGGTGGCCGAAGAAAATGCACGGGCTCTGGGCTTGGAGAACCGGGTTGATTTCTACAATGGTCAGTATCTCAACCCAATCGTCGACGAACCCGATCTCATCGTGGCCAATCTGCCATATATAGCCGACCACGAGTGGACGACCCTTGCCGTTGGTGTAAAATGGCATGAACCGGACGTCGCCTTACGGGGTGGGTCTGATGGAATGGATGGTATTCGGCAGTTACTGGCCCAGGCCGGTAACCGGTTGGCTCCCGGTGGCGCAATAATCCTGGAAATCGGATGGAAGCAAGGCGAGGCAGCGAAATTGTTAGCCAAATCCACCTTCCCTTCGGCTCAGATTGATGTGAAGAAAGATTTGTCTGGTCATGATCGAGTCGTCTGCATCTATACTAGTGATGTCGACGGCGACGTTTAGACAATAACAATGATACTGGATGCAGGTCGACCTGAAGCGATAGAGCAGGCAGCCGAACTAATCCGACTCGGCAGCCTAGTCGCCTTTCCGACTGACACTTTGTACGGCGTCGGAGCAGATATTTCCAATCCTGATGCGATAGACCAGCTCTACCGAGCCAAGAACCGCCCCAAGGATAAGGGAATACCCGTCCTGATCGCTGACGGCGTCGATGTCGATAATATCGCAACCAGCATACCAAGTGAGGCAAGAGCACTTATCGAGAAATTTTGGCCTGGGCCGCTCACTCTAATCCTCCAGAAGCGGGAGGATTTGGCCAGCGGCTTATCACCCAACCAGGGAATTGCCGTCAGAGTTCCCGGAAATCTGATTGCCCGGCGTCTCATTCGAGCCGCAGGTGGAGCGATCGCTGCCAGCAGTGCCAACCAGTCGGGCTCCGATCCTGCCCTTACCGCTGACCAGGCGTTGATTGCACTTCGAGGTTCAATCGCCGCAGTGCTAGACGGCGGACCGGTTGAATTCGGCGTTGCCTCCACGATATTGGACTTCACAACCCACCCACCTCGAATAGTAAGGCAAGGACCAATATCCGCCGTTGATCTAGAGATCGGAGAATTGATGCTGGCATGAGTGGAATTACGCTGCCAATTATCCTGATGGTCGCCGGCGCGATAGTTTTGCTGATGGCTTATCAGGGCATCCGGCGAGGAGGAGCCCGATTCTACACCTTGGAGAGGGAGTCTTTATTGCGCCGGGCCAGGTACATGATGCTCGCGAGTATGATGCTCTTTCTTGCGGCCGGAATTCTCCTCATTTACAACTACGGTCAGCTTACCGACTTAACCAGTCCAGATAACGGCGAAATTCCAGCCGTCATCCCTACTCAAGAACCGGATGAACTGCTGGAAACCAAACCTCCGACGCCTTCGCCTTCTCCAACCGTCGACCCCAGTCTTCCAACGCCAACCCCTACAGAAACAGTCTGCCGGGCCATTGTCGAAGGTACCTCGGGCAGCGGACTTACCTTACGAAATGCTCCCGGTGGCGGTGAAGTAGAGATTCTACGTGACGGAAGCTATCTCACCTTAGTTGTCGGTGAAGAGCCAGTTGAAGCTGGGGGTTTCAATTGGATCAAAGTACGAACGGTCTCCCTCGAAGAGGGTTGGGTAGCCGATGAATTTCTTATCATGGGTGAATGTCGCTAAGGAACGCTCCTGGAATGATTATTGGCATTGACGCCAGTCGAGCCATAGCCGGAGAACGAACGGGAACAGAAGCCTATTCTCTCTTCCTCACCAGGTCCCTCGTCAGGATAGGCTCTTCCAGAGGGCATCAGTTCCGCCTTTATTACCGAAAACGGCCGTCCGAGGACGCACTCCCAGAGTCTGACAGCATCCAGCACGTGGAGCTCACGTTCCCCCGGCTGTGGACCCATTTACGGCTCGCTTTCGAGCTCCATAGAAATCCACCCGATGTATTCTTCACCCCGGCTCATGTCATTCCCTTCTCGTACCGGCGACCCAGTGTGGCCACTGTCCATGATCTGGGTTTTCTTCACTACCCTGACGCCCATACTCGCCAGCAGGCTGCCTACCTCCGCTGGAGTACGAGGCATAATGCCCGGCGCGCCAGAAAGATAATTGCCGACTCCAATGCAACCAAGAGTGATCTTTCCAGCTTCTACGAGATCCCTGCAGACAAGGTGGAGGTGATTTTTCCAGGAATAGATCCAGAACTCAAGCCTGTATTGGATGCCGGTCAGAGGGCAGCGGTTATGGAGAAGTATGGTATTTCCGGGCCCTACCTGCTCCATATCGGGACGATCCAACCTCGAAAGAACCTGATTCGACTCATTGACAGCTTTCTGAGCAGTGGGGTAGATCGCCAGCTTGTCCTCGCTGGGAAGATTGGCTGGCTGGCCAAGCCAATCCTGGACCATATAGATCAGCTGAAGTCGGCAAATAAAGGGCGTGTGCTTCTCGCTGGCTACATCGCTGCTGAGGACAAGGCAGCCTTGATTTCTGCGGCTGATGCCCTGTTGTTCCCTTCGCTGTACGAAGGATTCGGATTTCCACTGATCGAAGCGAATGCCTGCGGAACACCTGTGCTTGCTTCGAATACCAGCTCCCTTCCGGAAATTGCGAACCAAGCTGCTCTGCTTGTCGACCCGCTTGATGTGATAGGGCTTGGAACAGGGATCGCTCGAATCATTGAGGACAAGAGTTATCGCGAGGATTTGGTGAAAGCTGGCTTTGCAAATGCCAAGCGTTTTTCCTGGAACAGTACTGCGGAAAAAATCCTGGACCTGCTTGAGATAGCGACCGGCTAGCAGCCGTTTACGAGCTCTCAGCCATCGCCACAATATCCTGATGAGTACTCACCTGAGTCTTTTCAACACCAAGCTCAGCCAGTGTACATTTCGACGAACAGACAGATCGGTCAGTTACTTATCACCAAGTCGCCATTTCGCTCAATAAATGAGCTTGCCCAGGTGTCTCAGGCCAAACCCTAAAGACCAAGGTCGCTTATATCAACCAGATCCTTGTCTTTTTCCGCTGCGGTGCCTGTCAGGCCAGGGGTATGGATAACGAAATGAAAATAGTCATCGATACTCGAGAGAAATGTATGGGCTTCACAAGGATCAACCTGCAATATATCTCCCATGCGGACCGTGATTGTCTGGTCCTCCACCCAGACTTGTGCAGCTCCCTGTCCAATCAGCTATATCTCGGTTACCATTCTGTGGACATGCGGCTCGTCTATTCCCTTATTTGCGTAGCCAATGGCTAATTCACTACTCGACTTCCAAGGACCCAGAAGCCAACCTTTGTCAGACGATACCTTGGCGCGTTCTATTCGCATCCTGCTCCTTTCTATCGTCTTCGGACTAGAGAACCGATTTGTTGTTGTTCAGTACAAAACCAGGTGAATTGCGCCAAATAATCGATTCCTGGAAAATTGCTGCTAGCCCAGGTTTTTTACGGATTATCAGCCTCTATTGGTGACAGCTTAGCTCTGAGCGACCACGGCTTGATGACGGAAATGGTTGAATCAGGTAGCACAAGTAAATATGAGGAACCTGAGGCGCTCTCGATTCTTGGCGTCAAGGTTCACAGTCTAACCACTGAACAGGCTTTGGGCCTAGTGCGGCGGTACATGGCCGAACCCCGTTTACACCAGCTGGCGACAGTCAATCCCGAATTCGTGATGAAAGCTCAGAGGGATGCGGCATTTCGCCAAACCCTCAATAAGGCCGATCTTTGTCTACCCGATGGAATCGGCTTGCTCGTGGCGGCGAAGTGGCTAGGACACTCTCTACCTGAACGCGTCGCGGGATCGGATTTTGTCTATCAGGTGGCGGAAGAAGCTGCGAACAACGGCTGGCGATTGTTCTTGCTTGGAGCTGCTCCAGGTGTCGCCGACCAGGCGGCTGGGGTGTTCCAGAGCTTGTATCCAGATTTGGAGATCGCTGGTACATACCCAGGTTCACCGGCATTGGAAGAGAACGACGCCCTGGTTGCACGGGTAAACGAGAGCAAAGCAGATATCTTGTACGTTGCCTATGGTGCACCTGCCCAGGACCTCTGGATTGCCAGAAATGCTGAAACGCTCGAAAACGTGCGGCTTGCAATAGGCGTCGGCGGCTCCCTCGACTTTGTCACTGGAAGCGTCGTTCGTGCTCCCCACTGGATACAACGTTTTGGTTTGGAATGGTTCTACCGCCTGGTTAGGGAGCCCTGGCGATGGCGGCGAATGTTGGCTCTTCCTCAATTTGCATATCGTGTGCTAATGTCCAGGTTCAGGAATTAGCATTTTACCTTTATTGATTATGCCTCTACAATCGCCCTGTTCTCGTGACACTTTGATCGGATGGCCGAAAATCACTATTCCACAGCGGTCTAAGAAGATCTATAAACTTATAGAAGTCTAAAATTCATTACTTTCGCTGCTCGATATCTCGCCGGTAGTTATTGGGTTAAGGAGATATATGACAATGCGCATCTTGATTACTGGCTCTAGCGGACAGATCGGGACTAATCTAGGTCTCTATTTGCAGGAGAACGGCCACTATGTGTTTGGCATAGACAAGCGACCAAATACGTGGACGAATGAGATCGAGACACTATTACAGGATCTGAGCGCGCCTTACCGGGATCACAGAGGTGGGCTAGGCCATGTAGATTATCCGAAAGATCTGGACGCCGTCGTCCATCTGGCCGCCCATGCCAAGGTGCACGAACTCGTCCAGCAGCCCGATCGGGCCTTGGAAAACATCATGATGACCTATAATGTTCTGGAATTCTGCAGGCAGAACGAGGTCCCGCTCATTTTTAGCAGCTCTCGCGAGGTATATGGCGACATCCACCGCTACATCACCGAAGAGTCTTATGCTGATTTCGCCTTCACAGAAAGCCCCTACTCGGCCAGTAAAATATCAGGAGAAGCATTCATCTACTCATATGCTCAATGCTATGGACTAAAATATTTGGTATATCGTTTCAGTAACGTCTATGGCCGGTATGACAATGACCTTGAACGTATGTCCCGAGTCATACCAAAGTTTATTCGGGATATTGGCAATAAACGGCCGATCACGGTTTACGGCGAAGAAAAGGTTCTCGATTTCACCTATGTAGACGACTGCGTCGCTGGCGTCGCAAAAGGGCTTGAGTTGCTAACAGGTGGGATGAATGCAAACCAGACGATAAACCTGGCGTTCGGTCATGGGAACAGCCTGATAACATTGGCGGAATATATCGGAGAGGTCCTTGGCATCGATCCCACGATACAGGTTGAACCTGCGCGTGTCGGTGAAGTAACCCATTATGTAGCCAACATCGGAAAGGCCCGGGCACTACTGGGTTATTCTCCTAAAGTACCCTTGAAAGAGGGAATTGAAAAAGCAGTGGCTTGGAGTACCGAATGGTGGTCAACTCATCCATAGATTATCCCTTGAATCGAGCCCAGGTATTAGATCACCTCGCCCATTTGATCGATACGGTCAACTGCGACCATCCCCTTCGGGTAGCTATCGATGGAGTCGATGCATCTGGAAAGACCTTTTTAGCAAACGAACTCTCTTTGGAGCTTCGACAAGCAGGACGGGTTGTCATCCAGGCAACCGTGGATGGATTTCATAACCCTCGTTCGATTCGCTACAGACGAGGAGAGGCGTCCCCAGAGGGATATTTCCACGATTCCTTCGACTACAATTCGATAACTGATCGACTACTTATTCCTCTTGGTCCGGGTGGGAACCGGTGCTACCAGACTGCTGTATTCAACTATCGATCTGACCAGTTAGTAAATGCTCCATCTCAATTTGCTCCCGACGATGCTGTCCTGTTGTTCGATGGAATCTTTCTGCAGAGACCTGAGATATCTGGTTTTTGGGACCTTTCGCTCTACGTCGACGTATCGGTTGATACAGCACTGGAAAGAGCGACAGATCGGTACTTGGCAAGAAATGGCCAGGCAGGCGAATTGCTCGACGTCAACAGTCTACGCAAACGATACAAGCTCCGGTATATCCCTGCCCAACAGCACTATTCAGATGGGTGCCACCCCAAGGAGTCGGCCGATGTAGTCATCGACAACAACGACCTGCAGCGACCATTCATAAGCCGTTCCAGGTTATGATCTACGTCGACATTTCAGCAGCAGTACACAGCCGTGCTGGGCTGGGTCGATATGCCGAGAGCCTTGCCCAATCTCTCATTGAAATTGAACCGGATCGCTTTGCTCTGTTTTACAACAAAGGTCATGATGGAACCGTTCCAGAAAGATTTGGTTCTGTTCCCCAGAGGAGCGTTGGGTTCGGCTACAAACCATGGCGAATGCTTCTGTACTTGGCCAACCTGAGCCGGATATCGTTCAAGCCACTTCTTCCAGATCTGGAACTCTTTCACAGCACCGAACATTTACTCATGTCCGTTCGGGACATACCCACTGTTCTCACCGTCCACGATCTAATCTTCAAACTTTATCCGGACTACCACAAGCGAATGAATTACTGGTATCTCAATCAAGCCATGCCTCTTTTCTGCAGAAGAGCATCGTCAATCATCGCCGTTTCGGAGGCCACAAAACGGGATATTGTTGAGTATTTCGGGATCGATGCCTCTAAGATCCATGTCGTGCATGAATCCGCCGCAGAACATTTCAAACCTCCTTCTGAAGCCGATATCAACCTGGTTCGGCGAAAATACGAGCTGCCTGATCAGTTTTTGCTGCATCTGAGCACAGTTGAACCTAGGAAAAATCTTGATCGGCTAGTTGATTCGCTTCTGATACTCCGAGAGGAGTTTCCGGATTTGACCTTAATCCTTGTAGGGGGTTGGGGATGGCTCTGCGATGATTTCTTCCAGCGAATTGAGTCAGATCAGCTTTCTGGGATTGTGCGGTCCCTTGGATGGGTATCTGATGAAGACCTTCCGGCTGTCATTGGAGCAGCCGCCCTCGCCGTGCAGCCGAGTCTTTACGAGGGTTTTGGACTGCCAATATTGGAACATATGGCCTGTGGCCAGGTGGTCGCTGCCAGCGATCGCAGCAGCCATCCTGAAGTTGGTGGCGAGGCCTCTGCTTATTTTGATCCGGAAGAAGTCGAGCAGATGGTAGGAACCATCAGGCGGCTGCTTCAGAATCAGGATGAATATCGAAGGCGTAAGGAGCTCAGTCTTTTGCAGGCAGGTAAGTTTAGCTGGCACAACTCAGCGGTCGAGACCATAAAAGTGTATGACCAGCTAATCGAGAAGAGCAAGAATAGGGGGAACGGCGAAAGTGCCATCTAAGATTCGGCCATGGCTGAGCAACTATTGGCCCGTGCTGGTTTTGTTGCTGATACCGGTTCTCTATCTCTTGACGATGGCTCGAGGACTGGTCTTAGGGGATCCGACCGAATATACATTTGTCTCCAATATGCTCGGTATAGCCCACCCGCCTGGCTATGCATTTTATACGCTCGTGGGCAAACTATTCCAGAGTGCGATCCCATTTGGGGATATTCCCTGGCGGATGCATATGACCTCGGTAGCAGCGGCAACGCTATCTTCGTTGTTTGTATACGGCACTGTTCTGACCATATCGAGCGCTGTACCGGCCATAACTAATCGATTCTCCGGATTGGATAAGGCTATCGCCCTATTCTCCGCCTTGTCGGTCGCCACGGCTGTAAATCTCTGGCAGCATTCAATTCACGCAAATCCCCACATCGTCACGGCGACTTTTCTTGCCGCCAACCTCTTCTTTCTGACCAAATGGTGGGCTAAGCAAAGAGGACCCGGGTCTACTGCCGCGGATAAATGGCTGTATACATTCTGCTTGTCAGCCGGACTTGGCGTAACTCATCATCCACTGACCGTAATCAGCTTCCTGGCCTACGGACTTTTCATCCTCTATGTCCGGCCGACCATTTGGCGTGATTGGCGAACCCTTCTGAAGATGCTCGGCTTCGCGGCTTTGGGTCTTCTTGTCTGGTTGTACTATCCGATACGCAGCGCCATGGAGCCTGAATTCGGCCCCCATGACATGAATACACTGGATGGATTTCTGGATCATGTGCTGGCGCGGGGGCTGACAGAGAGTTTGCCGTTTTTTGGTCTGTCAGATATCGGCGATCGAGCCCTGGTGTTTTGGACCTTATTGCGACTCCAGTATTCCCTTACATCGATTTTCCTAGCAGCTTTGGGACTCATTTGGCTTATTTGGGATAGGCTAGCAAGAAAGAAAGATTCGTCGCCTGAAGCTCTCGGCCGCGGTCAGGGTCCAAGGCTGCGACAAGTAGGCCTGCTTTTCGGCCTTGCTTTGGTATCGAACTATCTCTTCGTCATCAACCTGCGCCAGCAGGATATCATGGCCTATCTGTTGGGTTGTTTTTTAATTATCGGCCTCCTAACCGGTCCTGGCGTTCTGGCGATAATGGATATCATCCAGCGGCGGGTCAAGCTGGATAAGGTAACTGTTGCCTTTCTGTTCACGACATTATTCTTACTCGGTCCCGTGCTGCAGGTGGTCCGAAATCTGCCGCGAGTTTCATTGGCTGACTATCGCGAGGGTGATGATTACGTCGCTGACGTATTTGAATGGTTTGATGGACAGGGAGAAAACGCCGTACTGTTGAACGATTGGGAGCACATGACCCCGCTGTGGTACAGCCAGTATGTGGACGAACGGTGGCCCGACCCGACCGACGTCCAACCCCGATTCGTCTCCACAGACCGGCCGTGGCTCCAGAGCGTTTATGATTACCTGCCCGGCGGACCAGTCTATCTTAGTGGCTTTAAGCGGGAGATTGTGGAAGCTGGATTTCGGTTGAGACCTCGGGGCGTCTTCTACCAGGTAATCGAGCCTGGTGACAGCACACTACCGGCCGAGATTGTGCCCATTGAATCGCAGTTGGATGGTGAGATAATGGTAAACGGTTTTCACCTGCCTTTTACCCGGGTGACTTCCGGCGACTACGTTCCCCTCACCATCGCCATGAGCACTCCGGCGGGGACCGAAGACTACTATACACCGGTGTTATATATCGGTGATATTGATGACCGGTTAACCCTTGAATTTACCACTGACAGCCATTTAACGACCCCTCAATGGGAACCAGGCGAGATGATCGTCGAGCAATTCGGTTTTGCCCTTCCCCATTATTTACCATCCGGCAGATATCCACTTTCACTGGGAATACGAAACTTGAGCTCAGCGGAGGATAGCAGCGAGCTCTTGTCTTTGACCGAACTGGAAGTCACAGGTCAGGATCACCCGCCCGCTACCGGTTCTCTTCTGGCGAACTTCCGGCAGCGCGTGGGACTACTCTCAGCCAAGGGCCGAAATGGCCTGCTTGACCGGCGATCCGCTCCCTGGAGCGAGCCGATTGCTGCAAACCCTGGCGACATACTGCATCTGACATTCGAATGGCAAAGCCTGGAACAAGCAGAGGAGAGCTATACCATCTTTGTCCATTTGATTGACACTTCTAATCACCCCTATGTTGCCTTAGATTACACGCCATTAGGAGGGTCAACGCCAACTCATTTGTGGATCCCTAAATGGCTGCCAGGACAACGAATGCTAGATCCATACCAGCTAGAAATTCCGCAAGATCTTGCTCCTGGCGACTACCTGGTCGAGGTTGGGCTTTACGAGATGACCAGCGGACGCCGGTTGCATATGTCCGACATTACGGGGAATTTGATCGGAGACCGGTACATTCTGGGAGCGGTGAGAGTCGGTGATTAGGGTCCCACGGGTTCTTGGTCGTCGCCAGGTGTCGTCGCCTCTAGGCGTTACCAGAATCGATGATCCATGGTGGCAGGCCATCATTCGAGTGATATTGTTGGCAATCCCCTTTTGTGAACAGCACTCTCCGAGGCGTGTTAGCTAACGAGATCTACCCTTGAAGCTCGTAGAGTTTCACAGGCGCCTGCCGCCCCTTAACCATGATTGGATCTTTCTCGACCGCCTTGATCCAGGCCTTTACGGTTTTATAAGAATCATGGCTTGCCAGGATCTGGCCAGGTGTAGCCAATTCTTGGAGGCGCTTCGTTAGGTTGACGGCATCCCCGATGGCTGAGTAGTCCTTCCTCATGGGGCTGCCAACATTTCCAACGACCGCTTCGCCTGAGTGAATGCCAATTCGAAAGAAAAGGCGGTGCTCCTCGGGGATGGTCTTATGAAAGGCCTCTAGCTCCTGACGCATGGTGAGAGCTGCCTGAATCGACCGGATGGTGTGGTCGGTTTGAGGATTTAGCCGCGTGTTAAACAAGGCCATCACCGCATCACCATCATACTTGTCAATCAATCCTTCAAATTGGTTGATAGCCTGGGCAGCAACGGTTAGGTGACCGTTGATGATGCCAATGAGCAGTTCTGGATCAATATTTTCGCTGAAAGTGGTAAATCCCCGAATATCCGCAAACAAAACCGAGATAAATCTACGCTGAGGTTTCTGCGCCGTGTCGACATCGCGTACTTGGTCGACCAGGGCTGGCGGCAAGTAACGGCGGACGCTCTCGAGGCGCTTCTTCTCGGAAATATCGTCTAGCACCAGGGCAACTCCTTGGGTCTCAAGACGGATATTGCGCAGAGGTGAAAAGCTCAGATTGAGGGTGGAAGTACTGGTCTGGTTAGTTAGATCTGTGTCCAACTCCATATTGTAATGCCCGCCAGCACTTTTGATCTTCTCTACCACGTCTTCGACCAAGCTGTCCATCGGTGGGGATAATAGGGTTCGGTAATCCTGATTGAGCACTTCGCGTTCTGGAAAGCCAAAGATCTTCTCGGCCGCCCGGTTGTACAGGGAAATCCTATCCAGAATATCTATCGTGATCACACCGCTTGCCATCGACTCAAAGACGTCATCCTGAAGGTTCTTCATTTCAGTAATATGCTGCAGCTGAAGTCTGATTTGTTGGAACAATCGCGCGTTTTCAATCGCCACCGCAGCTTGATTGGCGAATGCTGACAGCATGTCTCTATCACCATCAGCAAAGATCCCGGTGACAATGCGGTTGTCGGCAAAGATGACCCCAATCGTGCTATCCTTGATACGAAGAGGAACACAAAGAATTGACCGAAGATTGTAGCTGATGATGCTTTCTTGGCGGTCGAAGCGAGAATCTTCCTGGGCATTCGTGGTGATGACCGGGAGTCCAGTATCTACTACCGCTCCTACTATGCTCCTGCTAATCTCGAAGGAGGATTCCTCGATGGTCTCCTGGTTGATGTTTCTGGCTACTTCAACCTCTAGTTCTCCAGTCTCTTCGTCGTACAACATCAAGAAGCTGCGTTCCGCCCCTGTTATTTGAATGATGGTATCCATTACCGTATTGAGGACTTCCGTCTGGTCGAGAGAGGAGTTGATAGCCGCCCCGACGTCTCGTAAGGCCCGCAATTGTTGGCGTTCTTTTTCCTGGGTCTTAACGCCCCGGATCAAGGATTCCACCGAGAGCCGTGCCTGAGTTAGCAGCTGCAGCTGTCTGTCGCTTTCTTTCTGCCCAAAAGCGCCAGTGCTCGGCAAAGGTGTTTGTCGCTGACCTTTGACCAGTTTGGTCAGCTCATTGACCATCTCGCGCAGGTTAGCTAGTTCGTTTTGTGTTTGATTCTCAGATGAAATGCTCAAGAAGTGTCCCCTTGCAGATGTCTAATATCACGTCTTTTCCGACCAGATTTAGTATGGCACAGAGTAAATAAAACGGCAAAACCTTGGGTCTTGAGGATTACAAGGGGTTTAAGTCCGTTGATGTTCAACCAAACGAAATCGAGGTATTGAACGAATTTCAGGTTTGGAGTCTTCGGCCGATCAATTCTTCCGCCAACGACCACGAATCCGGTTCAACTGGTAAGAGATAGCTCCGCGCAGCATAATCGGGCGAAGTATCTTCCAGTCATCACGAGGTGTGTACTCAGATTCCTTACCCTTGTCCGGGCTAAAAAGCTGGCGGACATATTGGTGGGTCAGGCTGCGCAAGGACTCCTTTCCATCAGGTACAGCCGCAGCCAGCATATCTGCCCGTTCGTACGGTGTATGCGCCGGGCGTACAACAACGCCAAACCAGCGGCCCCAATTCGCCAGGCGACCATAACTTCGTTCAACGCTGGCTTCGACTCGTCTGTTCGTCCGGGCAGCTAATACAGTTACCATCACGGCAGGTATTACCAGGACCAGAGCAACTGCTATCTGGATGATTCTTGTTCTCCTTTCGGCCGCCGCCGCCGCCAGCTCCTCTTCCTCTTCACCTGCGAGTAAAGCTGCCAAACGATCGAAATCGTCGATTCCCTCGCCGAGATTCCGCTCGTCAAACGGTCGTGTATCATCAAGCTCTAAGAGGTCTTCGATTCCGAAGGCATCACCTGGGTTGTTGCTCGTCTCGGGACGATCTCCGACCGGTAATGACGCTGTTGGTTCAAAAAGAATCCAGCCATATTCTGGGAAATATACTTCAACCCAGGAATGGGAATCGAGAGAGCGGACGCGATAGGTGGCAGCTTCTTCTACCCACTCTCCCTGGGCGTAGCCACTGACAAATCGCGACGGAATGCCTTGCGATCTTAGCATCATTATCATCGCCGAGGCGTAGTAGTTGCAGTACGCTTCCTGTAGATCGAACAGGATATAGTGAATCGGCTCGGAAATATCTGGCGGTGCATCGATCTGGTCGTTATAGGCGATGTTATCCCGGAGATAATCTCGTATGGTCACTGCCTTATCAAATGGATTGGTCAACCCCGCTGTTAACTCAGCAGCCAGGTCCACCGTCTCAGGGGTTATGGTCTCGGGCATCTGAAGGTATTGTTCAGTAACCCACTCCGGGTATTCTTGGGAAGCGTCTTGAAGGCTTGTCGCATCGGCTAAACTGTAATTGGATGTAACCTCGTATTGGTCTCCCTGACGCATGACGAAGCGTGACTGGACAAAATGTACATTATCTTTGCCTGTTCCATCAATGGTCTTACTAACAAATAACTGCCGGTTGGAACCACTAACTTCTGGGGCTCCATAAATCGTTCCCGCATTGGGGATGTAATTGGTAACGGTTTGGTTGACCTCTTCTCGAAGAGCATATTGTGGGATATTGAGGGGACCATCATCAGGGAGATGAAGCTCCTTTTCGCTGTCCGAGATCGACCAGCTGCCATCATTGTACGTGTCGTAAGCGACCGCCTGCCAGTACACATATGGAAGTCTTGACGATACGGACACGTCCATGATGAGGCTCTCGCCAACAGATCGCGGACCCCCAAGGGCCAGTGTTCCTGTATACAGATCATTGGTTCCGGTATTGTAGGATCGAAGCGACGAAAACAGGCGGGTCCAATTTTCTTGAAAACCTTCCCAGGTGGTTTGGACGCCAGATTCTCCAAGAAGGTTGCCCACCGCGGCGCTTGCTGGTGCCGTGGGTAGGATCCAGGCAATCCCAAGAGTGATCAATGCTGCGATAATACTTGCCTGCAGGAAGCTGAAACGAATCCCTTTTTCATAGCGGACAAGACCAGAATGCCACCTTTTCTCTTGAGAAACCAGGTGTGAACGAGCGATAAAAACCAGGGCGACCAGGGTGTACAAGGCAAGATAGGCAACGAGAGGCTTTGGTCCGTAGTAGTAGTAAACGACGCTGAGCAAGACTAATCCGCTTGGCAGTACAATGCGCCAAACATGGGCGCCCCTGAAAGTGAACCAGGCAGCAGACGTAGCCAAGAACCAGAATATGAAGCTGGTCTGAATCACAAAGATGAGTCCATCCCTGCTTGATCCCTGGGTGACGGCCTTGCCTACCCATGTGAGCTGACGGCCGATCAGGTCTCCGACGCGTTCTCGCCAGGTTAGATCACCGGGCAGTTCCCGGCCAATAACCACGGTTACCACGAACAGACCATAGATTAAGGCAAGGAGAAATGCGGTCTGTCCCGAAAACTTGCTCTTGGCAAGCACGAGACCGGTCAATATTCCAGCTGTTGCGATAAATGGGAGATATTCTAAGCCGGGTATTAGGTCGGCATTGATGATGGCTGCGACGGCGATGCTCACCAGCCCCCACACAAGTAGTAGAGTGAACCAACCTTCTTCAATCTTTATCCGATTGAACATATTCTGAACCAACTATACTACTAGCCTATGACAGCCTTCATATTTATTATAGAGAAGCGATGAGTCCAGTATTGGTAGCTAGAATACACTACGCAATACCAACGCATAAGTCACCCCTCAGACTTTAACGCCCCTCCTGGTCGATTTTACTCGGATTAACTCCCCCAAATTATACTACTGCTAGAGTTGTCGACCACAACGTCGTCGCCTTCAAAAGTCGTCGCGCATTATATAAAATCGCCCACTTATTCGCAATAGAAAGTACGTCTGCCGGTGCTTTCAGCGGCCAAACAGCAATGGGTTTCAATGGATATGACTGATGGGTTATGAGCAACGAAAATCGTGAAATATATGCGAAGATCGAGCCGGTTTTCTTGCCGGAAACGTTAGGTAGTGCTGCGCGTCTTAACGAAGTATGAATATCCGACCAAGAGCATCAAGCAAAACATAAACCACTGGATTGCATATCCAAGATGCGATCCTTCACTTAAGTCGATTTCAGGTTCAACTTTGTACGGAAGCTCCTCCTGGATTGAGGCTGCTGGCTTTTCCATAAGATATGCGGGCAGCAGCTTATATGGCACCTGATCTTGAATCGCCTCAATATCGATCCGGTACCATTCAACCTGAGGTCCTTCGATTTCTGATTCACGTCCTCCAGACAACGTGTGAGAGGGCTGCAGCGAACCCTCCACAGTATCTTGGCTCGTATCGCTGAACCGGTGAAGGTCGCCTGCCTCTATTTCATGAGACGGCACCCAACCCCGGTCAACCAGGACTGCCGTTTCGCTTCCATCGATATTGAAGGGAACAACCAAATGGGCTCCAGGCCGTCCCTCGTAATTCTGTTGGACCAGGATTATTTGCTCTGTGAAATCGAATTTCCCTTCTGCCAGGGCGGGACGATCTCTCATCTCATCAGCGCTAGCTGGTAAAGGAGCTCCATCAAGCATAAGAGGATTAGCGCTGATTTGTTCGATGTACTCCGCATTTCTTGCCCGTCGCTGCTGGAGGCGGTCCAGCTGCCAGATCCCGAGGCGGAATGTGATCACCATTCCTACCAGAACAAGTATGGTCACCCACCACCAGCGCCGGCTTACAAATAGTCGCGGCAATTGCGCCAAAGACGCCTGCCCTGCTCTCTCCTTTGCTTCTGTCTTTTCCTGTGATGCGCTCATCTATGCCCTGCAACAACGGTCTATATTGTGTCTCGCCGAGTCCGCTCGTCAGAATGAGGTACAGTAATATACCCGCAGACGAATAGTTGAATTTTAGTTCGTCGGAGATAGAAGACAAAGAAGGGGCTGGAAATCAAACTATGCTGTCACTTGACAGGTAAATGGCGATCCCTCTTCTAGCATGGATTAGAGTACTATCATTCTTGGGAAGTACCGCGGCGCTTCATGCGAAAAGTTATCAGCACAACCACAACCAAGACAACAACGATGACTGGAATCAGGTAGATCCAATTAAATCCCTCGTCCGAGGACACTCCCAGTTCAAAGGAGGCCTGGCCGCTCTGACCGTCGGCATCTTCAACCGCTATGCTTACCAAGTAAAGACCTGGAGTAGAGACATCGATAATAGCTTCGAATAGCAGTTTATTCTCTGAGTCCCCTTGCACTGCTTGGGATTTCTGCGATGGACCTCCGCCGTCGACTGGCGTCACGGTGACCAGCACATCAGCGTCCAATACCGGTCTCGCATCCTCGGCTACGAAAATCAGGGCCGCAATGTGAATGTCTCCAATAGTCGCTGGATCAGGAGATGAAAACACCGTCATTTTGAATGGACCTGCTGGCTCGGCTGAAAGCTGCATCTTGCCCTCTGTGTGAGCAGATGCTGGCTGAAAGGTGACCAACAGGACGACCGCAGCCATCCAGGCAGCCAATAGACTTGCATGAGCTTGCCTTTTGAACTTGTCGGGAGTCGTGCGTTTCATCCTACCTTACCCATTCCATTCTTCATCTTCCATGCCCGACAATACATCGTTAACCTATTTAGCCTCAATCCCTGGAGTGGCAAGAGCATCTTTTGTTGCCCATGCCGACCTTGGTAGGGAGGGTTTTGCCTCTTCTTTTTGGAGCCAGCGGGCGGCGATTATCAGAGCCGCAACCATATACATCATGCTTCCGACCACCCACATGATAACTCCCGCTATCCGTTGATCATCCATTACGGACAGACCCCATAGGCGGGGCATGGCTTCGTAGTATTTATAGATTGGCTCTGTGGAAAAAGTGATCGCCAGGCCAGCGAGCATAGTAATGGGTATGGCCGATAATAAAAAGGCGAACCGGACTCCTTGCGACATGGGACGATGGATCTTTGGTCCAGCCCCTGTTACGTGCCACCAAAAAAGCACCGAGACGACGAAGAAGGTGATGTGCTCAAGATCGTGGACAAATGAATTTCTCAGGGCGAGATCGTATGCGTTTGGATCGTGCCAACCCCAGTAGACGATTACAAAGGCCATCCATACCAACCCGGCGCCGGTTATCTTTTGGAGACCATGGCGAACCAGTGAATCCCGCTTGAGCAAACTTCCAGCAGGCGATCTGAGGCTCTTCGGAAGACCCCATATAGAAAACGGAAGTGGATTGGCCAGTAGAAGCAAGGGAGGCACAACCATAACCAGCAGCACGTGCTGGATCATGTGGAAGGTAAAAAGCTGCGCTGCCAGAACATCGATTGGCGACATCAAGGCAATCCCGAGGATTAGCAGACCGCCCACATAAGCTACCGGTCTCCAGATAGCTTTTGCATGCCAGCGACTATGTACTTGTTTGGATATGGTTCGCTGCCGAACGCGCCACCACCCCAACAAATATATGGTGCCGGCGAGGGCCAAGACCGAAATGACTTCGACGCGCCAATCCCAAGAGGTTAGCGTGGCGCGTAGTAGTGGATCCATCCCTAGGCTGCGGTCCCGATCAGATAGAGGGCCGGGTAGAAGAATACCCAGACCACGTCGACGAAATGCCAGTAGACGGCCGTTGCTTCAACGCCCCAATGTCGTTCGGACGAAAAATCACCTTGCCGGCCTCGATTCCAGATGATAGCAATCAAGATGACGCCGCTCAACACATGGAGGGCGTGCAAGCCGGTCATAGCATAGAAAATGGCTCCATAAGCGCCATCTGTCGGCTTAAGGTGCCCTCCCCACTCGACGCCAACCACGCCAATCAAAAAGGCGATACCGAGCAAAGCCGTCAATGCCAGGCTGCGCATAAAGGTCTTATGATTATCGTGTCCTATGGCTGTCTCTGCGCGTGCCATAAAGAAACTGCTTAACAGCAGAATGCTCGTCGTGATGAGACCAACCATCTGGTCAAGCTCTGGCCGAGTGTCTCCCCAAAGGTAATATCTGGCTGCCAACAAAGCGCCGAAAAGGAAGATTTCAGAAAAAAGGAACAGCCAGAGCCCCAGGCGGTTTCTCTTAGTACGTTCCTCGTAGCTCGCTTCTTCGACGTGAGGTTCGTGAATTTCCTCAGCAACAGCACCCATTAGTGACTCTCCTCACGCCAGAGGCGGTAGATGTGCATGAAAAATTGAACGATAAGTCCCGCCTTGATCAGCGCGATAATAATCAAAGGTACGCCCGGATTATCGAGGTAGTTCGCCACCGCGATCTCAATCGCCGTTAGCACAGCCAGGACTAGAAAAACAATAATTCCTTGGCGGTAATCGGCTTTTTTCTTGTCATTCACGAATCATTACTCCTTCGAGGTCAGAGCTACTGCGCCCATTCGATGTTCACTGGAGCGCCGGGAGAGTTCGATCTTCTCAATGTCTCCCATTATTTGACATTCACCCGATAACAGTGCAGCTCGCTCACGTCGCATATCCAAAAACTAGTCGCCGGCACTGGCGGGTGTTATGGATACATATTCTGTGTCTGGATGCCCATAATCATATGGGTCGCCGACGACTACCGGTGGCCTCTCGTAGTTCATCTCCGGTGCTGGCGAAGGAATCTGCCACTCTGGCGAGCGTGAATGCCAAGGATTTGCTCCAGCGCGCACGCCCGAACGAGCGCTGCTTATCAAGTTATAAGTCATTATTAGCACCGACCAACCGATGACCAGTCCGGCGAAAGTTATCAGCATCTGCGTCGTTTCGATTCCAAGGGCAGGATCGTAATCGGCAATCCTGCGACGCATACCCAAAAGACCGATACGCATCTGGCCTAAGCTCATGATCCAAAATGCAGGGAGCATCAGCCAGAAATGCCATTTTGCCAATGTTTCGTTGTACATCCGCCCGCTCATCTTCGGGAACCAATAATACAGGGCCGCGAAGAAGGGGAATACGAAACCACCGAACATGGTGGCGTGGAAATGGCCGACGATCCAGTAGCTATCGTGCAGCATCAAATCAGTCGGAACCGTAGCCAGGATCGGACCGGTAAGGCCACCGAGCAAGAAGACCGATATGGCGCCCAGGGTGAACAGCATAGGCGCAGGAAATACCATTCGCCCATCCCAAATCGTCGCTACCCAACTGAAGAATTTCACGCCTGTCGGAATCGCCACTAACAAGGTAGCCATCATGAAAGGTACTCTTAGGGAATTATCCATACCCGATACGAACATGTGGTGGGCCCATACCAAGAAACCTACCAGGGCTATGGCTATGCTGGATAGGGCTATCCACTTGTAACCAAATAGGGGTTTCCGTGCGAAGACCGGAAGAAGCTCGCTTATCACGCCCAAGCCCGGCAATACAAATACGTATACCACAGGGTGTGAGTAGAACCAGAAAAGGTGCTGGTACAGGAGCGGGTCACCGCCGCCCTGATACAAGGTCGCTCCAAGAGCCCCAGGGCCGAAAAAGCCCAGACCCAAGGCTCGTTCCATAACAACCATTAGGAGAGCAAGGCCAACGGTCTGTGTCGCCGTTAGTTGGATCAAGCTGGCGGCTATCGCTCCCCAAACAAATATTGGCATCTTGAACAAGCCCATACCAGGAGCGCGCATCTTCGCAACCGTAACTATCACGTTCAGAGAGCCAGCAATCGAGGAGAAGCCCACGATCCAGAACCCTAACAGGAACAACTGGACGCCCAGTTCGGGTGTCGTTGTGCTGAGCGTTGGGTAAGCCACCCAGCCGGTATCCCAACCACCGATAACTAGTCCAGCTACCAGTAGAACCGCTGCTGGAATAGCAACCCAGAAGCTAAACGCATTGAGTCGAGGGAAGGCCATATCTTGAGCGCCAATCAATAACGGCACCAGGTAGTTTACCATGCCACCTACGCCCATTAAGATGCTGACGATCATGATGATGCCATGAGCGCTAAAAAGTGAGTTGTACTGGTTCGCACTCAGGAATTGCATACCCGGATAGGACAACTCGAGCCTGAAAATAAGGGCCAGCGCGCCGCCAAGCAGCAGTACCAGAACAGCTGTTACGGTGTATTGGATGCCGATGACCTTGTGATTGTTATCTACGCTAAAATAGCGCGTCCATGCGGGCCGGTATTTGGGAGGTCCATGCCGAAGAGGAGTTTCAACACCGCGAATCCACTTGAGCCAATCCGTGAACACACCAGCCGCTAGGAGAAAGCCAAAGAGACCAAAAATCGCGCCGACGAGCACAGCCAGATCCGGGTTCTTTTCCAGTCCCTGGGCTGACCGAGCGACAGCAACAAGGCCGAAGCCAATGGCGAAGCCGATGAATTGGCCAATTATTCCCCTGACAAGCCCCAATGAGAAAAACGTTACCATCTGTCCCCTTCCTGAATCCTGACCTTATTCAGCGAGTGTCTCAATATAGGCGATCAAATCCGCAATCATATCAAGCTCAAAGCTCTGACGTTCGGCAATCTCAGCTTCTCGCGCAGCAATTCGTTCATCGTAATCTTTGACCATCGAATCAGCAAATCCATCAACTAATTGAAAACTGGGATTAAGAATCGACTTCCGGATGTATTCTCCATCCACTGTAATCGTCGATCCATCCACGAGATCCTCGTTTCGGCCGATCAAATTTAGCCACGTTGGTCCGGCGCCAACGGCACCATCGACGCTGTGACAACTATTACATCCCAACTCGACCACCCATTGCTGTCCTCTTTCGGCGGCGCTCATTTCGTCAAGGGGTAGCAGTGGGGTTTGATCGGAAATCCATTGATCAAATTCGGCTCGGCTTACAACCTCTACATTGGCCACCATCCTGGCATGGTCTAAACCACATATCTCGGCGCAGCGCACCTTATAGGATCCTTCCAAGTCTGGCGTTATTCGTAGTTCGGTAATCTGACCAGGTACCAGGTCTTGCTTAACTCGAAATTCGGGAACCCAGAACGAGTGCAGCACATCGTCTGTGCTCATCAGCAGCCTGATAGGCTGGTCAACTGGCAACACTAAACTTGTGGAAAAGCCAACTTCTTCGTGATCTGGATAAGAGAATACCCATGACCATTGCCGGCCTTGAACATGGACATCCATTTCACCTGGATTTGCTTCGGTGATCTCTGCCAACATAAAAGCTGAAAATATGCCTAGAGCAATCACGATGATAAGAGGGATGACGGTCCACACGATCTCAAGAACGGTGTGACTATGAAAATCTGCCCCTTGCTCATCCCCTGGTTTGCGCCTGAACATCACAACGCTGTAAAGCATGAAGACAACTATGAGAGCGAAGAGGAAAGCAATAAATGCAAATTGGATGTCGAAGAGCTGATCAATGGGACCAGCTTCAGCACTGGCAGCCACCGGTAATATGTAAATGGCTCGCAACAAGAAGTAGGTCACGATTGCTCCAACAATCACCAGCACGGCAACCGACACTAAATGTTTTACATTTCTACTCATTTCCTATTTCCAGTTGTCTTTTGAAATTGGGTACCGGTTAAGGCAATCACTGTGCAGTACTTTGGCTAGAAGCTAACACCAGCACGCCGCGAAGGTGGACTTTATCACAACTCCCCTGGTGTGGCAAAAAAAAGCCACGAAATGTAGCCTCTTTTTCTATCGGGTTTCCAATTGGTAACTGGCATCATAAGCTAGCGTCCAATCAAGGGCGGAGAGCTTACAGATTGTTAGGCTATCAAATCGAGGCAGCAGCGGTCGTTTGTTCTCTCCTGCCTGTGTTTTTTAGTTTCTTTATTACGAGCAAAACGACGCCTGCAATCGATATGAAGGATCCGGCGGCAGCAACCGCCATCCAAACCACATTCTGGCGTGTCGCTAAGGCTCGGAATTTCGGCTTATCTTCTTGTCTGAGCGCTAGACGCTGACCAAGACTTGCCCTAAAGGACGGGGCCTTTACTGGCACCAGGACAGACTCAACAGAATTAGCCAGGGTAAAGAGCGACTTCATTTCGAGCGATTCCTCAGAGAAATCAGATCTTGATGATGCTGAAGTACCCTTGTCCGTCGTCATTACGGTAGTGTATTCCTCGATAAATTTCGAGTATTCTTCCTCATTCATACTGCACCATATACAGGTATTGCGACGATTCCTAATGCACCGGGACCTAGATTTATCGAGACTGGAAGACCCATTTCGGTTATTATCGTTTCTTCGGGATTAAGTAAGGGCAGAGCCCTCTTTTGCAGCTCAATAGCTCCATCCGGATCATTTGCATGAATAAATGCCAGTTTTATTGGCTTATCACCCACTCGCTCGACGACATAGTTGACGATGTAATCAAGTGCCTTGTTATAGGTTCTTACTTTGCCGGCTTCCACAATCAAGCCGTCCTCAAGCTTCATGATTGGCTTGATATTCAACAGGGAAGCTACTATCGACCGCATGGAACTAACCCTACCGCCGCGTACGGCGTACTCCAGGCTGTCGATCAAGAAAACGACGACCATCTCCTCGCGCATCGTTTCCAGTCGATCCAGAATCTCTTCAGCCGATGCTCCCTTGGCCGCCATACGGGCCGCTTCTATGGCCATATATCCCTGGGCGGCTGAACCACCCATTGAATCAAACAAATGAAACGTGCCCTCGCCTGCCAATTCTCTCCTGGAAGCTTCTGCCGAGGCATAGGTTCCACTTAACTTCTCACCCACGGTGACGGTAAATATCTCTTTCTCACCTTCGTCCATAATAGCCCTGTAAAACTCTGTAAATTGATATGGTGTTGGTTGGGCTGTTTTCGGAAAATTATGATCGCCAACTTCTTTGACCTTTTCATAGAATTCCTTATGGCTTATGTCAATACCGCTCAGAAATTCCTCGGTCCCGAAGGTGACATTCACTGGAATCACAGCAATATTGTCTTTCTCCGCCAATTCGGATGGGACATCGCCGGCATCGTCGGTAACAACTCGCATGGTAATCTCCGTATAAAACTGATATATGCTGGACATGTGTGCCCAGCATCAGATCAATATTCTCTTGACCTACTGCCGATGGCCACTAAGTCGACTTCGGATAGAAGCCCAGCCGTTTTTGCTTTGAGCTTCGCCTTGCCGGCGAACCTGTTCTCGTCTCGAGCTCTCCATTAGCTCGCTCTTTAACGAGAGAAGCGTTCGATGATAGAGAGACTTTATCGCCCCTTCACTTCGACCCAGTATATTGCCTATCTCGGCATTCGACTGCTTGTTCACGAACTTTAAAATAAGCAGATCTTGTCGCTCTTCTGGCAGCCGTCTGATAGCTGCCAATAATACCTCCCGGTTCTCTACGAATTCCGATTCAAGCTCTGGACCATCAGCGATCTGAATTTGGGCTATGGAATCTATCGGGATCATGGTCCGCTTGCTGTTATCGCGATACCAATTAGCCAGCAGGTTCCGGGCAATGCTATACAACCATGCCGAAAATGGACTGCCCTGATCTTTGTAATTTCTAATGTGCTGTAAAGCGCGAAAGAATACCTTGGCGGTCAAATCTTCCGCATCGTGAATATTACCGGTACGGTGGTAGATATAGTTGTAAATTCGATCGAAATGGATCTCGTACAGCTCGCCAAACGCTTCGCTGTCATATTTGGCACGCTCAATGAGCGCGCTTTCATCGTAAGTTGGATCATTCATGCCAGGATATGCACCAGTTATTGTGACAGGCTCACTGGCATGCTAACAGAAATAACACGCCACCGCCTAAATGGTTACGAATAAATGGGACCTACTTCCCAATCGACGAGTATATCAAAGCCGGGATAGCCTTCCTAACCCAAGCTTAGCGAAAATCCCACTCTGGCTGGAAAGATCCTTTCAGGAGGCTACTAGAGCGGAGATGCAAACCGAGTTCTCGACCATTCGCAATCTCTTGACTCGTCTTTATCGCTAAGTTATGCTCGGATTTTGTTATGACAGGGATGAATGATCACGAGTATCAAACGGATAAGTGGAGCCCCACGGGCAGATTTCCCGACGGTATCAGCTGCGTAGGGTCATTGCTGCTGTTGTTCATCGTCCTATCTACCTTAGGTGTGGGCTTGGGAAGCGCAGCCGCCGATCGGAAGAGTGAAATATCTGAGGTGACGGCAGCCAGTTCGGCGTCCATCGAGCCTAGGCCGACGGACGATCCTTTGATCAGCAGCCAAATGACAAGCCAATCCTCGTCCAGTCAACCGTCTGCAACTCCCCAAGTGATCGAAACCCCAACCATAACGCCTTCGCCATCAAATACGCCGACCGATTCGCCTTCATTAACGCCTTCGCCGACTCCGGTAGATACGCCGACAATGACCAGCACACCCATCCCAACCAACACGCCTATCCCAACCAGCACGCCAATACCCACCAGCACACCAACGGCGACACCGCTTCCAACGCCTAATGGCTCATTTAGCCAAACACTCAAAGTGCCAATCCTGATGTACCACTATATCAGCATACCGCCGGAGGACGCTGATCAGTATCGATTGGACCTCTCGGTGTCGCCGGAGGATTTCCAGCAGCAAATGAGATATTTGGCTGAAAACGGATATACAACGATCGATCTCTATGAACTGTCAAGGGCGATCACCAACAAACAAGAGCTTCCGCCGAATCCAGTCATCATTACGCTCGACGATGGCTATCGCGATAACTATGAGAATGCCTTCCCGGTCTTAAGGGAATATGGCATGACGGCCACTTTCTTCGTCGTTACAGATTTCATCGATCAGAGCCATCGGGAATATATGACCTGGGCCATGATTGAGGAAATGGCTCTGGCAGGTATGCGAATCGAACCGCACAGCAAGACGCATCCAGACCTTAGAGAGCAGGATCGGGACTACGTTATTTACCAGGTTCTTGGATCTCGCGAAACACTTGAGGCTCATTTGAATCATAAACCACGATACTTCGCCTATCCTGGCGGGCGGTATGATGAGCAGGTGCTGGACATCATGGCTGAACTTGACTATTGGGGAGCGGTAACGACAGTTGGGGGGGAATGGCATGGCTTCGACGACAGGTATGAATGGACTCGGGTTAGGATTCGTAATGTCACCCACTTTGACGAGTTCGTCGATCTGGTACAGTGATTGCGAAGATTCATACAATCTGATGATCTATAACCCGGATGCTGATTGCGATCGAGTTTTTAATAGTACAGGCGGTTGTCGCCTGGTTCGTACTGCAGATTTACCGGCGAGCCTTTAGGAAATATCAGGGAACAACAATGGAGCTCAAATCAAAAGTAGCTATCGTGACGGGCGGCGCCGTGCGAATTGGGAGGGCGATATCAATCGCTCTTGCAAAGGAGGGATGTGATGTCCTGGTTCATTATGGGCGCTCTTCGATTCCGGCAAGAGAAACACTGGCCTCAATCGAAGCAATGGGCGCAAAAGCCGCCATATACCAGGCAGATCTGTCCGACCTGGACGAGGTCCGCGGGATCGTTCCGGCTGCCGTATCCAATTTTGGTCAGGTAGATATCCTGGTTAACAACGGAGCGATTTTCTTGCCTGGAGGGCTAAGGGAGACCACTCACGAGATGTGGCAGCGACAATTTGCCATTAATCTCCAGGCGCCCTTCTTTTTGTCAAAGGCATTCTCAGAGCAGATTCCTGAAAATGGGCAGGGAGCCATAGTGAACATTTCGGACGCTCGCGTCTTCCAACCCGCGGCCGATCACATCGCCTATCGTTTGACCAAGGCCGGTCTCCAAACGATGACCGAAACCTTGGCCCTCGACCTGGCTCCCCGGATTACGGTCAATTCCCTGGCTTTAGGGGCGATACTTCCCCCTCCAGGCAAAGGAGACGATTATCTTTTGGAACTGTCACGGACTCGCATTCCTCTTGGAGTTCCTGGAAACCCTGAGATGGTAGCCGACAATCTCATTCATATATTAAGACAGGATTTCCTCACTGGGGTCACGATCAGAATTGATGGCGGAGAATTCTTATAGGTTTTCCATCGAGGAGCCTTTGACAAACCAATTAGGCACCTCTTGATGGATCAGTTTCAATCAAACAGGACTATGGACAAAATAATCATTAAAGATTTGCTTCTTAGGGGCATTGTTGGAATAAACGAGGACGAACGTGCCAACAAACAGGACATTCTGATCAATCTCGTCATTTACTCAGATACACGACCAGCGGCAGCCAGTGACGACATCTCAGACGCCGTCAACTATCGCACGATCACCAAGAGAATCATTGCTCATGTTGAACAATCGTCTGATTTTCTCGTGGAAAGATTGGCTGAAGACATTGCCCAATTTATCTTAAGGGATTTCGGGGTGGAGAAAGTAATCGTGCGTGTTGAGAAACCGGGGGCACTGCGTTTTGCCCGGTCAGTCGGAGTTGAGATCGTCCGCGAGAGAAGCGACTATTCCTGATGCGAGATAACAGAAATCTGCTTTTTGGTTTTGGTTTGAATTGGCGAGTAGTCGGCAGTCAAACTCTTGTGTCTCAACAATGAAAAATCGTATCTTTATCCTTCTTGGTTCCAACATCGATAAAGAAAACAATATTCAGGCTGCGGTAAGATATCTAGATGAATGTTGTCACGTGATGGCGGTATCAGGCGTTTATGAAACCTGCCCGGTTGGTCTTGTAGACCAGCCAACTTTTCTAAACGCTGCGGTCTTGGTTGAGTCAGAGTTGAGTGCGAACCAATTTAGAAAGACCGTTCTCTGTCGACTCGAGAGGAGACTGAAACGGACACGGACCT